>NZ_FMCI01000165.1 GCF_900091845.1 Streptomyces sp. SolWspMP-5a-2
CGGAGCGCGTCCGGCGGCCGGGCCCGGTGACCGCGCCGGGCTGCGGCCGTACGGCGCTCTCCCCGCGCGGCCGCACGGGGAATCCCCGGTGGCTGCGACGAGGGAATCCGTGGTGAATCCCCCGGGGACGTGCCGTGAATTCCGCGACGGGAAAGAAGGGGCCTGGTCCAGGATTTGGGTGTACGGGGCGATATCTTTCTCGAATCGAACCGATCGTGGCAGTCCGGGCTGACTCTCCCCTGACGCCCACCTGACCGGTCACCGCTCTGACCTCGTCAGCACGGTGTCAGCGGGCCCTGTTTCCATCGGCGGTGAATCCGGCAACCGAAGTGCGCGGCGGCGCCGCCCGGCGCGTGAACTCCTAGCAGTCGAGCACCGGTTCACCGACCACCGCCGGAGCGTCCGGGGAAATGCGCCCGGGGCCTGTGGAATTGACGCGCCACCGGCGCGACGGCTCCACCGGAACGGCCCGCACAGAGGAAGGACAGGACCCATTCCAGTCATCGACAAGGGGAGTTGGACGCTCCACCGCACCTCCCGCGACCACGCCGGTGCCCGTCCGCACCACCCGGCGATCGTCTGCGACGACCGCACCGTCGACTACCTGACGCTGCACCGGGAGAGCAACCGGGCGGCGTGGGCGCTGCGCGCCGCCGGGGTGCGGCGCGGCGACCGGGTCGCCTACCTCGGCCACGAGTCCGAGTACTACTACCTGGTGATCCTGGCCTGCGTGAAGGTCGGGGCGGTCCTCGTGCCGGTCAACTGGCGGCTCACCCCGCCCGAGGTCGACCACATCCTGCGCGACTCCGGTGCGGTGCTCCTCTTCGTCGGCGCCGCCTTCCGCGAGCGCGGCGACGAGGTGCGCGGCCGCCTCCCGGGACTGCGCGGGACCGTCCCGGTGGACGGCGGCGACGCCGCGGCCCCCGAGCCCGGCGCCGGGCTCCTCGCCTGGAGCGCGGGCCACCCGGACACCGACCACCAGCCGGACACCGGGCCCGACGACCCCGCCGTGCAGATCTACACCAGCGGCACCACCGGCATGCCCAAGGGCGCCGTGCTGGCCCACCGGAGCTTCTTCACCCTGCCGCACGCGATGCGCGAGCGCGGCGTGGCGTGGATCGACTGGCTGCCCGACGACGTCGCGCTCATCTCGCTGCCCGGCTTCGGCATCGCGGGCATCGGCTGGTTCATGCACACCTTCAACGCCGGTGGCACCAGCGTGGTCATGCCGCAGTTCGACCCGCAGGAGGCGGTGCGGCTGATCCGGGCCCGCAGGGTCACCACGACCTTCGCGGCACCGGCGATGCTCCAGGCCATGCTGGGCGAACGGACGGCGGAACCGGCCGCGTTCACCTCCCTGCGCAAGATCGCGTACGGGGCCGCGCCGATGTCCGAGACGCTGCTGAAGCGCTGCCTGGAGATGTTCGGCTGCGAGTTCGCGCAGATCTACGCCAGCACCGAGACCGGCAGCGTCGCCGTGTGCCTGCCCCCGGAGGACCACCACCGGGGCGACGGCGCGCTGCTGCGCACGGTCGGCCTGCCGTGCCCCGGCAACGAGGTGAAGGTGATCGGCCCGGACGGCGCCGAGGTGGCGCCCGGCACCATCGGCGAGGTCTGCGTCCGCGCGCCCTCGCGGATGCTGGGGTACTGGAACCTGCCCGAGGCCACCGGCCGGACCCTGGTCGGCGAGTGGGTGCACATGGGCGACGCCGGGTACCTCGACGACGACGGCTATCTGCACCTCTGCGACCGGATGAACGACACGATCATCGTCGCGGGGCAGAACATCTACCCCGCGGAGGTCGAGAAGGCGCTGGCCGCGCACCCGGCGGTGGAGGAGTCCGCCGTCGTCGGGCTGCCGCATCCGCGCTGGGGCGAGGCGGTGCACGCCTGTGTCGTGCTGCGCCCCGGCGCCACGGCGACGCCGCGCGATCTGCTGCTGTCGCTGCGCGGCCGGCTGGCCGACTACAAGACCCCGGCCGCCTACCACTTCGTGCCGTCGCTCCCGCACAACCCCTCGGGCAAGATCCTGCGCCGGTCGGTGCGGGAGGAGCTGTCGGCGCGCCTCGACCGGGCGGCCGGCGGAGCCGAGGTGACGGCGGGGCGGTGAGCACGGGGGCGGAGCGGCTCCCCTGACGGCGGGGAGCCGCGTCCTCCGCCGCCCCGGCGCTGCCGCACCCGTTGACGCGCACGGTGTTCGATTCTACGGTCCCGTTCGAAGACAAGGTCAACGTTCGGGATGTCGAACCGATCGGCTTCCCCGTCACTCCCCCACCAGGAGGATCCGCGTGAGCCGCACCTCCGGCACGTCCCCCCGCAGCAGCGCCGTCCGAGCCCTCCGCCGCCGTACGACGCTGCTCGCGCTGCCCGCCGCGCTCCTGCTCGCCCTCGTCCCCACCACCGCCTCCGCGTACCCGAACCCGGGCACGGTCACCGGTTCGACGGTGGTCCACGACCCCACGATGATCCGAACCTCGTCCGGCCGGTACCTGCTGTACGCCACCGGCGGCGGCCTCGGCTACCGGACGTCCACCGACCGGATCGCCTTCAGCGCGGGCGCCGACGCCTTCTCCGCCAAGCCCGGCTGGTGGTCGTCGTACGCGACCGAGGCGTGGGCGCCCGACATCTCGTACCAGGGCGGCAAGTACCTCATGTACTACGCCGTCTCGACCTTCGGCTCCAACAAGTCGGCCATCGGGCTCGCCGGTTCGGCGACCGGGCTGCCCGGTTCGTGGAGCGACTACGGGACCGTCTACACCTCCACCACCGCGAGCGACTACAACGCCATCGACCCGAACCTCTTCGTGGACGGCGACGGCAAGTGGTGGCTGTCGTTCGGCAGTTGGTGGACCGGCCTGAAGATGATCCAGATCGACCCGTCGACCGGCAAGCAGCTCGCGTCGAACACCACGCGGTACTCGATCGCGTCCCGGCCGACCGGCACCAAGGCCGTCGAGGCGCCGTTCGTCGTCAAACGGGGCGGCTACTACTACCTGTTCGCCTCGTACGACACCTGCTGCGCGGGCACCAGCTCCACCTACAAGGTCAAGGTCGGCCGGGCCACCGCCGTGACCGGCCCGTACTACGACAAGAGCGGCGTCGCCCTGACGAACAACGGCGGCACGCCCGTCCTGGAGACGCACGGCCGGTACATCGGGCCCGGGGGCCAGTCCATCATGGCGGACACCGACGGCGACCTGATCGTCTACCACTACTACGACGGCCAGGACAACGGCACCCCGAAGCTCGGGATCAACCTCCTCGACTGGAGCACCGGTTGGCCCGTCGCCTACTGACGCGGCCCCTCCCCCGGCCCGCCCGCCCGTCGTGCGATCCCCTCCGGCTCGCACGACAGGCGGGCGACGGTGATCACGTCCCCCGTTCGGGTGATCTTTTTATCGCACCGCAGTGCCGCCCCATGCGGATGCGGGATCGTTTCGCCGACAGGGCGACCGGCCCACCGGCGCGGCGGGGGCGGGCCCGGGGACCGAGGGAGCCTCTGGTGGACGTGGTGCGGGAGTCGGCGCTGGCCGGACGCGTGGTGCTGTGGGAGGAGTCGGCGCGGGACGGCGCCCAGGCCAGGACGCTGATGACACCGGAGTTCCGGGTGCGGCTCGCCCGCGAGACGGGCCGGGTCTTCGGCGCGGACGGGCCCCGGCACGTGGTGTTCGCGGCCGGGTTCCCCGCCGTGTGCGCCGAGGAGTTCGACGCGGTGCGCCGGGTCGCCGTGGAGGCCGAGGGCGCGGTCAGCGTGGCGGCGGTGTGCCGGGGCACCCGCCGGGACGTGGAGCAGGCCGTCGCCTCCGTGCGCGGCAGCCGCGACGCCCGGGTCATGGTGGTGGTGCCCGCCTCGGATGCGATGGCGCGGGTGATGACCCACCAGGATGCCGCGGGGGCCCTGCGGGACGGCACCGGCCTGGTGAAGATCGCCCGCGACCTGGACGATTCGGTCGCCGTGGACGTCTGCCTCGCCGACGCCTCCCGCGCCGACCACCGGCGGACCGGCGACGCGGCGCGGGCCATGACGGACGCGGGCGCGGGCCTGGTGGTGCCGGCCGACACCGTCGGCGGTCAACTGCCGCACGCCTGCGCGGAGATGTTCACCGCGGTGGGCGAGGCGGCGGGCGCGGACGTGGTGCTCGCCTCCCACCTCCACAACGACCTGGGGCTCGGCCTCGCGAACACCCTGCGGGCGCTGGCCTGCGGGGTGCGGGTGGTCTCCGCGTCCTGGCTGGGCATCGCCGAGCGGTCCGGCATGGTCGCCACCGAGCAGGTGCTGTTCCTGCTCGCCCGCCACCACGCGGAACTCCTGGGCGCCGACGCCGTCCCCTGGTGGACCGCCCCCGATCTGCGACGGCTGCCCGGCATCGCCCGCGCGGTGGCCGAGGAGACGGGGGTGGCGCCGACCGTGACGACCCCGATCGTCGGCACCGGCGTGGGCACGATCTCCACCGGCACCCCGTTCGTCCACCCCCAGCTGTTCCAGCCGTACGACCCGGCCGAGGTGCTGGGCATCGAACCGGAGGTACGGCTCACCCACCTGGCCAGCGCCCGCGTGGTCACCGCCGTCGCCGCCCGCCTCGGGCACCGCCTGGACCGCGAGCAGGCCGGTGCGGCGATGGCCTGGGCCAAGACTCGCGCGTACCGCACCGGCACGGCGGTCGTCGACGACGCCGACTTCGGCGCCTACCTCGACGGTCTCACCCAGGTCTCCGGGACCGCCCGGTGACCGGGACGGAGCGCGCGCCGGTGTCCCTGGAGCGGGCGGCGTCGGCACTGGGTGACGGCGGGGCTGTGGTGCTGCCCAATCCGGCGCCGCTCACCCATGTCGTCGCCGCCCGCGGCGCCCCGACCGTGAACGCGGCCAAGGGGCGCCCCGCCGGACAGCCGGTCGCCCTGTGGGCCCATCACCCCGGGACGGTGCGCGACCTCGACGGGGTCTGGGACCTGGCGCCTGACGACCGGGCGCTGGCGCGGTGGCTGCTGGCCGCGGAGCATCTCACCGTCCTCGTCCCGGTGCGCACGGACACCGAGGTCCCGGCGTGGACGGCCCCGGCGGTCAAGGACTCCTGGATGCTGCTGTTCGGCGCCCGCTGGGAGCCGCTGCGTCCGCTGCTCGACCGCCATCCGGTGCTGTACGTCAGCAGCGCCAACCGCACGGGGTGCTCCCCCGTGGCGACCACGGCCGACGCGCTGGCGGCGTTCCCGGCCGAGGTGGCCGTCCTCGCGCCGCCCGCCACCGAGGCCCCGGCGACCGAGCGCCGGGCCACGACCACGGTCCGCCTGCGCCGGGACGGCGGCCTCGACCTCCACCGCGACGGCGCCCAGAACCACGACCACCCCGACCCCGCCGACTACCTCCGTCGCCTCCGGGGACGGGCCCGGGAGGCGACGGGGTGACTGAGTGACGAGGGACGGCGGGCCCCGCCGCCCCCGGTCGTCCGGCGGCGGGGCCCGGGTCCGTCGGCCGGGTCAGCGCAGCGGGACGTCCACGCGGGCGGGGCCCGCGACGGCTCGTTCGGGGAGTGTCACGACGAGGGTGCCGTCGGCGGTCTCGATGGGGGCGCCCGTCGCGGCGGCGAGGTCCAGGTGGTCGGCGTTCGCGTCGAGGGTCACGCGGGTGCCGGCCGGGGCGTCGACGAACGCGTGGGCGGTGCGGCCGGTGCGGGTCCAGCGCACCCAGGGCTCGTCGGACGGGCGGGCGAGGTCCGCGTCCAGCGGTCGGCTGCCGAAGACGGCGTCCCCGTGCGCGCGGTTCCACGCGCCGAGTTCCTCCAGGGTCCGGCGCTGGAGCGGGGTGACCTCGCCGGAGGCGGTGAGGCCGACGTTCAGCAGCAGGTTGCCGCCGCGCGAGACGACGTCCAGGAAGTGGCGGACGGCGCCCTCGCCGCTGAGCGAGTTCGACTCGTCCTCCAGCCTGTTGTGGCCGAAGGAGAAGCCGACGCCCCGGCAGTTCTCCCAGGCGTCGTCACCCTCGCTGTCGCGGCCCTGCTCGTACTCGCTGGTGCGGAAGTCCCAGTGGGTCTCGCCCCAGCGGTCGTTGGCGACGCCCTCGGGGCGGGCCGCGTAGAACCGGCGGAACAGCTCGACGAGGCTCTTGCCGCCCTCGGCCTTGCCCGCGTCCGGGTACTCGATGTCGCCCCAGAGCAGCTCGGGACGGTACTTCTCGATGAGGTCGGCGACGTGGTCGAACGCGTAGTCGGCGTAGGCCCTGTCGCGCGGGCGCAGCTCGTCGTCGATGTGGCGGACGATCGGCGGGGTCTGGCTGAAGTGCCAGTCGAGGCCGCCGGAGTAGTAGACGCCGAAGCGCACGCCCCGGCGTTCGGCCGCGTCGCGGAACGCGCCGATCAGGTCGCGCTCGGGCCCGCGGCGCACGGTGTTGCGGTCGCCGGTGCCGGGGGCGTCCCAGAGGGCGACGCCGTCGTGGTGCTTGGTGGTGGGCACGAAGTAGCGGGCGCCGGTGGCGGCGACGAGGTCCATGAAGGCGTCGGCGTCGAAGTTCTCGGCCTTCCACTGGTCGAGGAACGCGTCGTAGTCGGCGCCGCCGTAGGTCTCCTCGTGGTGCCGGCGGGCCGGGCTGCCCTCGATGCGGATGGTGTTGTAGTACCACTCGGCGTAGGGGTTGTGCTTGAACCACTCCTCCTCGTCGATGGTGCCGAGCGCCCCGATGGGCTCGCCCCAGGCCGGGACCGAGTACGGGCCCCAGTGGACGAAGATGCCGAGCTTGGCGTCCTGGAACCAGGCCGGGGTCTCGCGCTCGAACTGCCGGTACTGCTCGGGTCGCTGGGGTGCGTTCTTGAACATGGCCATGCCGGGGTGGTCCTTTCCGGGGTGGGGCGTCGCCCGGGTCTCAGCGGCCGCCGAGGCCCGAGGTGACGATGCCGCGTACGAGGTAGCGCTGGAGGGCGATGAGCAGCACGGTGGACGGCAGCATGGAGACGACGGAGGCGGCCATGATGAGGTGCCACTGGGTGCCCTGCTGGCCGAAGAACTGCTGGAGGCCGAGCGGGATGGTGCCGAGGGTGGAGACGTCGTTGACGATCACCAGGGGCCACAGGAACGAGTTCCAGTAGGTGATGAAGGTGAAGACCGCGAGCACGGCGAGGGTGGGCCGGGCCAGCGGGAGCATGATGCGGAAGAAGGTGCCGAGCTGTCCCAGGCCGTCGATGCGGGAGGCGTCCTCCAGCTCCTGCGGGACGGTCATGAAGAACTGGCGCAGCAGGAACGCGCCGAGCGCGGTGAACGCCCAGGGCACGATGAGCGCCTGGTAGGTGTTGACCCAGCCCAGTTCGCGCATGAGGACGAACGCGGGCACGATGACGACTTCCTGGGGCAGCATCATCGTCGCGAGGAAGACCGTGAAGGTGGCGGTGCGTCCGCGCCAGCGCAGCCGGGAGAAGGCGTATCCGGACAGGGCCGACACCGCGAGGGTGATGAGGGTGCCGGTGGTCGCGACGACGACGCCGTTGACGAGGTAGCGGGCGAACGGCGCGTAGGAGAAGACCTCGGAGTAGTTGCCCCACTGGAGGCTGGCGCCGAAGAGGGACGGCGGGGTGGAGAAGATCTCCGAGGGCGCCTTCAGCGAGGTGCCGACCATGAAGATCAGCGGGGACATGAAGAGCAGGGCGACGAGGACGAGCAGGGCGTAGCCGATCGCCGAGCGGAGACTGCGCGGGCCCCGCGCGCGGACGGCGGCGTCACTCATAGTGCACCCACTTCTTCTGCCCGAGGAACTGCACGGCGGTGACGCCGAGGATGATGACGAAGAGGATCCAGGCCGCCGCCGAGGCGAGTCCGAGCTTCTGGAAGGTGAAGCCCTGGTTGTAGATGAACTGCACGAGGGTGACCGTGGAGTCGCCGGGGCCGCCGCGCGTCATGATGTACGGCTGGACGAACACCTGGAACGCGGTGATCAGGGTCATCGTCGTCGCGAAGAACAACGAGGGTGAGATCAGCGGGAGTTTGATCCGCCAGAAGGCGGTCCAGGCGTTCGCGCCGTCCAGCGAGGCGGCTTCGAGCTGGCTCTCGGGCACGGAGTCGAGCGCGGAGGAGAAGACGATCATGTTGTAGCCGAAGCCCTGCCAGACGCTCATGACGACGATGGCGATCATCGCCCAGTGCGGGTCGGCGAGGAAGTCGGGCATCTCGATGCCGAAGAACGATCGGGCCGTCGCGTCGATGGCACCGCCCGGCTGGTAGAGCATCCGCCACACGACCGCGTTGGCGACGATCGGGGTGACGGTGGGCAGGAAGAAGATGACCCGGAAGATCTGGCGGTGTCTGATCTTCGGGGAGAGCCAGGCTGCCATGCCGAGCGAGACCACGAGGTTGAGCGGCACGTACAGGACGACGAAGAGGACGGTGTTCGTCAGGGCCGTGCGAAAGGTCGGATCACCGAACAGCGAGCTGTAGTTGGCGAAGCCGGTCCACGACGGCGTGCCGATCATGGGCCAGTCGTGCAGGCTCATGGCCAGGGCGATGCCGATGGGGACGAGGGTGAACAGCGCGAGCCCGACGGCGTGCGGTGCGACGAATCCGACGCCCCACACCCCGGACCGGTCGCGCCGGGGGCCGCCGGAGCGGCGGCCCTTCGGCGCGGCGGTGGCAGTCATCTCGTGTGCGGGGAGATGTGTCATGGCGGGTCCGGCTACTTTCCGAGGTGGCGGGAGATCTCCGCCAGGACGTCCTTGGCCGGCTTCTGTCCGTTCACCATCTGCGGTCCGTACTGGCTGAGGAGCTGGCTGAGCTTGTCGCCGTCGGCGCTGCCGGGCAGCGGTACGGCGCTGGCGAGCGCGCTCTTCAGGGTCTCCTCGGCGCCGTCGATGCCGGCGTTCTCGTACCAGGCGGACTGCGCCGCGGTGCGGGCCGGGAAGGCGCGGCCGTCCTTGGCGAGCGAGGTGAGGGTCTTCTCCGAGGTCATCGCGGTGATGGCCTTGAAGGCGCCCTCGGGGTCGGAGCAGGTCTTGGAGACGCCGAACCCGCTGCCCGCCGAGTAGGTCTTCTGGGCGCCCTGGGGCGAGGGGATGGTCGTGACGCCGACCTCGAACTTGGCCTTCGCCTTGAAGTCGAGGGAGTTCCACGGGCCGCCCACGACGGTGGCGGCGGTGCCGTTGATGAAGGCGTTGTCGTCGGCGCTGGCGTCGGCCCCGTCGGCCCGGGTCGCGGTGCCGTCCTTGACCAGGCCCGCGATCCAGTCGACGGCCTCGGCGGTCTTCGGGTCGCCGAGGTCGACCTTGCCCGATCCGTCGATCATCGTGCCGCCGTTGATCGAGAGAATCGTTCCTTCAAGGAAGATGTCCTCGACCGAGGTCGCGAGGGCGACCTGTCCCTTCTTCTTCAGGGCGGTGGCGGCGGCCTCGAAGTCGTCGACGGTCCAGCCCGGCCGCGGGGCGGCCACACCGGCCTTGTCGAAGGCGTCCTTGTTGTAGAAGAGGAGCAACGGGCCGGTGTCGTAGGGGATCGCGTACTGCTTGCCGTCCACGGAGAGGGCCTTCATGCCGCCCTTGTCGAAGGCGGCGGTGTCGAAGCCGGTCGACTTGACCAGGTCGTCGAGCGGCAGCAGGCCGTCGGTGAACTGGTTGACGCGCAGGCTCTGCATCGTGACGATGCAGGGCGCCGCCGAGGTGCCCAGCTGGGTGGAGATCTTGGTCCAGTAGTCGGCGAACGGCGAACCCTGGAGGGACACCTTCTTGCCGGACGCCTCGGCGCCCGTGTCTCCCACGCCGTCCCAGACCTTCTGGTCGTCCGACGAGCCGATCCACATCGACCAGGTGAGGGTGTCACTGCTGCCCGAGCTCTGGCCGCCGGAGCAGGCCGTGAGGAGCAGCGCCCCCACACCCGCGGCGGCGACGGCCGCAGTCCGTACTCTCATGTCATCACCTTTGATTTCATTCGGCCTGGTGGCTGGGGTACTCCGGGACCAGGCATCAGCGATACAATCATCCGATGTTTATCGTGTCAACGGCCGCGTAATCCTTCGATATCTCCCCGTAACCCACGCAGACATCGGATAGATGGTGCGGGGGCTCACGGATGAGGTCAGGAACGCACCCGCAGCCCCGACATCCCGCCGTCGACCTCCACGACCGTCCCGGTCGTCGAGCCCGCGCGCGGACTGGCCAGATAGGCCACCGCGTCGGCGACCTCCGCCGCCTCGACCAGGCGCCCGTGCGGCTGCCGGGCGTCCAGGGCGGCGCGCTCGGCCGCCGGGTCGGGCGCGGAGTCGAGCAGCCGGGTCACCCAGGGGGTGGCCGCGGTGCCGGGGCTGACCGCGTTCACCCGGATCCCCTCGCGGACGTGGTCGGCCGCCATCTGGAGCGTCAGCGAGTGGAGCGCCCCCTTGCTCGCGCCGTACAGGGCGCGCTGCGGGAGGCCCGCGCTCGCCGCGATCGAGCACATGTTCACGATCGCCGCGCAGTCGGACCGGCGCAGCCAGGGCAGCGCGGCCCGGCTGACCCGGACGGCGCCGAGCACGTTGACGTCCAGGACGCGGTGCCACTCCTCGTCGGAGTTGTCGGCCACCGTCCCCTGGGCGCCGATCCCCGCGTTGTTGACGACGACGTCGATCCCGCCGAACGCCTCGGCGACCGCCGCCACCGCCGCGCGCACCTCGTCGTCCCGTCCGACGTCGGCCCGGTAGGCGTCGGGCTCCCCCTCGGGCGGGTTCAGGTCGAGCACCGCGACCCGCGCGCCCTCCTCGCGCAGGCGGGCGACGATCGCCGCCCCGATGCCCGACGCGCCGCCGGTGACCAGCGCCCTGACGTTCTCGAAGCCGGTCATCGGGTCACCTGCCGCTGGCGGCCGAGCCCGTCGATCTCGACCTCGACGACGTCGCCGGCGGCCAGGTAGGGGAAGCGGCCCGAGAGGGCGACCCCCTCGGGCGTGCCGGTCATGATCAGGTCACCGGGTTCGAGGACCAGGAACCGGCTCAGCCGCAGGACGATCTCGGCGACGCCGAAGATCATGTCGGCGGTGCTGGAGTCCTGCCGGGGCTCGCCGTTCACCCGGCTGCGCAGCCGCAGGGCGTCCGGGTCGACCTCGTCGGCGGTGACGAGCCAGGGTCCGACGGGCGAGAAGCCGGGGAAGGACTTGCCCTTGCTCCACTGGCCGCCGGACCGCTCGATCTGCCACTCGCGCTCGGAGAGGTCGTTGACCACCGTGTATCCGGCGATGTGCGCGAGCGCCTCCTCCGCCGAGCCGAGGTAGCTCGCCCGGCGCCCGATCACCACGCCCAGCTCCACCTCCCAGTCGGTCTTGACGCTCCCCGGCGGGATCGCGACGTCGTCGTCG
Organism: Streptomyces sp. SolWspMP-5a-2; assembly: GCF_900091845.1. GTDB lineage: Bacteria > Actinomycetota > Actinomycetes > Streptomycetales > Streptomycetaceae > Streptomyces > Streptomyces doudnae. The sequence continues at coordinate 11,290 of NZ_FMCI01000165.1, forward strand.
GGCCCGGAGACGGTGTTGGGCGTCTTGAAGAACACCACGAGGTCCTCGGGGGGTTCGGCGCCCGACTCGGCGGCGTGCGCGGCGTAGTTCATGCCGACGCAGATCACCGCGGAGGGGCGGGCGATCGGGGCGCCGATCCGCTGCCCGTCGCGCTCGATCCGCGGGAGCGTGCCCTCGCGCACGGCGGCGGCCACGCGGTCGAGGGAGGTCGAGAGGAAGGCGCCGTCGATGTCGTCCGTGAGGGCCGACAGGTCGAGGTAGTGGTCCCCGGCGACGACGACCGGTATCTCCCGGCCGGCCTCCCCGATCCGTGCGAGTTTCATCAGATCCTCCGGAACATCGGAACTCTCAGCCCGTCCGTGGGGCTGGTCGACGGCACCATACCATTTGACCCTTAGATTGATCCGATGTTTAGATGCCTCCCGGGAGGACCCATGACCATGATCACTTCCGTCTCCACGGCGGACGTCCGATTCCAGACCTCCGCGTCCCTGGACGGCTCAGACGCCATGAACGCGGACCCCGACTACTCAGCCGCCTACGTCGTGGTGCGCACCGACGCCCCCGACGGACACGAGGGCCACGCCTTCGCCTTCACCATCGGGCGCGGCAACGACGTCCAGGTGGCCGCCATCCAGATGCTGGAGGGCCATCTGCTCGGACGGGAGGTCGAGCCGCTGCTCGACGACATGGGTGAGGCCTGGCGGCTGCTCGCGCACGACTCCCAACTCCGTTGGCTGGGGCCCGAGAAGGGCATCATGCACATGGCCGTCGGGGCGGTCCTCAACGCCCTGTGGGACCTCAAGGCCAAGCGGGCCGGACTGCCCCTGTGGCAGGTGCTGGCCCGGATGTCCCCCGAGCGCATCGCCGACCTCGTCGACTTCCGCTACCTCACCGACGCCCTCACCAGGGACGAGGCGATCGGCATCCTGCAACGCGCCGAGCCGGGGCGGGCCGGGCGGGAGCGGATCCTGCTGGCCGAGGGGTACCCCGCGTACACGACGAGTCCCGGCTGGCTCGGCTACTCCGACGAGAAGCTGGCCCGGCTCTGCCGCGAGGCCGTCGGCGCCGGGTTCCCCCAGATCAAGCTGAAGGTGGGCGCCGACCTCGACGACGACATCCGACGTATGCGCATCGCCCGGGAGATCTGCGGCGAGGGCTTCCCCATCGCGATCGACGCGAACCAGCGCTGGGACGTGGCCGACGCGATCGCCTGGGTGCGCGCGCTCGCCCCGTTCGACGTGGCCTGGGTCGAGGAGCCGACCAGCCCCGACGACGTCCTCGGCCACGCGGCCATCGCCCGCGGGATCGCCCCCGTGCCCGTGGCCACCGGCGAGCACGCCCACAATCGCGTCATGGTCAAGCAGTTCCTCCAGGCCGACGCGGCGCAGGTGCTCCAGATCGACGCCGCCCGGGTCGGCGGTGTCAACGAGAACATCGCGCACCTGCTGCTGGCCGCCAAGTTCGGCACCCGGGTCTGCCCGCACGCCGGGGGCGTCGGACTGTGCGAGGCGGTCCAGCACCTGTCGATGTTCGACTTCGTGGCCGTCTCCGGGACCGTCGAGGGCCGCATGATCGAGTACGTCGACCACCTCCACGAACACTTCGTCACCCCGACCGTGGTCCGCGACGGGCGCTACCTCGCCCCGACCGCGCCCGGCGCCGGGACCGAGATGCACGCCGCGTCGATCGCGGCGCACCGCTGGACCGCAGAGACCGGAGTCACCGTATGACCGACCGCCTGGGATTCGGGGCCGCCTCCATCGGCAACCTCTACCGCGAGGTGTCCGACGACGACGCCCGCGCCGTTCTGGAGGAGGCGTGGGCCGGAGGCATCCGCAGCTACGACACCGCGCCCCACTACGGACTGGGGCTCAGCGAGCGGCGCCTCGGCGCCTTCCTCGCGCAGCGGCCCCGCGAGAGCTTCCGCCTGTCCACCAAGGTCGGCCGCCTGATCGTGCCGAACGACGGGCCGCGCCGTGGCACCGACGAGGAGAACGGGTTCGTCGTCCCCGACGACCACGTCAGGCGGTGGGACCCGAGCCTCGACGGGATCCGGCGGAGCCTGGACGCCTCGCTGGAGCGGCTCGGGCTCGACCGGGTCGACACGCTGTTCCTGCACGACCCCGACGTGTACGGCCTCGACGAGGGACTGCGGCAGGGGCTGCCCGCCCTGGCCCGGCTCAGGGAGGCGGGGCTCGTCGACGAGATCGGGGTCGGCGTCAACAGCGTGGAGGCGGCCGTCCGCGCGGTCCGCGAGGGCGACCTCGACGTCGTCATGATCGCCGGTCGGTACACGCTCCTGGAACAGCCCGCCGCCAGGGAACTCCTCCCGCTGTGCCGCGAGCGCGGCGTGCGGGTGCTCGCGGTCGCCGTGTTCAACTCGGGGCTGCTCGCCTCCGACACTCCGGCCACCGCGCACTACAACTACGGGGCGGTGCCGCCCGAACTGGTCGAGCGCACCGAGCGGTTGCGGGAGGTGTGCGCCCGCTTCGGCGTTCCGCTGCCCGCCGCCGCCATCCAGTACCCGCTGCGGCACCCGGCGGTCGACCAGGTCGTCGTCGGCACGGCGCGCACCAGTTCGCTGCGCGCCAACCTCCGCCACATGACGACGGAGATACCGGACGGACTGTGGGACGCGCTGCGCGCGGAGCGGCTGATCCCCTGACCGCACGACGGGGAGGGGCCGGTCGGTTCTCCGACCGGCCCCTCCTTGTCGTCCGCGCTCGGTCATCGGGCGGACCTGCGACGCCGAGGGCCCCGGCACCAGTGGGGCGTGCGCCGCGGGCCTCTCCAGCACCGGTTCGTACAGGGACCTTTCACACCGCGGGCCTCTGCGCCAGCGGTTCCTGCGGGGACTCTGCGTACCGGAGGCCCCAGCACCAGTGGGTCGTGCATCGCGGGCCTCTGCACCACCGGTTCGTGCGGGGGACGCACGCGGCCCGGACCGCGCGCGTCCGGGCCCTCGCGGGACACAGGCGGCACCTGGGCTCCTCGCGCGTCCGCCCGGCGGTACCGGGCACGCGCCTACCCGGCGGGGGCCGCCCGGTGGTCCGGGCCGTCGTCGATGCCGTAGACCCGGCGCGCGGTGGCCGCCGCTACCTGCGGCCAGGCGTGTTCTCCCACGGTGTCGCGGACCAGCGCGAACCACGCGCTCGTCGAGGTCAGGCCGTCGGTGCCGGTGCTCACCGGCCAGTCGCCGCCGAGCAGGCAGCGGTCGGGGCCGAACAGGTCGACGGCGGCACGCAGCAGGTCGGGGGCGTTGCGGCGCAGGGTCTGTGCGTCCGCGGTCTCCGCGGGCAGTCCCGACAGCTTGACGAACAGCCGCTCGTGCCGGGCGAGTCGGCGCAGCGCCGTCAGCCAGTCCCGTCCGGCGTCGGAGGCGAGGCCCTGGTCGACGGGGGGTTTGCCCAGGTGGTCGAGGACCGTGACGCCGCCGTCGGAGTCGGTGAGGAGGCGGTCGAGGGCGTCGAGCTGGGTGTGGCGCACGCAGGCGTCGAAGACGAGGCCCGCGCGGGCCACTTCGGCGAGCGCCGTGCGCAGCCGGGGCGCCGCGAGCCGCTCGGGGGGCAGGTCCTGGAGGAGGTGGCGGACGCCGCGCACCAGCGGGAGCCCGGCCGCCCGCGCGATCCGTCCGGCCGCGTCGGGTGCCTCCAGATCGACCGCGACGACCGCCGCGGCGAGACCCGGCCAGTCGAGACCGGCGACCCAGCGGGCCTCGTCGAGGGACTGGTCCGGGGTGACGTCGGCCTCGACGAAGACCCACCGCCGCACCGCGCCACCGGCGTCGTCGATGTCGCCCGGCAGCCTCGGCCGGTCAAGCGCCGTGCCCGCGAGCCAGTCGTAGCGCAGTCGGCGCGGGTCCCAGACGTGCACATGGGCGTCGATCAGGTCCACGGCGGCGGCCGCGCCGTCCTCGGGGGCCGTCCCGGCACCGGGCGCGGCGGTCACCGTCCGCCGTCCCGCTGGGCCGCGAGGTCCCAGACCTGTTCGAGCGGGCCGGTGCCCTCCGCGCCGTCGGCGTCGCGGAAGAGTTCGACGAACCGTCCGATGTCGCGCTGCCACGCCTGGTCGGCGGGCTCCTGGGGCAGCGCGGCGCGGGCCGCGTCCCAGTCGTCGCACTCGACGAGGTGGAACAGCCGCCGTCCGGAGCGCCAGATGGTCCAGTCGTGGATGCCGAGCCGGCCGAACGCGGCGACCAGGTCGTCGGGGATCCGCAGGTGCCGCTCCCGGTAGGAGTCGACGGCGCCTTCCCGGATCTCGGAGTGCAGCGCGACGCGCATCAGCGGGCCTTTCTGAGCCAGTGCTCCACGCCGGAGACGTGGGCGATCATCAGTGCCTGGGCGAGTTCCGCGTTCCGCTGGCGCACGGCCTCCAGGATCCTGCGGTGCTCGTCGATCGTGCGGGCGACGGAGCCGCCCTCGGTGATGCCGCGCCAGACGCGGGCGCGGACGGTGTGGCTGGAGAGGGAGTCGAGCAGGCTGGTCAGGTAGGCGTTGCCGGTCGCCTCGGCGATGAGGTGGTGGAAGGCGATGTCGTGGGCGACGAGACTCTCCACGTCGGCGTCGGCCCCGACGTCCGCGAGCTGCTTCTCGATCTCGTCGAGCTGGGGGTCGGTGATCGAGCGGCAGGCCAGGGCGGCGGCCTGCGGTTCGAGCATCCGCCGTACGGCGAGCACCTCCAGGACGGAGTCGTCCTGGTGGAGGTCGACGACGAACGACATGGCCTCCAGGAGCAGCCTCGGTTCGAGGCTGGTCACGTAGGTGCCGTCGCCGCGCCGCACGTCCAGGACGCGGATCACCTCCAGCGCCTTCACGGCCTCGCGCAGGGAGTTGCGCGAGAGCCCGAGCGACTCGCTCAGCTCCTTCTCCGGGGGAAGACGGGATCCGGGCGAGAGCTCGCCCGAAACGATCATTTCTTTGATCTTGAGAATCGCTGCATCGGTGACCGCCATGGCCCCACTCTAGACCAATTGATCGGATGTCTGATCGGGCGGGTCGACCGCTTCCCACCGCCCCTCCCCCGTCGGCGGAGGAGTCAGCCGAGCAGCGGTGTCGTCCTGGTCAGCTGGGTCACGTGAGCGGGGGTCAGCTCCTCCAGGCAGGAGACCTGGAGGAGCTTCATGGTGCGCGTGATCTGCTCCGCGAGGATGGCCACGGCCCGGTCGACGCCCTCGCGCCCGCCCGCCATCAGGCCGTAGAGGTAGGCGCGGCCGACGAGGGTGAAGCGGGCCCCGAGCGCCACGGAGGCGACGATGTCGGCGCCGTGCATGATGCCGGTGTCGATCGCGACCTCCATGTCCTTGCCGACCTCCCTGACGACCTTGGGCAGCAGGTGGAACGGGACCGGGGCGCGGTCGAGCTGCCGTCCGCCGTGGTTGGACAGGACGACGCCGTCCACGCCGAGCCCGGCGAGCTTCTGGCAGTCCTCGACGGTCTGGACGCCCTTGACGACCAGCCGTCCGGGCCACATGTCGCGGATGACGGCGAGGTCGTCGAAGCCGATGGAGGGGTCCATGGCCGCGTCGAGCAGCTCACCGACGGTGCCCCCGGTGGAGGTCAGGGAGGCGAACTCCAGCTTGGGCGTGGTGAGGAAGTCCCACCACCACCAAGGCCTGGGCAGGGTGCTGAGGACGGTGGACGCGGTGAGCTGGGGCGGGATCGAGAACCCGTTGCGCTTGTCGCGCAGCCTGGCTCCGGCGACGGGTGTGTCCACGGTGAAGAAGAGCGTGTCGAACCCGGCCTCGGCGGCCCGTTCGACCAGGCCGTACGAGGTCTCGCGGTCCCGCATGACGTAGAGCTGGAACCAGTTGCGCCCGTGCGGGTTGGCGGCCTTCACCCCCTCGATGGACGTGGTGCCGAGGGTGGAGAGCGTGAAGGGGATGCCCGCGGCGGCGGCCGCGCCGGCGCCCGCGGTCTCGCCCTCGGTCTGCATGAGCCGGGTGAAGCCGGTCGGCGCGATGCCGAAGGGCAGCGCGGACGGGCCGCCGAACACGGTGGTCGTGGTGTCCACCTCGGGCACGCTGCGCAGGATCGAAGGGTGGAACTCGACGTCCTCGAACGCCTGGCGGGCGCGGGCGAGCGACAGTTCGCCCTCGGCGGCGCCGTCCGTGTAGTCGAAGACGGCACGCGGGGTGCGGCGCTTGGCCACGGCGCGCAGGTCGTGGATGGTCAGGGCCGCGTCCAGGCGCCGCCTGCGGCCGTTGAGTTCGGGCTTCCTGAACTTCGCGAGTTCGAGGATCTCGGCAGGGCGGGGTATCTGTCGCTGTACCAAGGCGATCACCGTTCGATGGTGGGCGGCGGGCCGGGCCGACCGCCGCGCGGGCGAGGACACCGTGTCCCGCGGTCCGGCCGCGGGTGACGTGTCCGCGGGTGACGTGTCCGTGCGCGGGGCGCCGGGACGGCGGGACCCGGGAGGCGTCTCGCCCGCCGCGGGGAGCGGCGTCCAGCGCAGCATACCCAAACATCGGATGTTCGTCGAAAGCGCGGGCGACCCAGGTGGACGGGGCAGGGGACGGCCCACGGGAGAACGGCCTCCCGGCGGGCGATGTCGGCCGTCCTCCGCCGTCCGGTGGGACCGGCGGAACGGTGCCGGCCGTTCTCCGCCGTGCGGTGGGGGCAGGCGGGCGACGCCGGCCGCTCTCCGCCCCTCGGTGGGGCCGTCCCCGCCGAGGGGCCGCCCGTCTCCGCTCGGCGGCCGGCCGCCGCCCGTCCCGTGGTCAGCTCGTCTCCGCCGTGCGGCAGGCCCCGCAGGTCAGGTGCCGGGCGGGCCGCTCATGGGTGGCCCGTCCCGCGCCGACGATGGCGTACGCGGGCGCGTGGCTCTCGTGCGCGTGGGCGCGGCAGACACCCGCCCCGCAGCGGATGCACACGCCCACCGCGGGCGCGGCGGTGCCGGGTCGGTCGGAGCAGTCGTAGCACTGCATGTCGTCACCTCACCTTCCGGTGATCGGGAGTCCCGGGCTCCAGGTCTCCTCCCTCCAGACTGCTCCGGACCATTGCCTTATGCAAGATAGGCGGGAAAGGCGTCGAGGGGATCGGCGGCCGCCTCGTCCGCCGCCGCGACGAGGTCCCTGAGCGCGGGCACGAGCGCCGCGCGGGTGGTGGCGGGCAGCCGGGTCACCAGGGAGCTGATCTCGGTCCTGCGGTACGCCATGACGTCCTCCACCAGGGCCCGGCCCGAGTCGGTCAGGGTGAGGACCACCTCGCGGCGGTTGTCCGGGTTGGCCCTCCGGTCGAGGTGGCCGAGGGCCTCCAGCCGCTCCGCCATCCGCAGCGCGGTGGACGGGTTGACGCCGAGGGTGGCGGCCAGGGCGGCGAGCTTGAGCGGGCCCGCCCCGGCCATCGCGACCAGCGCGCGCAACTGGGGCAGGGTGAGGGTGACGTCGGTGGCGGCGAGGGCGCGGGCGGAGATCGCCATCAGCAGGCGGGAGGCCGCCATGACGGCCAGCGTGACCTCCTCGGCCTCCCGGTCTAGCCCGAGCCCGGCCGAGGCGTCCGCGTCCGCCGCCGCTCCCCCGGTGTCGCGCCGTGTCATGGGCCGTCTCCTCCGCTGGGGTGCGGGCGGCCAGGACGTCCCCGCACTCGTGCAGAGTGCAATCCTAGAACGGAACGCGACCGAGCGAGCGTGCGCAAGGGGACGCCAGGGGGCACGGAACAGCACGAGTCGGCGCGGGGCGGCACATGCGGCCCCTGGCCTCGGTACCGGCCCCTCGGCGTGGAGCGGCGCGCCTCGGCGTGAAGCGGCACGCGCGGCCCGGCGCGGAAACGTGCGGCACCGCCCCCGTCGCCGCTCCCGTCGCCGTCGTCAGGTCACCAATCCGTGGCGGTAGGCGAAGACCACCGCCTGGACGCGGTCGCGGAGGTCGAGCTTGCCCAGGATGCGGGACACGAACGTCTTCACGGTCTCGGGGCTGATCGTCAGGACGGCGGCGATCTCGCTGTTGGAGAGCCCGTCGGCGATGAGCCGCAGGACCTCCAGTTCCCGCGGGGTCAGCGGGGTGTCGTGGGCGGTGCCCCGCACGGGCCGGATGCGGGCCGCGTACCGGCCGACGAGGCGGCGGGTGACGTCCGGGTCGAGGAGGGCCGCTCCGGTGGCGACGGTCCTGATGCCGAGCAGCAGCCGGTCCGGGGGCGCGTCCTTCAGCACGAACCCGCTCGCGCCCGCCCGCAGCGCCTCGTAGACGTACTCGTCGAGGTTGAACGTGGTCACCACCAGGACCTTGACGGGATGCTCGACGCCCGCTCCGGCCAGTAGCCGGGTGGCCTCGATGCCGTCGAGCACCGGCATCCGCACGTCCATCACCACGACGTGCGGGCGCAGTGCGCGGGCGAGGTCGACGGCGGCCCGTCCGTCCGCGCACTCCCCGACCACCTCCAGGTCGGGTTGGGCGTCGATGATCGTGGAGAGCCCGGTGCGGATGAGGAGTTGGTCGTCGCAGACGAGGACGCGGATCGGGTCGGTCATGACGCGTCGTTCCCGGGTATCCGGGCCCGCACGACGAAGCCGCCGTCGTGGTGCTCCCCGGCGCTGAAGTGGCCGCCGAGGACGTCGACGCGGGCCCGGAGCCCGTCCAGTCCGCGTCCGCCACCGCCCGGGGAGGCGGCCCGTGAGCCGGTGCCGTCCGTGCCGACCTCCACCGTGATCTCCTTCGCGCAGTGGCGCACCCGGACCGAGGTCGTGCCGCCGTGGTCGTACTTGAGGGCGTTGGTCAGGGCCTCCTGCACCACGCGGTAGGCCACGAGGTCGGCGCTCCCGGTCGTCGTGGCCGGTGCTCCCTCCTCGGTGAACTCCACCGGCTGCCCCGCCCTGCGGGTCTGTTCCACCAGGGTGTGCAGGCTGCCGACGGGCGGTGTCCTGGGTTCGGCGCCGTGATCGGGGTTGAGCAGGTCGAGCAGGCGCCGCAGGTCGGTGATGGCCCGGCGGCCGGTGTCGCCGACGGCGGCCAGGGCGTGGTCGAGGCGGTCGGGCGCGGCGGTCAGGTAGCGCGCCGCCTCGGTCTGCACGACCATCGCCGTCACATGGTGGGTCACCACGTCGTGCAACTCCCGTGCGATGCGGGTGCGTTCGGCGGAGCGGGCGTCCTCGGCGACCCGCTCCGCGCGTTCGGCCTCCGCGATCCGGGCGGCCCGCGTCCAGGCGCCCGCGGCCCAGGAGAGGCCCAACGCCACGAAGAACATGACGAATTCGGCCACCGACTCGCCGGTGCCGAGTCGGTGGAGGGCGATCGAGAGCGCCGCGTAGGCCACGGCGAGGGCGATCAGGGCCGCGCGCCGGTGGCGTTCCGCGTGGGCGCCCGCGCTCGCCAGGACGAGCGGCAGCGCGGTGCCCGCGTACAGGTGGTAGCCGCGGAGTTGGTCGAGCGCGAACCCGGTCGTGACCAGGGCGACGGCCACCAGGGGCAGGCGTCGGCGCAGCGCGATCGGGAGGCACTGGAGGACGGCCGCCACGCCCGCGAGCAGGTCGGTGGGCCGGGTCACGAGACCGCCGATCTCCGTCCCCTTGCCGCGCAGCGAGGGCAGCAGCGACGCGACGAGGAGGAGCACTCCGAGGGGGAGGTCCCGGGCGGTGACGTCGAGCCGTCCCCACCACTGGGGGATACGGCGGCGCGCGGTCATCGGGGCAGTGTAAGCGGCGAACCGGCGCGCGCGGCGCGCCTGGCGCCGGGGGCGACGACGTTGCCGCGCCGGTGGGCCAGCCACAGGAAGACGAGGGTCAGCAGCACGCCGAAGCCGACCGAGTACACGCTGCCCTCGGGTCCGAAGTCGCCCCCGGTGAGCGGCTCCGGGCCGGACAGGGTGGCGTCCAGCAGCCCCAGATTGCCGCCGTTGCCGGAGACTTCGGTGCTGAAGACACCGGCGGCGGCGAAGTTCCAGCCGAAGTGGACGCCGATCGTCACCCAGAGGCTGCGGGTCGCGGCGTAGGCGGCGGCGAGCATGAATCCGGCCTCGACGGCGATGGCGATGCCGCCCCAGAGCGTGGCGTGTTCGTTGAGCAGGTGGGAGAGGCCGAAGACCAGGCCGCTCAGGGCGAGCGCGAGGTACGTGCCGATGTGCTCCTCGACGACCCGGAACAGGACGCCCCGGTAGACGATCTCCTCCATCGTCGCGGCGGCGGCCATGAAGCCGAGCAGGCCGATCGCGCCCCGCGCCGAGCCGAGGCCGTGGACGTCGTAGTACCCGGAGGCGAAGAGGTTGACCATGACGGCCCCGAACCATCCGGCGCCGAGCAGGACGCCCCAGCCGGTCCTGGCCACCGCGCCCTCGCGCGCCACCTCGGTGACCGCGCGGTGCTCGGTCCGGCGCACGACCCACGCGTAGCCGAGCACGGCACCGGCCGCCGCGGCGAGCCCGAGGGCGAGGGTGAGCCAGTCGTTCTCCCGCACGGCGGTGACGATGTTCCCGCCCGCGGCGTACATCGCCATCGCCGCCAGGAACTGCCAGACAAACCTCATCGAGACTCCTCGTGCCGACGCCCGCCGACGCAGCGTCCCGGGCCGCTCGGGACGTTACGGAACCGGAGCCCGGAGATCGTCACCGCACGGAGGACACTTCGCCGTAGCTCGCACGGGGGACACGCGGTGTCCTGCGGCCGTTCAGCGGGCCCGGTCGAGGACGCGCGCGGCGAAGTCCAGGGCGCCCTCGACGTCCCCGGCGACGTACATCAGCTCGACGAAGACGTGGTCGACGTCGGTCTCCTTCCCGGCGCGGGCGATGGTGGCGACGACGTCGTCCACGGTGGCCGACTCCTGCGGGTTGAGGCGCAGGACGACGTCGACGGCGGCCGGGTCGCGTCCGTGGTCCGCGGCGAGGTCCCGGATGCGCGCGAGCGGTCCGTTGACGGAGGCTGGGTCGAAGGGGGCGGCGCCCGGCACGGTGACGGGGAGCCATCCGTCGGCCCGGCGGGCGATCCTGTCGAGCGCGGCGGGCGCGTACCCGCCCAGGTAGACCGGGGGGCGCGGGGTGCGGGCCGGCCGGAGGGCGGCGCGGGTGGCCGGAACGCTCCAGTGGCGGCCGTGGAACTCGGCGGGGTCGGCGGTCCACAGGGATTCGAGCGCGTCGAGGGACTCGTCGAGGCGGGCTCCCCGGCTCGCCATGGGGACGCCGACGGCCTCGTACTCCTCGGGCGACCAGCCGATGCCGAAGCCCGCGAGGAGGCGGCCGCCGCTGAGCCGGTCGATGGTGGTGAGGGAGCGTTCCAGGAGGGCGGGCGGGTACCAGGGGGCGTTGAGGACGTTGGTGCCGATGAGCGCCCGCCGGGTGGCGGTGGCGGCGACGGTCAGCAGGGCGAACGGGTCGAGGCGGCTGTTGAACCCCTCCGGGATGGTGTCCGCGCCCGCGTAGCCGACGATCGGCCGCACGGGTGCGAGCAGCCGGTCCCCGACCCAGAGGCTGTCCGCGCCGAGGTCCTCCGCCCGGCGGGCGAACTCCGGTACGAGTTCGGCCTGGTGGGCCACGGCCCCGAACTGCGGGAGGCTGAAACCGATGAGCATGTGACGTCTCCTCAAGTCGACCGGTCCGCAAGGAAGTTCAACGTTCAACTCCCTGGCTTCCGAGCGTACGTCCCGAACGCCCCGGGCGACCGTGGCGATCCGGCCAGTCACCGGCCGCCGCATCCTCCCACGGTCACCACCGGTCGCACCGGCCACCGGATTCCCGGCGGGAGAACAGCGCCCCCATCCGTTCCCGATATCCGGAATCCCCGCTTCTCTTGATCGGGAATTCCGCCGGACCCCGGGGTATTGTGACGCGGGTTCCCCTTCGCTACGCTCACCCCTCTCGACGACCGTGAGTCCGCTCGATCCAGGGGGAATCGTGGATGCGTTCGTTCCGGATATCCGCGCCGCGCGGCATTCTTGATGGGTGAGGCGGAGGGCGCGTTAAGACCTCCCGGACCCGAGTTATCCGAGGAACCTTCTCCATCTCCCGCGCACCGCTCCACGTCTCCTTTGCGGAGACGGAATTACTTTCTCTTCTGGACGGCGGGAGCGGTCGACGGACTCGGCACCTGCGCCTCCTCCCTCTTCCTCCCGCTCATTCTCCTGGGGGCCGGATATCCGGCCGGGCTCACCGGTCTGGTCGCGTCGACCGCTCTGGTCGGCTCCCTCGTCGCGTCCCCGGTCGCGGGCGTCTACGCCGACCGGTGGCCGCGCCGGCCCATGATGTGCGCGGCGGCCCTGGTCGCCGCGGTCGCCATGGGGTCGGTGTTCGCCGCCGTGGCCCTCGGACACGTCGTCCTGGCCCATGTGCTGGTCGCCGCCGTGGTCGAACAGGCGGCGGGCGCCGCCTACGCGGCCGCCGCGTCCGGGACGATCCGGCGGCTGGTGCCGCCCGCGGAGTACCCGAGGGCGATCGGCCTGCTCCAGGCGCGGGACCAGGCGGTGCAGATCGCCGGGCCGTCGCTGGGGGGCGTGCTCTACCAACTGGCGCGCTGGGTGCCCCTGCTCGCCGACGCCCTGTCTTTCCTGCTGGTGGCGGTGTTGAGCCGGGCGATCAGCGCGGACCTGTCCCCCGGCCGCGAGGCGGCACCCGCCTCCTTCACCCGGGAACTCGCCGAGGGGCTGCGCTTCGTGCGAGCCGAACCGTTCCTGCGCTTCGTGGTGGTCTGGACCGCCGGGATCAACGCGCTGCTCGGCGCGCTCTACTTCCACGCGGTCCTCGCCTCCCACGCCCGGGGCGCCGGACCCGCCTCCATCGGGCTGATCCTCACCCTGGCGGGCGTCGGCGGGCTGCTGGGGGCGCTCGCCGCGCCGTGGCTGGTGGACCGCGTCCCGGCCGCGTGGATCGTGACGGGCGCGTCCTGGGCCATGGTGCCGACGGCTGCCGGACTCGCGTTCGCCTCCCGGACCTGGGCGTACGGGCTGCTGCTGAGCACGGTGTCGCTGATCGTGCCGTCCGTGGCGGTGGTGCTCCAGAGCCGGGCGGTGCTGGTCACCCCCGAACGGCTGCTCGCCCGGATGGGGACCGTGCTGGGCACGGCGGGCGAGGGCGTCGCGGTGCTCGCGCCGGTGGCCGCGGGCGTTCTGGTGGCGGCGTACGGCGGGCGCGCGGTGGCGCTGGGCTGCGCGGGCGCGTTCGCCGCCCTGGCCCTCTACGCGACGGTCAGGGCCCGACTCGTCGTCGGGCAGGCGCCGTGACGGCGGCACGGGCGGGGTCGGCACCGCGCGCCTACGGCGTCTACCGGCCGGTGCTGCCGGTGACCAGCCCCGGGAACCCGGACCTGATGGTGTACACGGGCGACGCCGGGGGACGCTGCGAGATCTTCGTCTGGGACCGCTCCACCGGCGTCACCCGCCAGTTGACGGACCGCCCGCACGGCACGCTGCGGTGCGCCGCCGACGAGGACGCCGTCTGGTGGTTCGACGAGGACCGCGGCGGCGTCGGCGGCTGGCGGATCCAGGACTTCGACGGCGGCCGGGACCGTCCGGCGCTGGCCGGGGTCCCGCGCGGGCGGCCGGCCGGGCTGGCCCTGGCCGCGGGCGGCGCGGTCGCCGTCGGCATCCGCGGTCCTGGCGGACTCGGCGTCCACCTGGGCAGGCGCGGCGGCGTGGCCGTGCCGGTGCTGCGCACGACGGAGCCCGGGACGCTCTGCGACCTGGCGCCGGACGGCGGGCTGCTGGCGGTCCGCGGGCCCGCGCACTCCGCCCGCGCGGTGACCCTGCTGACCCCGGACGGGACCACCGCGGCCGTGCTCTCCGGGGAGCGGGGACGCGTCTGGCCGCTCGGGTTCGCGCCCGCGCCCGGCCGCACCCTGCTGCTCGTCATGTCCGAGCGGGACGGCCGCTACCAGCTCGGCGCCTGGTCCCCCGGGCCCGGCCTCGAACCGCTGCCCTGGTGCTCCTTCGACACCGAGACCACCGCCCGCTGGTACCCGGGGACCGGCCGCCCACGGGTCCTGCTCCGCCAGGACCGGCACGGCCGCAGCCTGCTGTTCACCGCCGACCTGGACCGCCGCGAGCTGACCCCGCTGCCGACCCCGGAGGGCAGCCTGCTGGACGCCGCCCCGGCCGCCGACGGGGACGTGCACTTCATCTGGACCGACGCGGTCACCGTGCCGCGCGCGCTGTCCCTCTCGGGGCGGCCGCTGCCCGGACAGAGCGACTGGCGCCTGCCCCGCTTCGGCCACCGCGCCGACCTGTGGACACCCGGGCCCGACGGTCCGGTGCACACCTTCGTGACCACGCCCGCCGACCGGCCCGGCCCGCACCCGCTGGTGCTGCTCGTGCACGGCGGACCTGCCGACCACGACCGGGACGCCTACGACCCCATGGTGCAGGCGCTGGTCGGCTCCGGACACGCCGTGGCCCGGGTGAACTACCGCGGCTCCACCGGCTACGGGCCGCGCTGGCGCTCCGCCTACTCCGAGGGCGTCGGCCACACCCAGGTCGCCGACCTGGTGCGGGCGCGGGCCGACCTGCTGGCACGGGGCATCGGGCGGGCGGGCGCGGTCGGCCTGTGCGGGACCTCGTGGGGCGGCTATCTGACGCTGCTCGCCCTGGGCACCCACCCGGAGCTGTGGGACGTCGGGGTGGCCGTCAAGCCGCTGGCCGACTGCGTCACGGCCTTCCGGCACGCCACGCCCGCGCTCCAGGCCCTGGACACCGCGCTGTTCGGCGGCACACCGGACCAGGTGCCCGGCGCCTACGCGCACGCCTCGCCGTCCACCTACGCGTCCCGGGTCCGCTCCCCGCTGCTGATCGTCGCCGCGCGACGGGACGCCAAGTGCCCGCCGGAGCAGGTGGAGGCGTACGTGGAGCGGCTGCGGGCGGGCGGGGTGGCGCACGAGGTGATGTGGGTGGACTCGGACCACGACGGCTACGACGGCGCCGACCACCTGGCCGTCATCGAACGGTCCCTCGGATTTCTCGGCGGCGGGCTGCCTGCGGCGCCCGTGCCCGCCGAGCCGTCACCGCTCGGGGAGAGGGGGTGAACATCATGCAGAAGGACATCATCCACGGCGACCCGCTGGAGGGCGACGAGGAGAGCCGCAAGCCCGGCGTCGGCGTCGTCATCTACCTCCGCTCCGCGGAGGAGATGGAGGACGAGGAGAGCTAGTGCCCTGACCGGAAAGGTTCAGCGGCTCGCGATGCCCGGCACGGCACCTCGCCGCGTCGTCGCATCACCCGAGTACATCCAGTACGCGGGCGACGCTCCGCCGTGCGACGCACCGCACCGGACACCGCGAGCCTTCCGGCGAACCTTCCCGGTCACGGCACTGGGCCGTGTCCGACACACACAGCACCGAGGGGCCGGCCCCGCAGCCGGCGCGACCGGCCCCGACCCGCCCGGGGCGCCCGTGCGCCCGGAGGGCGGACGGCGGGGGCCGGACGACCGAACCCGTGCACCGATCAACCGACTCCTACGAGAAGAGGCCGGCCATGCGCGTACTCCTGGTGAACATGCCCTGGGCCCCGATCGATCTGCCGTCGCTGGCACTCGGAATTCTCAAACGCAGCGTCGACGAGCGCGTCCCGAACGGCACGGCGGAGGTTCTCCACGCCAACATCGAATACGTCGACTGGATCACCGAGAACACCGAATTCACCCTGGAGGACTACTCCTACTACGCGCTCGGCTCCTATTTCCTCGGCTGCGGCGACTGGGTGTTCTCCTCCGCCCTGTACGACGATCCCCAGTGGCGGGTCGGCGAATTCACCGAGGCGATGAGCAACCGGGTGCGCGGGGCCCGGATGGAGATGACGCAGGCGCTGCACGTGACCGCGCCCGATTTCGTCCGGCACATCGCCGAGCGGATCGTCGAACTCGCCCCGGACGTCGTCGGGTTCACCTCCACGTTCCAGCAGAACACCGCCGCCCTCGCGGCCGCCAAGCACGTCAAGCGCCTCGCCCCGCACATCGTCACGGCGATGGGCGGCGCCAACTGCGACGGCAAGCAGGGCGAGAGCGTCCACCGCAACTTCCCGTTCGTCGACCACGTCGTGCGCGGCGAGGGCGAGGTCTCATTCCCGGCGCTGCTCACGGCGCTGGACACCGGCGCCCCGCTCGCGGAGGTGCCCGGACTCTGCTGGCGGGACGCGGACGGGACCTCCGTGGCCAACACCATGAGCACCAGGCCGCTGCCGCCCGCGTCGATCCTGCCGCCCGACTACGCCGGGTACTTCGAACGGCTCGCCGCCTCCCGCGCGCGCCACTGGGTCGAGCCCAAGCTGGTGGTCGAGGGCGCGCGGGGATGCTGGTGGGGCGAGAAGCACCACTGCACCTTCTGCGGGCTGAACGGCTCGTTCATGCAGTTCCGCAGCAAGAGCCCGACCGTGTTCTTCGACGAGATCGTCGAACTGGCCGCGCGGCACCGGGTGCTGGACATGTACGTCGTCGACAACATCCTGGACATGGGGTACGTGCGGACGGTGCTGCCACGCATCATCGACAGCGGGTACGACCTGCGGATGCACATCGAGATCAAGTCCAACATGCGGCGGGGGCAGCTCCAGACCCTCGCGGACGCGGGCCTGATCTTCGTCCAGCCCGGGATCGAGAGCCTCAACAGCCGGGTGCTGACGCTGATGGACAAAGGCGTGTCCGGTGGCCAGAACGTGCGGATGCTGCGGGACGCGGCCACCGTCGGCCTCTCGGTCGCCTGGAACTACCTGCACGGCTTCCCGGGCGAGTCCGCCGAGGACTACGACGACGTGGTGGCCCAACTGCCCGCGCTAGAGCACCTGAACCCGCCCGTCGGCGCCTCCTCCCGGATCGCGATCGAGCGGTTCAGCCCCTACTTCAACGACCCCGGCCTCGGCTTCTCCGAACTGCGCCCGGCCGAGCCGTACCGGCTCACCTACGACCTGCCCGAGGCGGAGATGTTCGACCTGGCCTACGTCTTCGACGTGCCGCCGCGCGGAATCGACGAGGAGACCGTCCGCCGTCTCGACGAGGGCATCACCCGGTGGAAGCGGAACTACCCCGGCAGCCGGCTGACCCACTGCGACCTGGAGGACCGCATCGTCCTGGTCAGCAGCCGCCGTTCCTTCGCGTGGACGCGGACGGAGCTGACCGACCCGCTCGAACTGGCCCTGTTCCGGCTGCTCGACCAGCCGCACACGGTGCGGGCCGCGGCGCGCAAGCTGGGCGAGGAGCACGCCGTGGGCGAGGACGCGCTGCGGCGGGTGCTGGCCCGGTGGCGCTCGCTCGGGCTGGTCTTCGAGGACAACGGGCAGTTCGTGCAGATCGCGCCGCCCGCCGTCAACGAGGAGTTCCTGCGCATCGACTTCATGCGGCACACCGCGGCGCGCGCCGACGACCTCGCCGTCGCGTCCGCCTGACGCCCGCGCCGCCGACAGCCCCACGGAGACGACGATGACCCCAGCACCCACCGCTGCCGCGCCCTTCCTGGTGACCGCCGCGCGGGACTACGACCCCGAGGTGAGCGCCCTGCCCGGCATGTCCCTGGGCCGCTACGAGATCGACCTTTCCGGCGGCGAGGCGGCCCGGCGGCTGTTCGCGGCCGGGGCCCGGCACGTCACCCTGCCCCGCCCGGTCGACGTGACGGACCCGGCCGACGCCGCCTGGACGGTGCGGGCGCTCAGTTTCGTGGGCGCCCTGTCCAGCATGGCCATCTCGGTCGACTGGCGCATCCGCACCGGCCCCGACCCCGACGCCTGGCGCCACTACAGCCACCTCCATCCCCCGACCGCCGTCCTCGGCCCCCCGGACCCGG
>NZ_FMCI01000146.1 GCF_900091845.1 Streptomyces sp. SolWspMP-5a-2
AGGCTCGCCGTACGGGCCTGGCTGCGCCCGGCGCACGCGGAGGTCGCGGACATCAACGTCACCGGCACGGCGACGACGGTCGCGGCCCGGCTGCACGGCGCCACGCTCCTGCCGGGGGCGGCGGTGTCGCTGCGGGCCCGGGGCGGCGGCCGGGCCAGGACGGCGGACCTCAGCGCCGCCGGGGACGGCCGGTCCTTCTCCTTCACCGTCGCCCACGCGGAGCTGGCGGACGGCGGCGAGGGCGTCTGGGACGCGTTCGTGCGGCCCGCTCCCGGCGCCCCGCCGATCAGGCTCGCCCGGCTCCTGGACGACGTCGCGGACCGCAAGTCGGTCTTCGTCTACCCGGCCACGACCGTCGGCGACCGGGTGGTGCGCGCCTACTACACGGTCGACAACGACCTGTCGGTGTCGGTGCGCCCGGCGGCCGGAACGGGGACCCCGGGCGGCTGAGGAGCGGCGGACGCCGGGGAGCGGGACGGCCGTCACACCGTCCGGACCGTCACCCCCGCCGCGCCGATCGCGTCGAGCGCCTCCCGGGGCGCCGACCGGTCGGTGACGAGCGTGTCCAGGGCCGCGACCGGGGTGACGAAGGCGTGGGCGGTGCGGGTGAGTTTGCCGCTGTCGGTGGCGGCGACCACGCGTCGCGCCGAGCGGATCGCGGCCTGTTTGACGGCCGCGTCGTCCAGGTCGTAGGCGGTCAGGCCCTGGTCGGCGGCGAGGCCGCAGCAGCCGATGACGGCGGTGTCGAAGCGGACGGCGGCGAGCGAGGCGAGGGCCAGCGGGCCGGTGAGGGCGCCCTCCCCCGGCCGGGGCCGCCCGCCGGGCACCAGCAGGGACGCCTGACCCGCCCCCTCGGCGAGGACGGCGACGGCCTGCAGCGACAGGGGCATCACGGTGACCCGCCGTCCGCGCAGCAGCCGGGCCACCTCGAGGCAGGTGGTGCCGCTGTCGAGGACGACGGTCTCGCCGTCGCCGATCAGGTCGACGACGGCGGCGGCGACCCGCGCCTTGGCCTCGGCGCCGTCCTGGGCGCGCAGCGCGAACGGCGGTTCCTCGCCCCGCAGGACGAGGCTGCGGGCCCCGCCCCTGACCCGCTCCAGCACCCCCTGGGCGGCGAGCGCGTCCAGATCGCGCCTGACGGTCATCTCCGAGGCGCCGGCGAGCGCGGCCAGTTCCGCCACGGTGAGGCTGCCCGCCGCGCGCACGGCGTCCCCGATCTGCCGGAGGCGGTCTGCGTTACCCATGGCGCCGATTCAACCGCACCCCAGCAGCGAACAGCAATCCTGTGCGAAATCGAGCTTTTAAAACATGATTCATGTTCGCTATGTTCATCGCCATGGAACGTTCCCTGCGCGCCGCACGAGTGGCGACCTTCACCTACTTCATCCTCAACGGGACCCTGCTGGGCATGTGGGTCGTGCAGATCCCGCCCGTCGAGGAGCGCGTCGGCATCAGCCACGCCGTGCTGGGCGGCTTCCTGGTGCTGCTCGGCCTCGGCGCCTTCCTCGGCATGCAGGTGGCGGGCCCGCTCGCCGACCGGCTCGGCACCCGGACCGTGGTGCCCGCCTCCGCGCTGCTGTGCGCCGCCACCCTGGTCCTGCCCGGCCTCGCCACCGCCCCGTGGGCGCTCGGGGTCGCCCTGCTGGTGTTCGGCTTCGCCAACGGCTGCCTGGACGTGAGCATGAACGCCCACGCGGTGCAGGTGGAGAAGGCGTACGGACGGCCCGTCATGTCCGCCTTCCACGCGACGTTCTCCGTCGGCGGCGTCCTGGCCGCGCTCGCCGGGGCCGCCGCAG
>NZ_FMCI01000076.1 GCF_900091845.1 Streptomyces sp. SolWspMP-5a-2
CTGATTTCCTCGGTGCCTTTCGGGGTTTTCGCTTCCGCGCTTTCCCTTTCCGGCGGTTCCGACTTTATCAGAAGTTCTGAGTCGGATTTTCCGGCCCCTCCGGGAACGTGCTCCGGTTGCCTGAAGCTTCCGGGTTCCCGTCTGGCGGAGCCGTAAACGTACTGGAGCGGGGCTCCTCGATGCAAATCGAGGAGCCCCGCTCGCAGTTGAGGCCGCCAGCGGCGGGCCGAGGTCAGACCTCGACGACCACCGGCAGGATCATCGGCCTGCGCCGGTACTGGTCGGAGACCCACTTGCCGAGCGTGCGGCGGATCAGCTGCTGGAGCTGGTGGGGCTCGACCACGCCGTCCTGGGCCGAGCGTTCCAGGACCTCCGCGATCCTCGGGATCACGTCGCCGAAGGCCGAGTCGTCGATGCCGGAACCGCGGGCCTGGATGTGCGGGCCACCGGTGATCTTGCCGGTCGACGAGTCGACGACGACGAAGACCGAGATGATGCCCTCGTCCCCGAGGATCTTGCGGTCCTTCAGGGCGGGCTCACGGACGTCGCCCACCGACAGGCCGTCGACGTAGACGTATCCCGCCTGGACCTTGCCGGAGATCTTCGCCTTGCCCTCGACCAGGTCGACGACGACGCCGTCCTCCGCGATGACGATGCGGTCGTGCGGGACGCCGGTGAGGGCGCCCAGTTCGGCGTTGGCCCGCAGGTGGCGCCATTCGCCGTGGACCGGCATCAGGTTCTTCGGCCGGCAGATGTTGTAGAAGTACAGCAGCTC
The DNA here is from genome assembly GCF_900091845.1 of Streptomyces sp. SolWspMP-5a-2. GTDB lineage: Bacteria > Actinomycetota > Actinomycetes > Streptomycetales > Streptomycetaceae > Streptomyces > Streptomyces doudnae. The sequence goes on from NZ_FMCI01000076.1 coordinate 776, forward strand.
GCCCGCCGAGGCGTGGCCGGAGACGTGCACCTTGGCGTTGCCCTTGTGGACGACGTTGGCGCCCCATCGGGTGAGCCCGTTGATCACGCGGTAGACCGCGTTCTCGTTGCCCGGGATCAGGGAGGACGCCAGGATCACCGTGTCGCCGTCGACGATGCGGATCTGGTGGTCCCGGTTGGCCATGCGGGAGAGCGCGGCCATCGGTTCGCCCTGGGAGCCCGTGCAGACCAGCACGACCTCGTGGTCCGGCAGGTCGTCGAGGGTCTTGACGTCGACCACCAGGCCCGGTGGGACCTTCAGGTAGCCGAGGTCGCGGGCGATGCCCATATTGCGGACCATCGAGCGGCCGACGAACGCGACCCGGCGGCCGTATTCGTGCGCCGCGTCCAGGATCTGCTGGATGCGGTGGACGTGGCTGGCGAAGCTCGCCACGATGATCCGCTTGCGGGCGCTGCCGAAGACCTGGCGCAGGACGTTGGAGATGTCCCGCTCGGGCGGCACGAACCCGGGGACCTCGGCGTTCGTGGAGTCGGCGAGGAGCAGGTCGATGCCCTCCTCGCTGAGCCGCGCGAACGCGTGCAGGTCCGTGAGGCGGTGGTCCAGCGGCAACTGGTCCATCTTGAAGTCGCCGGTGTGCACGACCATGCCGGCCGGGGTGCGGATGGCGACCGCGAGGGCGTCCGGGATGGAGTGGTTGACGGCGATGAACTCGCAGTCGAACGGGCCGACCCGCTCCCGGTTCCCCTCGACCACTTCGAGGGTGTAGGGGCGGATGCGGTGCTCCTGGAGCTTCGCCTCGATGAGCGCGAGGGTCAGCTTGGAGCCGATCAGCGGGATGTCCGGCTTCTCGCGCAGGAGGAAGGGGACGCCGCCGATGTGGTCCTCGTGGCCATGGGTCAGGACGATGCCGTCGATGTCGTCGAGGCGGTCCCTGATGGACGAGAAGTCCGGCAGGATGAGGTCGATTCCGGGCTGCTCCTCCTCGGGGAAGAGCACTCCGCAGTCGACGATCAGCAGGCGGCCTCCGTACTCGAAGACCGTCATGTTGCGGCCGATCTCGCCGAGGCCGCCGAGCGGGGTGACCCGGAGGCCGCCCTTCGGAAGCGGCGGGGGCGAGCCGAGCTCGGGATGCGGATGACTCAAAAGACTCTCCTCACCACACACGCCACGTACCGATGGGCACGTGGCGCGCGTGACGTTCGTGCATGAGCAGTTGTGTGGGACGCAGGCATCGGTGGCCTGCTTATTCAGTTGTGAAGTCCGTTGTCAGAGCTGTACCCCGCCGGCCGCAAGATCGATCTTGAGCTGGGCGATCTCCTCGGGCGAGCATTCGACCATGGGGGCGCGCAGCGGACCCGCGGGCAGGCCCTGGAGGGTGAGCGCGGCCTTGGCCGTCATCACGCCCTGGGTGCGGAACATGCCGGTGTAGACCGGGAGCAGCTTCTGGTGGATCTCGGTGGCCTTCTGGACGTCGCCCGAGGTGAAGGCGTCGACGAGGGCGCGCAGATCCGGGGTGACGACATGGCCGACGACCGACACGAAGCCGACCGCGCCGACCGAGAGGAGGGGGAGGTTCAGCATGTCGTCGCCCGAGTACCAGGCGAGGCCCGAGCGCGCGATGGCCCAGCTCGCGCGGCCGAGGTCGCCCTTGGCGTCCTTGTTGGCGACGATCCGCGGGTGCTCCGCGAGGCGGACGAGGGTCTCCGTGTTGATGGGGACACCGCTGCGGCCGGGGATGTCGTAGAGCATGACGGGCAGGCCGGACGAGTCGGCGATGGCCGTGAAGTGCCGGTACAGGCCGTCCTGCGGGGGCTTGTTGTAGTACGGCGTGACGACGAGGAGGCCGTGCACGCCCGCTTCCTCGGCGGCGCGGGCCAGCTCGACGCTGTGGTGGGTGCTGTTGGTGCCGACGCCCGCGACGATGTGGGCGCGGTCGCCGACCGCCTCCAGAACGGCCCGGACCAGATCCCTTTTCTCCGCGTCGCTGGTGGTGGGTGACTCGCCGGTGGTGCCGTTGATCACCAGGCCGTCGTTGCCTGCGTCCACCAGGTGGGCGGCGAGCCGCTGCGCGCCGTCGAGGTCGAGTGCGCCGTCCGCCGTGAAGGGCGTGACCATGGCGGTGAGGACCCGCCCGAAGGGGGTCTGCGGAGTGGAGGTCGGAGCCATGGGTGACACGCTACTCGCTGCTCAATGCGGGGTCTGCCCTTGGGGTGCGGGCAAGTCAGGACAAAGGTGGAGCCCGGTACTGCCTGCTCGGGGGTTCAAGCAGTACCGGGTCCCTTTGATCAGGCTAGATGAACTTCTCTAAATGCCGCAATACGGACACCTCTCGGCGCCGTCCCGTACATGTGTGCCCCGACACGCCGTGGGAGTGGCGGGCGGGCGCACAGGAGGGCGAACGGCGGCAACGCGGAAAGTTCTGCCGATTAGGGGAATCCGGGCACCTTTCGGCATCTCCGCTCGTCTGTCCTGGTGACGGTCACTGTTTCGATCACCCGTCGCACACCCCGAGAGGAGACGCCTCGATGTTCCGTCGGCGCGAGCCCGTACCGTTCGCCTTCCTCGCCGAAGACGACAGCTTCCGCAGCAATGTCGCTCCCCCGCCCAGGGAGCGCGCGTCCCTCGGCCAGATAGCCGGGCGCCTGCTGCTGGGGGCCACGATCGTCGCGGGGCTCGTGGGCTCCGTGATCCTGGCGATGCCCGCGCTGTCGCAGGACAGTCCGGCCACCCAGACCCAGCAGTCGCAGGCGTCGGACGGTCACTGACCGGGCCTCCGGACCGCGCTGACTCCATCCGGCCCCCCTGGGTGGTGAGCGGGAACACAGGCGGATAGCCTCACCGGGCACAGCCCATGCATGGATTCAGTGAGGATCAGCCGTGCCCCTGCCCTTCCTGACGGCCGACCGCGCCTTCGAGGCAGCCGACGACGTCGCGCTGCCCTTCGCCGACCGCGATCGCTGGCGGCGCCCCTACCGACCCGGTCCGTGGCGGGTGGGCCTGGCGGCGCTGTTGCTGCTGCTCGCGTCGTTCGTCCTCTTCGCCGGTGTCATCATCGCGTTCACGGCGGCGCCCACCGAGGCCGTCGTCTGCCTCGTCCTCGCTACGCTCGCCATCGCGACCGCCCTGCGGATGCTGCGTGTCGGCGTGTGGGTGAGCCCGCGGGGGCTCAGGCACGTGGGCTTCCTCGCGACCCGGACGACGGCCTGGGACCGGGTCGTCACGGTGCGGACGGTGCAGCAGCCGGTGCGCTGGCTCGGGCTGCCGCGGACGGTCCAGGGCCAGGCCCTGACGCTCGTCCTCAAGGAGCGTGCCGCACGGGATGGCGCCCCCCTGATGACCACGCACAACGCCGACTTCCTCGGCCGCTCGCCCGCCTTCGACCGGGCCGCCGACACCATCGAGGCCTGGGCCGCGGAGAACCGCACCGTCTGACGGCATGAAGAGGCCCGGTCGGCGCGAGATGCGGACCGGGCCTCTTCATGTCGCCGGACGGCCCCCGGATTCTTGTCGCCGGACGGCCTTCGGATTCGCGTCGTCGGACAGTCCTTGGATTCGCGTCGCCCTACGGCCTTCGGATTCGCGTCGTCGGACGGTCCTCGGACGTGGTTCCCGGCGAGGGGTCTCAGCGGGTGGGGTGGGCCGGCGTCGAGCGGTGCAGGGTGATCGCCCGCTGCATCGCCTTGCGGGCCCGCGGGGTGTCACGGGCGTCGTGGTAGGCGACGGCGAGCCGGAACCAGCTGCGCCAGTCGTCGGGGGCGTCCTCCGTCTCGGCCTTGCGGCGGGCGAACACCTCGTCCGCCGAGTCGCGGTCGATCCGGCCGCCGGGGGTGCGCTTCAGCTCGTCGACGGGCAGGCCGCCCTCGGCGTCGAGTTCGGAGGCGAGGGCGTTGGCCCTGCGGACGAACTGGGTGTTCTTCCACAGGAACCACACGCCGATGACCGGCAGGATCAGCACCGCGACCCCGAAGGTGACGGTGACGAGCGTGCCGGACTGGATGAGCATGACGCCGCGGCTGCCGACCAGGACGAAGTAGAAGACGAGGACGGCGGCCGTGACGGCGTAGGTGATCTTCGCGCGCATCGGAGGGGGTGCCTCAGCTCAGGTCGAGGAAGTTCTCCAGGCCGAAGGTCAGGCCCGGAGTGGTGACGACGCGGCGCGTGCCCAGCAGGATGCCCGGCATGAAGCTGCTGTGGTGCAGCGAGTCGTGCCGGAGGGTGAGCGTCTCGCCCTCGCCTCCGAGCAGCACCTCCTGGTGGGCCAGCAGACCGCGCAGCCGCACGGCGTGCACCGGTACCCCGTCGACGTCGGCGCCGCGGGCGCCGTCCAGGGCGGTCGTCGTGGCGTCCGGGGCGGGGGCGGAGCCCGCCCGCGCGCGGGCCTCGGCGATGAGCTGGGCGGTGCGGGTGGCGGTGCCGCTGGGGGCGTCCACCTTGTTGGGGTGGTGCAGCTCGATGACCTCGACGGACTCGAACCAGGGTGCGGCCAGCTGAGCGAACTTCATGGTGAGGACGGCGCCGATGGAGAAGTTCGGCGCGATCAGCACGCCGGTCTCCGGTGAGTCGGCGAGCAGGGCCTTGAGCCGGGTGAGGCGTTCGTCGGTCCAGCCGGTGGTGCCGACGACGGCGTGGATGCCGTGCCGGAGGCAGAAGTCGAGGTTGTCCATCACCGAGTCGGGGGTGGTCAGCTCGACCGCGACCTGGGCGCCGGAGGCGGTGAGCGCCTCCAGGTCGTCGTCCCGGCCGAGGGCGGCGACCAGCTCCAGGTCCTCGGCGGCCTCGACGGCCCGGACCGCCTCCGAACCGATCCGGCCCCTGGCACCGAGGACGGCCACGCGCAGCTTGCTCATCTTGTTCTTTTCCTTCACCGGAGACAGGGGGGTGGGACCGAGGCGGGAGGTGACCGGGCCGGTCAGGCGACGACGACGTGGAGGCGCGCCGCCTGCTTGTCCTTGAGCGGGCCGATGACCGACAGCGAGGGGCGCTGCCCGAGGACGTCCCGGGCGACGGCGCGCACGTCGTCGGGGGTGACGGCGGCGATGCGGGTCAGCATGTCGTCGACCGACATCTGCTCCCCCCAGCACAGCTCGCTCTTGCCGATACGGTTCATCAGCGCGCCGGTGTCCTCCAGGCCGAGGACCGTGGAGCCGCGCAACTGGCCGACGGCGCGATCGATCTCGTCGTCGGAGAGGCCGTGTTCGGCGACCTGGTCCAGTTCGTCCCGGCAGATCTTCAGCACGTCGTGCACCTGGCTGGGGCGGCAGCCCGCGTAGACCCCGAAGAGTCCGCAGTCGGCGAAGCCCGAGGTGTACGAGTAGACGCTGTAGGCCAGCCCGCGCTTCTCCCTGACTTCCTGGAAGAGGCGGGAGGACATGCCGCCGCCGAGGGCGGTGTTGAGGACGCCGAGGGCCCAGCGCCGTTCGTCGGTGCGGGCGAGTCCTGGCATGCCGAGGACGACGTGGGCCTGTTCGGTCTTGCGGCCGAGCAGTTCGACGCGGCCGGTGGCGCGCAGGGTGCGGCGGCCCTCGCGGGGCGCGAGCGGGACGGCCTCGGGGGTGCGGAACGCGCCGGCCTTCTCGAATGCGGCCCTGACCTGGCGCACGACCTTGTTGTGGTCGACGTTCCCGGCCGCGGCGACCACCAGGTGGGTGGGGTCGTAGTGCTTCTTGTAGAAGCGGCGGATGCGGTCGGCGGTGAGGGCGTTGACCGTGTCGACGGTGCCGAGGACCGGGCGGCCCAGGGGGTTGTCGCCGAACATGGTGTGGGCGAACAGGTCGTGCACGCAGTCGCCCGGGTCGTCCTCGGTCATGGCGATCTCTTCGAGGATGGCGCCGCGTTCGACGTCGACGTCCTCCTCGCGGATCAGGGAGCCGGTCAGCATGTCGCAGACGACGTCGATGGCGAGCGGCAGGTCGGTGTCGAGCACGCGCGCGTAGTAGCACGTGTACTCCTTCGCCGTGAAGGCGTTCATCTCACCGCCGACGGCGTCGATCGCGGAGGAGATGTCGAGGGCGCTGCGCCGGCCGGTGCCCTTGAAGAGGAGGTGCTCCAGGTAGTGGGTGGCGCCGTTCAGCGAGGGCGTCTCGTCGCGGGAGCCGACGTGCGCCCAGATGCCGAAGGTCGCCGAGCGGACCGAGGGCAGCGTCTCGGTGACGATGCGCAGGCCGCCGGGGAGGGTGGTCTTACGGACCGTGCCGATGCCGTTCGCGCCCTTGACCAGGGTTTGGGTACGGGCGACGGCCCGCGCCTCCGAGGAGGTGCGGGCCGTCGCCGTGGAGCTGCTCGACGTCACTTGTCGGTGTCGTCCTTCTTGTCGTCGTCGCCTTCGCCCTCGATCACGGGGATCAGGGAGAGCTTGCCACGGGAGTCGATCTCGGCGATCTCGACCTGGACCTTGGAGCCCACGGCCAGGACGTCCTCGACGTTCTCCACGCGCTTGCCACCGGCGAGCTTACGGATCTGCGAGATGTGCAGCAGTCCGTCCTTGCCCGGGAGCAGCGACACGAACGCGCCGAACGTCGTCGTCTTCACGACGGTGCCCAGGTAGCGCTCGCCGACCTCCGGCATGGTCGGGTTGGCGATCGAGTTGATCGTGGCGCGCGCGGCCTCGGCCTGCGAACCCTGGGCGGCACCGATGTAGATGGTGCCGTCGTCCTCGATCGTGATGTCGGCGCCGGTGTCCTCCTGGATCTGGTTGATCATCTTGCCCTTGGGGCCGATGACCTCGCCGATCTTGTCCACGGGGATCTTGACGGTGATGATCCGCGGGGCGTTGGGGGACATCTCGTCCGGGGTGTCGATCGCTTCCATCATCACGTCGAGGATGTGGAGGCGGGCGTCCCTGGCCTGCTTGAGGGCGGCGGCCAGGACGGAGGCCGGGATGCCGTCGAGCTTGGTGTCGAGCTGGAGCGCGGTCACGAACTCCTTGGTGCCGGCGACCTTGAAGTCCATGTCGCCGAAGGCGTCCTCCGCACCGAGGATGTCGGTGAGGGCGACGTAGTGCGTCTCGCCGTTGATCTCCTGGGAGATCAGGCCCATGGCGATGCCGGCGACCGGGGCCTTGAGGGGCACACCGGCGTTGAGCAGCGACATGGTGGAGGCGCAGACCGAGCCCATGGACGTCGAGCCGTTGGAGCCGAGGGCCTCGGAGACCTGGCGGATCGCGTAGGGGAACTCCTCGCGGGTCGGCAGGACCGGCACGATGGCGCGCTCGGCGAGGGCGCCGTGGCCGATCTCGCGGCGCTTCGGGGAGCCGACGCGGCCGGTCTCGCCGACGGAGTACGGCGGGAAGTTGTAGTTGTGCATGTACCGCTTGCGGGTCACCGGGGAGAGGGTGTCCAGCTGCTGCTCCATGCGGAGCATGTTGAGGGTGGTGACGCCCAGGATCTGGGTCTCGCCACGCTCGAACAGCGCCGAGCCGTGCACGCGCGGGATGGCCTCGACCTCGGCGGCGAGCGTACGGATGTCCGTGACGCCGCGGCCGTCGATGCGGACCTTGTCCTTGATGACGCGCTCACGGACCAGGGACTTGGTCAGCGAGCGGTACGCGGCGGAGATCTCCTTCTCGCGGCCCTCGAACTGCGGGAGCAGCTTCTCGGCGGCGAGACCCTTGACGCGGTCCAGCTCGGCCTCGCGGTCCTGCTTGCCCGGGATGGTGAGGGCCTGCGACAGCTCGCCCTTGACGGCGGCGGTGAGCGCCTCCAGGACGTCGTCCTGGTAGTCGAGGAAGACCGGGAACTCGCCGGTGGGCTTGGCGGCCTTGGCGGCGAGGTCGGCCTGCGCCTTGCAGAGGACCTTGATGAAGGGCTTCGCGGCGTCCAGACCGGAGGCGACGATCTCCTCGGTGGGAGCCTCGGCGCCGCCCTTGACGAGCTGGATGGTCTTCTCGGTGGCCTCGGCCTCGACCATCATGATCGCGACGTCGCCGTCCTCCAGGGCGCGGCCCGCGACGACCATGTCGAAGACGGCGTCCTCGAGCTCGGTGTGCGTCGGGAAGGCGACCCACTGGCCGCGGATCAGCGCGACGCGGACGCCGCCGATCGGGCCGGAGAAGGGCAGGCCCGCGAGCTGGGTGGACGCGGAGGCGGCGTTGATCGCCACGACGTCGTACAGGTGGTCGGGGTTGAGCGCCATGATCGTCGCGACGACCTGGATCTCGTTGCGCAGGCCCTTCTTGAAGGACGGGCGCAGCGGGCGGTCGATCAGGCGGCAGGTGAGGATCGCGTCCTCGGAGGGGCGGCCCTCACGGCGGAAGAAGCTGCCGGGGATCTTGCCGGCGGCGTACATCCGCTCCTCGACGTCCACCGTGAGGGGGAAGAAGTCGAGCTGGTCCTTGGGGTTCTTGGACGCGGTGGTGGCCGACAGCACCATGGTGTCGTCGTCCAGGTACGCCACGGCGGAACCGGCGGCCTGCTTGGCCAGGCGGCCCGTCTCGAAGCGGATGGTGCGGGTGCCGAACGTGCCGTTGTCGATGACGGCCTCGGCGTAGTGGGTCTCGTTCTCCACTATGGGTTTCTCCGTTACTTGTCGTCTTTCGTCCCTCCTCGCCCGTGTGGCGGGGGACGGTTCCGGAGAAGCGCGCGTCTGGTGCGGACCGGTCTTCGATCGAAGCTCCCGGGGTTTCCGTACTCCCGGGGGCCACTACCGAGGACCGGCGGCGGCGAGGTGCGCTCCTCCTTTGTTGTGCCTCGTTGTGTCTGGTTACGTCTCGTACGGTATGCGTCTGCTACCACACTACAAAGCGTGAGTGACAGTCCGCACGTTTCCGCACATACGGCAAAGGGAGCGGTCCCCGAGTCTGTCCGGGACCGCTCCCCTCACGGCGTCTTACTTGGCGCCCGCCGCACCGCGGCGGATGCCCAGGCGGTCGACCAGCGCGCGGAAGCGCTGGATGTCCTTCTTCGCCAGGTACTGGAGCAGGCGACGACGCTGACCGACGAGGATCAGCAGACCACGACGCGAGTGGTGGTCGTGCTTGTGGGTCTTGAGGTGACCCGTGAGGTCGGTGATGCGACGGGACAGCAGCGCGACCTGGACCTCGGGGGAGCCGGTGTCACCGTCCTTGGTGCCGAACTCGGAGATGATCTGCTTCTTGACGGCGGCGTCGAGCGACAACGCGTACTCCTCATGATGTGGGTGCCGCCGAGTGCCCCCGGTCTGCATCTCGGGGAAGCTTCCGTGACTCGGAGGCGGAGGTCCGTACAGAGACGGCCGTCGTCCAGGGTACCAGCCGCGCACGGGCGCCTACCGCCGGGTTTCCGAACACCCCAGGTGGCGGGGGTTCGGCCACTAGGGTGAGGATCGCGACGGTTCGTACACCGTTCATCACACAGGGAGAGGGGACGCTGCGCCATGGCGGAGACGGACGAGCAGATCAAAGCACGCAAAGAGCGGGAACGGGACGAGCTCTACGCCCTCGACATCTCCGATGTGACGTGGGAGAGCGCGCCCGGTACGGAGGAGCACGAGGAGCGGGTCGAGATCGCGCGGCTTCCCGAGGGCGCCGTCGCCATGCGGTCCTCCCTCGACCCGGACACCGTCCTGCGGTACACGGAGGCGGAGTGGCGGGCGTTCGTGCTCGGCGCGCGGGACGGCGAGTTCGACCTGGAGCCGACGGTACGCAACGGGGGTCTTTCGGCGGAGTAGCACGACGGGCCGGAGGGTCGGAGGGTCGGGCGGTCTGACCGGAGGGCCGGGCGCGACCGGGTCAGGCGATCGGACCGGACGCCGGGACCGGACGACCGGGTCGGGCGATCGGGTCGGGCGATCGGGTCGGGCGACCGGACCTGACGACCGGATCGGACGGCGGAATCCAAGGGGCGGCACGCGTGCGTGCCGCCCTTTCGCGTCGGCGCGGCTCCTGGCGCGCACCCCGTCAACACGCGGGCCGTGCACGGGTGTTCGAGGTGGGGCAGGTCGTTCCGTTTTCACCGTCTATTCGGCACGTTCATGGAGCGCGACCGGTTTGTTCACCGATACGCGCACTGTGTACGTCACTTATGGGCAGGTTGTCGGGCGACGGGGAGGTGTCCGGAGGCGGACGGGCCTGCCGGGGCGGGGGTTGTGATGATTAGGCTGGGAGAGGGCGCGTCGCCGGAACCCGTGGACCGGGCGGCGGAGTTCCAGGGGGAGAGCCGGTGGATCGGCGACCTCGAAGGACGACGGACGACGAGCGTCGGTCGCCCCGGCACGGTCAGCGGGTGCGCGACCACTTCAGGAGGAACTGTGAGCAGCGATCGGGACGGGAACCGCGGGGGCTGGGCCACACCCGGCGACGACCAGCCCGACGCGGAGTCCGCCATCGAGACGACGGGCGAGTTCACCATCGACTACGCGCCGCCGGCTTGGTACACGCAGAACGCGTCGGGGAGCGGATCCGGGGCGGGCGCGGGCACCGGGGGCCGGGGCGCGAGCGGCCAGGGGCCTGGACAGGGCCAGGGGCCAGCGCAGGGTCAGGGGCCGGGTTCGGGTCAAGGGGCCGGTTCCACTCAGGGTCCCGGTTCGGGTCAAGGGCCTGCGTCAGGGCAGCAGGCCGGGTTCGGTCCGGGTGCGGGTGCCGGGGTGTCTCCCGGTGAACTGCCGCTGTCCTTGCCGGGGTTGACCCCTCCGGCCCATTCGCTTCCGCGGCAGTCGCACGAGGCGCAGGCGCCGCTGACTCCCCAGCGTCCGCAGACGCCGCAGGCTCCCGCCCCGGGTCCGGGTGCGCCCTTCGCGCCGCCCGTGCCCGGTCAGCCGTTCGCTCCTCCCTCGCCGCCGGTCGCGCCCTTCACCCCGCCGGACGCCGGGCCGACGACGCCGCGCACGCCGTCCGCCGCCGGGGCGCCGGGTTCGGTGCCGAGGCTGCCGGTGGGCAGCGGGTTCGAGCCGCAGGGCGCCCCGCCCGCCCCCTCGGCCTCGGGCGACTTCGAGACCGCACCGCCCGCGTCCACCACGCCGTCCGTGCCGTCCGCGGGCAACGGGCCCTCGGTGTCCTCCGCGTCGTCTGCCTCGTCCGCGTCGTCCGTCTCCACGGACGCGTCCGGCAGCGGTGAACCCGGCAACGGGGATCTGGAGAGCGGCGCCACCATGCAGTTCTCCCCGTTCGCCCTGAAGCGGCAGATCGCCGAACGGGCCGGGGAATCGGACGACAGCGCGACGAAGGACGCGGCGACCGGTGACGCGACCGACGACTCCGCCGTCGCTGCGGACACCGGGAACGGCGCCTCGGTCGAGGACGAGCCCGTCGCCGAGCCCGAGCCCGAGGGCGCGGCGCACGGTGAAGCGGCCGGGCCCGACGCGGAGACCGCCGGGTCCGAGGACGCCGTCACGGACAACGGGCCAGCCGACGCCGGGGCCGCGCCGGACGCGGAGCCCCTCGCCGGGGAGAAGGCCCAGCACGACGAGGGCGACGGACCGGAACACGCGCAGCCGTCGGTCGAAGCATCGGCGTCCGAGCCGACGGCCGAGGAGTCGCCGGGGACGGCGGAGGAGGAGTCGGCGGAGACGTCGCCAGCCGATGAGACGGGCTCCGCCGGACCGCAGCCCCACGGGTCGGATTCCGGCGGACCGCAGGCCGACGGGTCGGATTCCGTCGCGCCCCCTGCCGGCGCCACCCCGGTCGCCGAGCCCGTCCAGTCCCCCGCCGAACCGGTGGACACGGCGCACGTGGCGAACACGGCAGACGTGGCCGACACCCCGGAACCGGCCGATGAGCCGCACTCCGAGCCCCAGGACGCCGTCCCCGCCGAGGCGCCGCAGGACGCGCCGCCCGCCTGGACTCCCCCGCCCGTGCCGCAGGGCTTGCCGCCGCTGCCGCCGTCGTACCAGCCCGCGTCGGCCGCGCAGTGGCCCGCGCAGCAGCCGCACGCGACGGCTGCCGAGGCACCGGCGCCTCAGCAGCACCAGCAGCACCAGCAGCCCGCACCGGCCGCCTGGACCCCGCCGCCCGCGCCGGTCCCGCAGCAGGCCGAGCCGCAGGCCCCCGCGCAGGCACCGGGCCAGGGCTTCCCGCAGCA
>NZ_FMCI01000078.1 GCF_900091845.1 Streptomyces sp. SolWspMP-5a-2
CGGCGGGCCGCCGTAGCCGCCGCCCTGCTGCTGGTCCCGGAAGAGATGCGCGAAGGCGTCCTGCCCGGGGCGCTCGTCGCCCGCCTGGGTGACGAGGTCGTCGACGCCGACGAACTCCGTCGTGCGCGGGTCGTCGCCGTGCGGCAGGTACTGGGTGGCCGCGCCCGGCTCGGGCGGCGGCGTCTGGGCCCACACCCGCGGGTCGGGCGCGTACGACGCCTGCGTGGGGCGCCCGTACAGCGGCCGCGGCGGCTGCTGGGTGCCCGGGGGCGGCGGCGGGTGCGCGGCCCGGTCGTAGAGCGCCTCGGCGACCGGGTCCTGCGCGGAGAGGTCCTTCGCCCGGTACGGATCAGGCGCGTAGGCGTCCTGGAGGTACGGATCGGCGGGCTGCTGCGGCGGAACCTGGCCGTCCTCGGGCGGCGGGCCCTCGGGGTGACCCGAGCCGCCCGCGCCCTGGCCGCGGTCACCGTCGTACGGCGCGTTCATCGCTACCCACCTCATCGTCCCCGGCCCACCGGCCACGACATGTCAACGGTCCACTCTCTCACCCGTGCCGGACGGGTCCGCGCTTTCCGCTGGGGTGTCCGGCGTCGGGTCACTCGGCTGCCCCGGGTCGGCCACCCGGGCGTCGGCGCCGGGCCCCTCCCCGGCACGGTCCTCGGGGTCCCGCGGACCGTGCGGCCCGTCGCCGGGACCGTCCGCCTCGTCGGGGCCGCCGTCCTCCGCGTCCCGTGCCGCCGCCCGCTTGCGCTGGGTGTACATCCGGAAGCCCGCCAGCACCAGGAGCAGGAAGCCGCCGCCGATCACCAGCATCACGGTCGCCGTGAACTCGGTGACCTTGACGTCGAAGGTGACGGGGGCGCCGTAGGCCTGCCCGTCCTGCGTGTACAGCTGGGCGACCACCGTGGCCTGGCCGTTCGCCTTGGCCGAGGTGGTGAACTTCACCGTCTGCGCGTGGCCGCCGGAGACCGACACGGGCTGCTCGTAGTAGTCGTGCCCGCCGATCTGGAGGCGGGTGGGGTTGGTCGAGCTGAGCCGCAGCACCAGATGGTCGACGTTCTGCACCAGGTTGTTCTGCACGGTCACCGGGATGGTGGCGCTGCGCCCGGAGAGCTTGGTGTCCGACTTGTCGATCAGCTTGACCTGATCGGCCAGCTCTTCCAGGTGGTCCGCCACCGCGCCGCGGAAGCTCTCCGCGTCGGCGGGGCGCCCCCGCCAGGAGGTGGACATCTCACGGTTCATGGCCCGCCCGAAGGGGGTCACCACCCGGGACCGGTCGCTGAGGATCACCTGGAAGCTGTCGAGCTTGGCCTCGGTGGCCGCGATCTGCTGGAACGCCGACCGCGGCAGCTGCTGCCTGCGCAGCGAGGCCGGGTAGGCGGACGCCGACGGGACCCGCGTGGTGGCGCCGGGGGTGGGCTTCGCCTTCGACGCCCCCGCCAGCTCCTGGGACGTCGACCAGTTGCCGCTCTGGAGGGCCGTCAGGGCCTGCGCCATCGCCTGCGCCTGGCTCGCCGTGGGCATCCGCTGCGGGGCGACGACGACGCTGCGCTGGGTGTCCGTCTGGCCGTCGACCGACAGGCTCTGGGCGAGGAACTCCTGCACCGCGAGCGTGGACGCCGAGGCGGTCGTCAGGTCGCCCTGGAACGCGGTCGAGAGCCGGGCGTCCGCGACCACCGCCGTGGTGCCGCCGCCGATCGGGCGGGCCGCCGAGGGCGTGTAGGACAGGCCGCCGCTCTCCTGGAGGCTGTCGCTGCGGGTGATGATCTTGTCGGCGCCCGCCGAGGTGGCGACCTTGACGATCGACGGGTCGACGGCGCCGTTGACCGGCCACGCGAAGTCGGTGACCGGCTTCACGTGCAGGATCGGCTCGACGGTGTTGCCGACGACGTCGGTGGCGTCCTTGAGCCTGCTCAGCGAACCCGCCACGCCCGTGCCGTTGTGCGCCAGCGAGGCCAGGTCGGGGTCCGCGAAGGGGAGCGCGACGACCTCCTTGTCGGCCACCGCCTTCTGCGCCTGCGCCAGCCATGCCTTGGCGACCGCCTGGTGGGTGCCCGCCACGGTGCCGCCGTCGCCGTTGCGCACCCGGTAGCTGCGGGTCATCGCGTCGACCGAGGCCAGCAGATCGGGGTCGACCACCCAGGTGACGTCGAGACCGGCGCCCAGCGACAGCATCTGGTCGAGACGCCCGCCGGGAGCGATCTCCTTGGCCAGGTCGTCGTCGAGGAAGACCGGCGTCTGCTGGTCGTTGGCGCCGGTCTCCGCCGTCATGTGCACGGTGGAGATCAGCGGCCACAGGTACGTCGTCCGCGTCGTCGTGTCGGCCTCTTCGGACTGGTACGGCAGGAACGTCCGCTGGATGCCCAGGAGCTGGTCCCAGGGCTGCGCGGAGGTCATGCCGGAGAGCGAGACCGCGAACGGGTAGACGCCGTCGTCGCCGAGGTCGAGCTTGTCGACCGGCACCTGGATGCTGAAGTGCTCGGCGACGCCCGGCGTGAGCTTCGCGAACTTCTCCACGTACTTTCCGCCCACCTCCGTCCCCGCGGCGGTGCGGACGTCCGTGCCGTCGTCGCTCACGTCGTCGATCGCGGAGCGGGTGCCGAGCGCGGAACCCAGCCGCAGCCCCACGTGCGCGTCGGTCACCGCCTGCTTGCCGTTGTTGGTCACCGTGCCCGAGACGGTCAGCGTGTCCCCGTCCGTCGGCGCGGCCGGGGACAGCGAGTCGAGCGCGACGGAGACCGCGCCGGAACCGGACGCCTCCCGCAGCGACGACGGCTCGGCGGCCTGCGCCGGGAGGGCCGTGGGCAACTGGAGGAGGCCGGCCAGCAGAGGCGCACCCGTGAGCAGAGCCCCGGTGCGCCGCAGCAAGCGGCGGGCAGGTGAGGGACTCGTCCTCGGAAAGTCTGCCGCCTCGGCCACGCGCTCGCCCGTCCCTCGTCGTCAGTGGTCGTCGGATTGTGCGTCCACGCATGGTAACGATGCGAGCTGAGGTGAAGTGCCGCGGTCTGCTCCACAAGATCGGCCGCGCGATCCCGGGCGTCCCCTATATCCGCGTATGGAGAGGAGAGCCGTGCTGCGCCGCAAGAGCGGGCCTTGCGGGGGTATCGGGGGAGGTGTCCGTGAACGTTTTATGGAGGCGCCCCGGGCTCCTCGGGCCACGTACCCTCTTCTGTTGTGCCGAACGCCAACGAAGAAAATTCCGCTGTCCCGAGCCAGGAGCGACCGCCCGCGGTGAACGAGCCACTGAGCGTCGCCCCCGTTGCCGACGACCTCGCCCGCCGCTTCCAGGAGGCCGGGTTCTCTCTCGCCCTGGTCGGCGGTTCGGTGCGGGACGCGCTGCTCGGCCGGCTCGGCAACGACCTCGACTTCACGACCGACGCACGCCCCGACGACGTCCTCGCGATCGTGCGGCCCTGGGCGGACGCGGTGTGGGAGGTCGGGATCGCCTTCGGCACGGTCGGCGCGCAGAAGGACGGCTTCCAGATCGAGGTGACCACCTACCGGTCGGAGGCCTACGACCGCACCTCGCGCAAGCCCGAGGTCTCCTACGGCGACTCCATCGACGAGGACCTCGTCCGGCGCGACTTCACCGTGAACGCGATGGCCCTGGCGCTGCCGGAGCGCACGCTCATCGACCCGCACGACGGCCGGGCGGACCTCGCCGCGCGGGTGCTGCGCACGCCCGGCACCCCCGAGGCGTCCTTCTCGGACGACCCGCTGCGGATGATGCGCGCCGCACGCTTCGCCGCGCAGCTCGACTTCGAGGTGGCCCCCGAGGTCGTCACGGCGATGAAGGACATGGCCGGGCGGATCGGGATCGTCTCGGCCGAGCGGGTCCGGGAGGAGCTGAACAAGCTGCTCGTCTCCGCGCACCCCCGCAAGGGCCTGACGCTCCTCGTCGACTCCGGGATCGCCGACCACGTCCTGCCGGAGCTGCCCGCGCTGCGCCTGGAGAGCGACGAGCACCACCGGCACAAGGACGTCTACGAGCACACCCTGATCGTCCTGGAGCAGGCGATGGCGCTGGAGGAGGACGGCCCCGACCTCGTCCTGCGGCTGGCCGCGCTGCTGCACGACATCGGCAAGCCGCGCACCCGGCGCTTCGAGGAGGACGGGCGGGTCTCGTTCCACCATCACGAGGTCGTCGGCGCGAAGATGACCAAGAAGCGCATGACGGAGCTGAAGTACTCGAACGACCTGGTGCGGGACGTCTCCCGGCTGGTCGAGCTGCACCTGCGCTTCCACGGCTACGGCACCGGCGAGTGGACGGACTCCGCGGTGCGCCGCTACGTCCGGGACGCGGGGCCGCTCCTGAGCCGGCTGCACCAGCTCACCCGCTCGGACTGCACCACCCGCAACAAGCGCAAGGCGGCCACCCTCTCCCGGGCCTACGACGGCCTGGAGGAGCGGATCGCGCAGCTCCAGGAGCAGGAGGAGCTGGACTCGATCCGCCCGGACCTCGACGGCAACGAGATCATGCGGATCCTGGACATCGGTCCCGGGCCCGCGATCGGCAGCGCCTACAAGCACCTGCTGGAGCTGCGGCTGGAGAACGGTCCGATGGAGCACGAGGCCGCGGTGGCCGCGCTCAAGGAGTGGTGGGCCGAGCAGAACTGAGCGGGACGGGACGCGGAGTGGGGGCATGTTTCACGTGAAACATGCCCCCACTCCCTGTCTTCCGGCTCCCCGTCTTCCATCGGCCGGGCCGGGAATCGGCGAGGGGCGGTGTTTCACGTGAAACACCGCCCCTCGGCGCCGTGCCGGGTCCCCGGATGCCGGGGGTCGGGTCCTATTTCACCTCGTTGAGGCAGAGCACCACGTCGTGGTTGTTGCCCGTCTGGTAGTAGGAGATCGTCGCGCCCTGGACGGACTCGCACTTGCTGTCGTCGCTGGTGCCGTCGAACTTCTCGACCACCTTGAACTGCGCGTCACCCGAGGAGCAGTCGACCGTCTTCAGGTCCGGCTTGACCTGGGTTCCGTCGTTGTGCAGGCAGCTGCCGACCGAGGTGGTCTCCGCGTCGGACTGGAAGACGTAGAACTTCACCACGGCGACGATGATCGCGACGACGACGAACGCGCCGATGCGTATCAGCGTCTTGCTGACCCGGCGGCCGGTGGAGGGCGGCGGCGGCACCGGCGCGCCCTGCTGGGGGAACCCGGGCTGGGGCGGGTACGGCGCCTGCCCCGGGTGCTGCGGGTAGGGCGTCTGTCCCTGCGGAGCCGCCTGGCCCTCGGGGGCGGGCGGCTGCTGGCCCGGCGCGAACGGATTCTGGCCCTGGGGCGGCGGAGTGGACATGGGTTCCCCCTAGAACGTGAGTGTGTGCCGGACATAAGGCCCGGGTAAGACCCACGTAAGTTAACTGGCGCCACTGACAACGCCCCAGACCCTGGGGATCTCTGTGTCATTGATGTGACACTTAAGGGGCCCTAAAGCGGAACATAGCGAGAGATACCGCTCCGTAGACGCCCGCGACGGTCACGACCAGGACCGATGAACGGCCGTCCGGCGGGAGCATCAGGGCGGCCACCCCCGCGGCGCCCACGAACGCGATGTTGAACAGCACGTCGTACAGCGAGAAGACCCGGCCCCGGAAGCCGTCGTCGACCGCCGACTGGACGATCGTGTCCGTCGCGATCTTCGCGCCCTGTGTGGTGAGCCCCAGCACGAACGCCGCGACCAGCATGGGCGCCACGGCGAACGGGAGACCGAGGGCGAGTTCGAGGACGCAGGCCGCGGCGGCGCACAGGGCGATCCAGCGGACCGGCCCGAACCGCCCCGCGGCCCAGGGCGTCACCACGGCCGCCACGAAGAAGCCGGCCCCCGAGACCCCCAGCGCGAGCCCCAGCAGGGCGAGCCCCGCCTCCGTCGTCGTCGAGAAGGCGTACCGGCACAGCATCAGCACCAGGACCAGCAGGGCGCCGTAGCAGAACCGCATCAGCGTCATCGTGCCCAGCGCCCAGGCGGCCTCCCGGCGCTCTGGCGCGGCCAGGTGCCGTACCGCGGCCACCAGGTCGTGCGCGGTGCCGGAGAGCGCCGTCGAGAGGCGGGGCCGGGTCGGCGGGAGGTCGGGTCCCAGTTGCTCCCGGCCCAGCCGCAGCGAGGCGAGTCCCGCGCACAGGTACAGGCCCGCCCCGAGGAGCACCACCGCGGCGTCGGAGTCGGCGCCCACCAGCCGGACCAGGAAGGCGAGGCCGCCGCCCGCGGTGGCGGCGAGCGTGCCGGCCGTCGGGGAGAGGGAGTTGGCCATCACCAGGCGCTCGTCGTCGACGACCCGGGGCAGCGCGGCGGACAGGCCCGCCAGCACGAAGCGGTTGACGGCGGTGACGCAGAGCGCGGAGACGTAGAAGAACCGGTCGGGCACCTCCGCGGCGATCAGGACGGCCGTCGCCGAGGCCAGCAGCGCGCGCAGCAGGTTGCCGTACAGGAAGACCTGACGGCGCCGCCAGCGGTCGAGCAGCACCCCCGCGAACGGGCCCACCAGCGAGTACGGCAGCAGCAGGACGGCCATCGCGGTGGCGATCGCGGCGGGCGAGGTCTGCTTCTCGGGCGAGAAGACCACGTACGCGGCGAGCGCGACCTGGTAGACGCCGTCGGCGCCCTGGGACAGCAGCCGCACGGCGAGCAGCCGCCGGAAGCTGCCGAGGCGCAGCAGGGTGCGCAGATCTCGGACGACGGCCATGCGGCACAGCCTCACATACGCCGAAGGTCCCCGGGTCGGTGACCCGGGGACCTTCGACAGCCCTGGCAGGAGCGATTTTGCGACAGCGGGGAGAGCGGGCGCCGGTCAGCCGGGACCGGCGCGCGGCGCTCAGCGCTCGACGTCTCCCTGGATGAACTTCTCGACGTTCGCGTACGCCTCGTCGTCGAAGTACTGGACCGGCGGGGACTTCATGAAGTACGAGGAGGCCGAGAGGATCGGGCCGCCGATGCCGCGGTCCTTGGCGATCTTCGCGGCGCGCAGGGCGTCGATGATGACACCCGCGGAGTTCGGGGAGTCCCAGACCTCGAGCTTGTACTCCAGGTTCAGCGGGACGTCACCGAAGGCGCGGCCCTCCAGGCGGACGTAGGCCCACTTGCGGTCGTCGAGCCACTGGACGTAGTCCGACGGGCCGATGTGGACGTTCTTCTCGCCCAGCTCGCGGTCGGGGATCTGCGAGGTGACGGCCTGCGTCTTGGAGATCTTCTTCGACTCCAGGCGGTCGCGCTCCAGCATGTTCTTGAAGTCCATGTTGCCGCCGACGTTGAGCTGCATCGTGCGCTCGAGCCGGACACCGCGGTCCTCGAAGAGCTTCGCCATCACACGGTGCGTGATGGTGGCGCCGACCTGCGACTTGATGTCGTCGCCGACGATCGGGACACCGGCCTCGGTGAACTTGTCCGCCCACTCCTTGGTGCCGGCGATGAAGACCGGGAGGGCGTTGACGAAGGCGACCTTGGCGTCGATGGCAGCCTGCGCGTAGAACTTCGCCGCGTCCTCGGAGCCGACGGGCAGGTAGCAGACGAGGACGTCGACGCGCTGGTCCTTGAGGACCTGGACGACGTCGACCGGCGCCTCCTCGGACTCCTCGATCGTCATCCGGTAGTACTTGCCCAGGCCGTCGAGGGTGTGGCCGCGCTGGACCGTGACGCCCTTGTTCGGTACGTCGCAGATCTTGATGGTGTTGTTCTCGCTGGCGCCGATCGCGTCCGAGAGGTCGAGGCCGACCTTCTTGGCGTCGACGTCGAACGCGGCGACGAACTCGACGTCACCGACGT
Source organism: Streptomyces sp. SolWspMP-5a-2 (assembly GCF_900091845.1). GTDB lineage: Bacteria > Actinomycetota > Actinomycetes > Streptomycetales > Streptomycetaceae > Streptomyces > Streptomyces doudnae. Next base: position 7,757 of record NZ_FMCI01000078.1, read on the forward strand.
GGTAGTCGCCGAACTTCACGTGCATCAGACCGGGGATCTTCGACGCCGGGTCGGCGTCCTTGTAGTACTCGACTCCCTGCACCAGCGACGCGGCACAGTTGCCCACGCCGACGATGGCCACACGAATCGAACCCATTCCGGTTGCTCCCTGTGTACGAGTGACGTTCCGGACGGACCGTCACGTTGCGGTGTCGTCGGACGCATCCGCACCGGGGACGTCCCCGGTCCGGGGCAGGGCGCCCGACGCTCCAGATGTGGTGTTCTGCTGAGCGGACTCCCCGGTCGCGGACCCCGTGAGGTCGCGTCCGGCCCGCTCGCTCTCGATGAGCTCGTTCAGCCAGCGCACTTCGCGCTCCACGGACTCCATCCCGTGGCGCTGGAGCTCGAGCGTGTAGTCGTCGAGGCGCTCACGCGTGCGGGCCAGCGAGGCGCGCATCTTCTCCAGACGCTCCTCCAGCCGGCTGCGGCGGCCCTCCAGCACGCGCATGCGCACGTCCCGCGAGGTCTGCCCGAAGAAGGCGAAGCGGGCGGCGAAGGTCTCGTCCTCGTACGCGTCGGGGCCGGTCTGCGAGAGCAGCTCCTCGAAGCGCTCCTTGCCCTGCGCGGTCAGCCGGTAGACGATCTTGGCCCGCCGTCCGGCGAGGGGCGCCGCCAGGGCGTCCTCCGAGGTGTTGCCGGGCTCCTCTATCAACCAGCCGCTGGCGAGCAGCGTCTTGAGGCAGGGGTAGAGCGTCCCGTAGCTGAACGCACGGAACACGCCGAGCGACGTGTTGAGCCGCTTGCGCAGCTCGTAGCCGTGCATCGGGGACTCGCGGAGCAGGCCGAGTACGGCGAACTCGAGGATCCCGGACCGCCGGCTCATCCTCTCGCCTCCTCGTCTTTATCTCGCGCTGATGTATCGACTCGATACATCTAGACGATAGGCGGGTGCTGCGCATGCGACAAGAGGTGAGATGGTGAACGGGATCACATCACTTATTCACCCCCTGCAAGTTGCCTGATTTGGGGTGAAGTTATGCCCTCGGGAGGTTTTGGCGGTGCGTAGTCTGTCCGCCATGCAGACCACCGGGAACCGAGTGACGCGAGGGGGCGTCATGGTCCTCGGTGCAGTACGGGTGAATGAGAAATCGACCCCATCCGTACTTCGGGGGGACCGGAAACCAGCCGCCGTTTCCAGGCGCGCACGGGTGCGCCTGCCCGAGGAGTAGTCGTTCGATGAGCGAGCACCGTCGCAAACCGCCGCAGCCGCAGGGAGGCGGACGTGCCGCGGCCCGACGCGGCCAGTCCGGCCCGTCCTCCGGCCGCCGGGCGGCACCGCGAGGCGCCACCGGGTCCCCGTCCGAGTACGGGTTGGGCCAGGAGCCGATGGACGAGGAACGGTCGTACGGCGGCCGGGCCGAGTCGAGGCGCGCGTCGCAGAGGAGTGGAGGGAGCCGCCGCAGGGCGGCCGAACCCGCCCGTGGGGGGCGCCGAGGCGCGCCACCGGGCGGTCCCGGCGGGCCGGGACGGGGCAGAGGGCGCCCCGGCGAGCCCGCCAAGAAGCGTTTCATCGACTACCCGCGCGCGGGCAAGTACGGCGCGGGCCGCTGGCTGCCGTCGTGGAAGCTGGTGACCGGGGTCTTCATCGCCTTCTTCGGAGGCATGATCGCCGTCGCGGGCGTCGGGTACGCCCTCGTGGGCGTCCCGGACATAGACAAGACGGCCAGCGCGCAGAACAACGTCTTCTACTGGAACGACGGCTCGCAGATGGTGTCCACCGGCGGTGAGGTCAACCGCCAGAACATCAACATCTCGCAGATCCCCAAGGAGATGCAGTACGCCGTCATCTCGCAGGAGAACAAGACCTTCGAGACCGACGGCGGCGTCGACCCGAAGGGCATCGCGCGCGCGTTCTTCAACATGGCGCGGGGCGGCCAGACCCAGGGCGGCTCCACGATCACCCAGCAGTACGTGAAGAACGCCATGCTGAACGACCAGTCGCAGACCATCTCCCGCAAGTTCAAGGAGATCCTCGTCTCGATCAAGGTGGGCGCCAAGGTCCCCAAGGACCAGATCATGGCGGGCTACCTGAACTCGGCGTACTACGGCCGCAGCGCCTACGGGCTCCAGGCGGCGTCCCGGGCGTACTTCAACAAGGAGGCCAAGAACCTCGACCCCGGTGAGTGCGCGTTCCTGGCGGCGACCCTCAAGGGCGCCACGTACTACGACCCGGCGGGCAACCCCTCGATCGACCCGGTGAACGCCACCCGCGAGGCCAACACCAAGCGGGCCCTGAGCCAGATGCAGGACACGCTCGACAAGATGGTCGAGTACGGGCACCTGGACGCGCAGAAGCGGGCCGAGTACACCAAGCTCCCCAAGCTGGAGAACCCCCGCTCCAACTTCGCGCTGAGCGGCCAGATCGGCTACCTCGTCGACCTGGCCAAGGGGTACCTGGTCAACAACACCGACATCACCACCGACGACCTCCAGCGGGGCGGCTACTCCATCCACACGACCTTCGACAAGAAGAAGGTCAAGGAGCTGGAGACGGCGGTCACGAAGGTCCAGAAGGCCAACATCAAGCCCGAGCAGCGCCCGAAGACGGACACCCACGTCCAGTTCGGCGGCGCCTCGGTCGACCCGGCGACCGGTGCCATCCGCGCCATCTACGGCGGCGAGGACGCGACCAAGCACTTCACCAACAACGCCGACGTCACCGGCGCCCAGGTCGGCTCGACGTTCAAGCCGTTCGTGCTCGCGGCGGCGATGAAGTGGGGCGTGCGCGACAAGAGCCTCGGCGAGGAGCAGGCCCAGGACGAGCGCACCCAGGTCTCCCCGAAGAGCCTGTTCAGCGGCCAGGACCAGCTGAAGATCAAGAAGTACGACGGGACGATCTGGAAGAACGAGGAGGGCAAGGAGTGGCTCCAGACCAATGACGGCAACCAGGACTACGGCACTCCGCCCGACTACAAGATCGACCTGCGTGAGGCGATGCGGGAGTCGGTGAACTCCGCGTTCGTGCAGCTCGGCATGGATGTCGGCCTGGACAAGGTCAAGGAGGCGGCCGTCGACGCCGGCCTCAAGGAGGACAGCCTGGCGGGCACCAGCTTCCCGTCGTTCTCCATCGGCATCTCCGACCCCAGCGCCATCCGCATGGCGGGCGCCTACGCCACCTTCGCCGCCAGCGGCGAGCGGCGCGACCCCTACTCGGTCAAGAGCGTGAGCGACAAGGACGGCACGGTCTTCACCCACAAGGACAAGACCGCGCAGGCCTTCACCTCGCAGGTCGCGGACAACGTCACCGACGTGCTGAAGACCGTGGTGGAGAAGGGCACCGGCACCAACGCCCAGCTCAGCGGGCGTGAGGTGGCGGGCAAGACCGGTACCACCGACGGCAACAAGTCCGCCTGGTTCGTGGGCTACACCCCGCAGCTGTCGACGTCGATCACGATGTTCCGCTACGACGACGACGAGACGCAGAAGAACCGGACGTTCCTCAAGATGTTCGGCACGGGTGGCCAGGCGAAGATCCACGGTGCCTCGTTCCCGTCCGAGATCTGGCACGACTACATGGAACAGGCGATGAAGGGCCTTCCGGTGGAGAAGTTCCCGACCCCGGAGCCGATCGGCGAGGTCGTCAACGCCGACCCGACGCCGACGCCGACCCCGACGCCCACCGAGACCGAGGAGGAGTCGCCGTCGCCGAGCCCCACGCCCACCAAGTCGGAGTCCAGCCCCCCCTCGCCGTCGCCGACTGAGTCCTGCCGGTTCGGCTGGCAGTGCAACGACGACACCGGTGGCACCGACGACGGCGGGACGGACGGCGGCTCCTCGCCCTCGCCCACGACGTCGGAGACGGAGAGCACCACCGGCACCACCAGGGGCAATGAGAACGGGGGCCTCTTCGGAGGACCCAACGGCTAGCGCCCGCACACAGGACGAGGGCCCCGGAGCGACCGCTCCGGGGCCCTCGCCGTGCGGGGAGCGCCTGCCGCAGACCTCGGGCACGCCTGTCACCCACGGCCGCGCGGGCCCGCGCGCACTCCCGTTCCCGCGCCGGTCGCCCTTTCCGCCGTTCCCTATTCGCTTTCCGGTCCGACGCGGCGGCGAATAGCGGGAAGACGGGCCCGCAAAAAGGAATTCCGTGGCCGCCGTCCGGAATCCGCTGACTTCTCCGCCGATTCGCCCCGGGGCGGGCCCGGCCACGCCGCCGCCGTCGTCGCTCCCAGGCCCATACGGCAGGATGTGCGCCATGCCCAGTGCAGAATCGACGCAAGCGCGCGCGCACGAGCCCGATCCGGTACCGCCCACCAGGGAGGACCCGGTCGCCCGGTCCGGGAGCGAGCTGATCGGCGGCCCGCTGGGGCGGTTCGCCCTGACCGGCACCTCCTGGTGGACCCCGGTGCGGGTCGTCGCACTCCTGGCGATCGGCATGTTCGCCCTCGGTTTGGTCCAGAAGGCGCCCTGCTACAACGGCGCCTGGTTCTTCGGCGCCAGCTCGCAGTACACCAAGGCCTGCTACTCGGACATCCCGCACCTGTACCAGGGCCGGGGATTCGCCGACGGTCTCGTGCCGTACTTCGACAAGCTCCCCGGCGACATGCCCTACCTCGAATACCCGGTGCTCACCGGCGTGTTCATGGAGGTGGCCGGCTGGTTCACACCGGGCAGCGGCACCATCCAGCACCAGGAACAGTGGTACTGGATGGTCAACGCGGGGATGCTGATGGTCTGCGCGGCCGTCATCGCCGTCTCCGTCGCCCGTACGCACGCCAGGCGCCCCTGGGACGGCCTGCTGGTCGCCCTGGCGCCCGCCTTCGCGCTGACCGCCACCATCAACTGGGACCTGCTGGCGGTCGCCCTGACGGCCGCGGCGATGCTGATGTGGTCCCGGGGCCGGGCGCTCGCCTTCGGCGTCCTCCTGGGCCTCGCCACGGCCGCCAAGCTCTACCCCCTCTTCCTGCTCGGCCCGCTGTTCGTGCTGTGCTGGCGGGCCGGGAAGTGGCGGGAGTTCGGCAAGGCGCTCGGCGGCACCGCGGTCGCCTGGATCGTGGTGAACCTGCCGGTGATGGTGCTCGCCTGGGACGGCTGGGCGCAGTTCTACCGCTTCAGCCACGACCGGGGCGTCGACTTCGGGTCGTTCTGGCTGATCCTCGCCCAGAACTCGACGGACCCGCTGACCACCGACACCGTCAACACCCTGGCGACGCTCCTGGTGCTGCTCGGCTGCGCGGGCATCGCGGTGCTCACCCTGACCGCGCCCCGCCGCCCGCGGTTCGCGCAACTCGCCTTCCTGGTCGTCGCGGTGTTCATCCTCACCAACAAGGTCTACTCGCCGCAGTACGTCCTGTGGCTGGTGCCGCTGGCGGTGCTGGCGAGGCCCAAGTGGCGCGACTTCCTGATCTGGCAGGCCTGCGAGGTCCTGTACTTCCTGGGCATCTGGATGTACCTCGCCTACACGACCAGCGGCGACGCCCACAAGGGACTCCCGCAGGACGGCTACCACTGGGCGATCGCCGTCCACCTGCTCGGCACGCTCTACCTGTGCGCCGTCGTGGTCCGCGACATCCTGCTGCCGGAGCGGGACCCGGTGCGCAGGGCGGGCGACGACGACCCCTCGGGCGGGGTGCTCGACGGGGCGCGGGACGTCTTCGTGCTCGGCCCCGCGGCCCGTCCGCAGGACCGGGAGACGCCGGTCGAGGGCCCGCCGGTGGAGTGGGGCAGCGAGGCGGGGACGTCCCCTGCCGACCGCCCGGCCTGACGTCCGGCCGACCTCCGTCCGGGCGGGGCCTCCGCTCGGTCCGGCAGCCGTTCGCTCTGGGCGAACAGGGTGGGAACGCGCGGCTCCGGGCGCCCGGAGCCACCGCGTACGACGGAGGGCCGTACCCGACCTGCTCGGGTACGGCCCTCCACGCGTGCGTGCGGACGCGCCGGGTCAGCGATCCATGATGCGGTCGAACTGCGTGGTGGTGTGCCGCAGATGGGCCACCAGCTCCTCGCCGACCCGCGGCTCGGGCGCGTCCGACGGCACGAACAGGATCGACACCTGCATGTGCGGCGGCTCGGCGAACCAGCGCTGCTTGCCGCCCCAGACGAACGGCGCCAGGTTCCGGTTGACGGTGGCGAGACCGGCCCGCGCGACGCCCTTGGCACGCGGCATGACCCCGTGCAGCGCCTTGGGGGCCTCCAGGCCCACCCCGTGCGAGGTGCCGCCCGCCACGACCACCAGGTAGCCGTCCGAGGCCGCCTTCTGCTGGCGGTAGCCGAAACGGTCCCCCTTGGCGACCCGCGTCACGTCCAGGACCGCGCCGCGGTACTCCGTGGCCTCGTGGTCGCCCAGCCAGAGCCGGGTGCCGATCCGGGCGCGGAACTGCGTCTGCGGGAACTGCTGCCGCAGCCGGGCCAGTTCGTCGGCCTTGAGGTGGCTGACGAACATGGTGTGCAGCGGCAGCCGTGCCGCGCGCAGCCGGTCCATCCAGCCGATGACCTCCTCGACGGCGTCCGAGCCGTCGGTGCGGTCCAGCGGCAGGTGGATGGCGAAGCCCTCCAGCCGGATGTTCTCTATGGCCGAGTGGAGCTGCGCCAGGTCCTGCTCGCTGATCCCGTGCCGCTTCATCGAGGACATCACCTCGATGACCACACGGGCGCCCACCAGGCCGTACACCCCGTCGACCGACGACACCGAGCGGATCACCCGGTCGGGCAGCGGGACGGGCTCCTCGCCGCGCCGGTACGGCGTCAGCACCAGCAGGTCACCGCCGAACCAGTCCTTGATCCGCGCGGCCTCGTACGTCGTCCCCACGGCCAGCACGTCCGAGCCGAGCCGGGTGGCCTCCTCCGCCAGCCGCTCGTGCCCGAAGCCGTAGCCGTTGCCCTTGCAGACCGGGACGAGCCCCGGGAACTGCTCCTGCACGTGCTTGTGGTGCGCACGCCAGCGCGCGGTGTCGACGTAGAGCGTGAGCGCCATGGCCGGCCCTGGGACCTTTCTCGTGGGAGCGGTGTGTCAGAGGTATCGAATCACTGAACGTGACGTCAGCGGCGCGACATGTAGATGTCGAGCGCCTTGTGGAGCAGCTTGTTGAGCGGGAAGTCCCACTCGCCGAGGTACTCCGCGGCCTGGCCGCCGGTGCCCACCTTGAACTGGATCAGGCCGAAGAGGTGGTCGGTCTCGTCCAGCGAGTCGGAGATGCCGCGCAGGTCGTAGGCGGTCGCGCCGAGCGCGTAGGCGTCGCGCAGCATCCGCCACTGCATCGCGTTCGACGGCCGGAACTCGCGGCCGATGTTGTCGGAGGCGCCGTAGGAGTACCAGACGTGTCCGCCGACGATCAGCATCGTCGCCGCCGACAGGTTCACCCCGTTGTGGCGGGCGAAGTACAGCCGCATCCGGTTGGGGTCCTCGGTGTTGAGGGCCGTCCACATGCGCTGGAAGTACGAGAGCGGGCGGGGCCTGAAGTGGTCGCGCACGGCCGTGATCTCGTACAGCCGCTGCCACTCCTCCAGGTCCTGGTAACCGCCCTGGACGACCTCGACGCCGGCCTTCTCGGCCTTCTTGATGTTGCGCCGCCACAGCTGGTTGAAGTTCTTGTGGACCTCTTCGAGCGAGCGGTTGGCCAGCGGCACCTGGAAGACGTAGCGGGGCTGCACGTCGCCGAAGCCTGCCCCGCCGTCCTCGCCCTGCTGCCAGCCCATCCGGCGCAGCTTGTCGGAGACCTCGAAGGCGCGCGGCTCGATGAAGTCGGCCTCGATGTCCCGCAGCCGCTTCACGTCCGGGTTCTGGATGCCCTGCTTGATGGAGGTCGCGTCCCAGCGCCGGATGATCACCGGCGGGCCCATCTTCACCGAGAAGGCGCCCTGGTGCTTGAGGTGGGCGAGCATCGGCTCCAGCCACTCGGTCAGGTTCGGCGCGAACCAGTTGATGACCGGGCCCTCGGGCAGGTAGGCGAGGTAGCGCTTGATCTTGGGGAGCTGACGGTAGAGGACGAGGCCCGCGCCGACCAGCTCGCCGCTGCGTTCGTCGAACCAGCCGAGGCTCTCCGCGCGCCACTCCGCCTTGACATCGGCCCAGGCGGGAACCTGCATGTGGCTCGCCGAGGGCAGGCTCTGGATGTACGCCAGATGCTGCTCGCGGCTGATCGTCCTCAGGGTCAGGCTCATTCGGGGCGCTCCTCGGGCTGGGGTGTCCCCATGGGTACAGGGGCTCCGGCTCTCGCGCCGAAGCCTACTGCGCCGTGCGAGCGCCCCGGATGTGCGTACGGAAGCCACGCCCCGCCCTGTGCGCGGCGGAGGCTTTCTCTCCCGCTTTGTGTGGTTTTCCGGAGCACCGGCGGACGGGACCGGACGCGGGGTGTCGGGTCGCGGGCCCCGCTCGTGGTCCGCCCGCCGGTGCCGCCGTCCGGAGCGGCTAGCCGATGATCCCGCCGAAGAGACCGCCGTGGGCCATGCCCAGGAAGAAGCCGACCGCCGAGGCGCCGAGACCCAGGATGAGTCCGAACCGCTCGCGCGTCGTCACCGAGATCCACTGGCCGTACGCCCCGGTGATGATGCCCACCAGGCCGGCCCAGGAGCTGACCAGGTGCAGGCTGTGGAACATCGCCGTGACGACGGCCGTGATGCCGAGCACCAGCGTCACCGCGAGCAGCGTGTCCTGGAGGGGATGGGACTTTCCGTCCGTGGCGAAGAGTCCGCCGACGGTGTTGGGTCGCAATGCCTGTGCCATGAGGCACCTCCTGCGGAAGACGGCGCACCGTAGCGCCATACACACCCGATGCGTACAAGTTGACTGCCCGAGGGGCCGGATTTCAACCGGAAGCCGCCGTGCGGGTAGTGTGTACCGTCTGCACCGGTGTCTGCCCAGGCAGCGCCCAGGATCCGTCCGGGGCGTCCCGGGGACGTCGCTCGTCGACCCCCGCTGTCAGTGGCGGCGGATACCGTTGCGCACGCATCACAACCCTCCTGCCACGGAACGACCGTGGCCGCTGAGTCCGAAGGAGGTGGGTTCCACATGCGTCACTACGAGGTGATGGTCATCCTCGACCCCGATCTCGAGGAGCGCTCTGTCTCCCCGCTGATCGAGAACTTCCTCTCCGTCGTCCGTGAGGGCAACGGAAAGGTCGAGAAGGTCGACACCTGGGGCCGTCGTCGTCTCTCGTACGAGATCAAGAAGAAGCCCGAGGGCATCTACTCGGTCATCGACCTGCAGGCCGAGCCTGCGGTCGTCAAGGAGCTCGACCGCCAGATGAACCTGAACGAGTCGGTCCTCCGGACCAAGGTCCTCCGCCCCGAGATGCACTGAGCCTCCGGCTCAGTTGATCCCGGGATTCGAGTAGCAGCACCAGCAGCCCAGCAGCAAACCCGCCGAGAGGTTCACCCATGGCAGGCGAGACCGTCATCACGGTCGTCGGCAATCTTGTCGACGACCCCGAGCTGCGCTTCACCCCTTCCGGTGCGGCCGTCGCGAAGTTCCGTGTCGCGTCCACGCCCCGGACCTTCGACCGTCAGACCAACGAGTGGAAGGACGGCGAGAGCCTGTTCCTGACCTGCTCGGTCTGGCGCCAGGCGGCCGAGAACGTCGCCGAGTCGCTCCAGCGAGGCATGCGCGTCATCGTGCAGGGCCGGCTGAAGCAGCGGTCCTACGAGGACCGTGAGGGCGTCAAGCGCACGGTCTACGAGCTGGACGTCGAGGAAGTCGGCGCCAGCCTCCGCAGTGCCACCGCCAAGGTCACCAAGACCACCGGTGGCGGTCGCGGCGGCCAGGGCGGTTACGGCGGCGGCAACGGTGGCGGCGGCGGCCAGGGTGGCGGCGGCTGGGGTGGGAACCCCGGCGGCGGCCAGCAGGGCGGCGGCGCTCCCGCCGACGACCCGTGGGCGACCGGCGGTGCCCCCGCCGGTGGCAACCAGGGCGGCGGCGGTGGCGGTGGCTGGGGTGGAAACTCCGGCGGCGGCAGCGGCGGCGGCTACTCGGACGAGCCCCCCTTCTAGGGCTCGCGTCCCCACTTCTTGATCACACAGGAGAAACACCATGGCGAAGCCGCCTGTGCGCAAGCCTAAGAAGAAGGTCTGCGCTTTCTGCAAGGACAAGGTCACGTACGTGGACTACAAGGACACGAACATGCTGCGGAAGTTCATTTCCGACCGCGGCAAGATCCGTGCCCGCCGCGTGACCGGCAACTGCACGCAGCACCAGCGTGACGTCGCCACGGCCGTCAAGAACAGCCGTGAGATGGCGCTGCTGCCCTACACCTCCACCGCGCGATAAGGGAAGGGTGACCGACTCATGAAGATCATCCTGACCCACGAGGTCTCCGGCCTCGGTGCCGCGGGCGACGTCGTCGACGTCAAGGACGGTTACGCTCGCAACTACCTGATCCCGCGGAAGTTCGCTATCCGCTGGACCAAGGGTGGCGAGAAGGACGTCGAGCAGATCCGTCGCGCTCGCAAGATCCACGAGATCCAGACCATCGAGCAGGCCAACTCCATCAAGGCCCAGCTCGAAGGTGTGAAGGTCCGTCTGGCCGTCCGCTCCGGCGACGCCGGTCGTCTCTTCGGTTCCGTCACCCCGGCCGACGTCGCTTCGGCGATCAAGGCTGCCGGTGGCCCCGAGGTCGACAAGCGCCGCATCGAGCTGGGCTCGCCGATCAAGACGCTGGGCGGGCACGAGACGTCCGTGCGTCTGCACCCCGAGGTGGCCGCCAAGGTCACCATCGAGGTCATCGCGGCCTGATCGTCGCGCTCGGCTCGAACAGCTGAGAGAAGGGCCGTACCCAGCCGGGTGCGGCCCTTCGTCGTGCCCTTCCCCGAGCGGTGGTCCGCGACGAGGGCGGGGCGCGTGCCGTACGGGCGCTCTAGGGGGCGATGTTTCACGTGAAACGTCGGCTGTGCCGGGGAGGTGCCGAGACGGTGGGAGTGCCTGTTTCACGTGAAACAGTGCCGGTGTCCGCTTCTGGGCCGGGGTCCGGACTCTCCCCGTGTCGGGTTTCCCGTCCCGCCGCAGCTCAGCGGGTCGCGCCGGTCACGATCCACCGTCCGGAGCGGGTGCGCAGCCAGAGGGTCACCAGGCGCACGGTCATCATCAGCGTCATGGCCGCCCAGAGCGCGGTGAGGCCGCCGTCGAACGCCGGGACCAGCAGCGCGACGGGGGTGAAGGCGGCCAGCGTGAGCAGCATGGCCCAGGCGAGGTACGGGCCGTCACCCGCGCCCATCAGGACGCCGTCCAGGACGTAGACGATGCCGCAGATCGGCTGGGCGAGCGCGACGATCACGAGCGCGGGGAGCGCGGCGTCCTTCACCACCTGGTCGCCGGTGAACATCGCGAGGAAGGCCGGTCGGGTCGCCACCACGAGCAGTCCGAGCACGCATCCGACCGCGATGCCCCACTGGACCATGCGGCGGCAGGCGGCGCGGGCGCCCGCGGGGTCGTCGGCGCCGAGGTAACGCCCGATGATGGCCTGCCCGGCGATGGCGATGGCGTCGAGGGCGAAGGCCAGCAGGCTCCACAGGGACAGGATGATCTGGTGGGCCGCGATGTCGGCATCGCCCAGCCGGGCGGCGATGGCGGTGGCGATCATCAGGACCGCGCGCAGCGAGAGGGTGCGGACCAACAGGGGCACGCCCGCCTGGGCGGAGTTGCGTATCCCGGCCGGGTCGGGGCGGAGCGAGGCACCGTGCCGACGGGCGCCCCTGACCACCACGACGAGGTAGACGGCGGCCATGGCGCACTGGGCGATGACGGTGCCCCACGCGGAACCGGCGATGCCGAGACCGGCGCCGTAGACGAGGAGCACGTTGAGGAGGCCGTTGGCGACGAAGCCCGCTCCGGCGACGTACAGCGGGGTCCTGGTGTTCTGGAGGCCGCGCAGCACACCGGTCGCGGCGAGCACGACGAGCATCGCCGGGATGCCGAGGACCGAGATGCGCAGATAGGTGATCGCGAAGGGCGCGGCGGTGTCGGAGGCGCCGAAGAGCCGCACCAGCGACGGTGCCGAGGGCAGGGCGACGGCGATCACGGCGGCGCCGAGCAGGAGCGCCAGCCAGATGCCGTCCATGCCCTGGCGGATGGCGGCCGGGAGGTCACCGGCTCCGACCCGGCGGGCCACGGCGGCCGTGGTGGCGTAGGCGAGGAAGACGAACACGCTGACCGCGGTGGTGAGCAGGGCCGAGGCGACCCCCAGTCCGGCCAGCTGGGCGGTGCCGAGATGGCCGACGATGGCACTGTCGGCCATCACGAACAGGGGCTCGGCGACGAGCGCGCCGAAGGCCGGCACGGCGAGGGCGACGATCTCGCGATCGTGCAGCCGTCGGGCCGCCTTCGGTGTCTCGGGAGCCTGGGTCATGGGCAGCAATGTAATCATCCACAGGTAAGCGATGCAAGTCGCCTTAGACCCTTACACGGGTCCGCATCGGGCACACTTTCGCGCGGCGTTCGAAGTGATCTCGGCCCGCTGGGGAAAGTTTTTCTCCTGCACAGCCGGTGGACGGCGAAGGTGCTGGTCACAGGGGTGGGACGGAGAACAAAGCGAGCTTGTTCACAGGGCTGTCCACCGGGTCGTGCACAGGTTTCGCCGGGTTCTCCACAGCATCGGGGCCGTCGTCCACATGGCCTGTGGATAACCAGATTGGCTGACGGTGCCCGCGGGCCTAACGTGGTCCGGCGCACGCTCCTTTCGCCGACCGGGAAACCGTCACAAAACCGACGCGCCCGAAGCGGAGTTGGGCCTCTTGTTTGTCGGTGCCGTGCCGTAGAAATGTGGACAGGCCCTAGGTCCGCTCGGCGGACGGGAGGAGGTGGCTCGGTGAGCATTTCCGAGCCCTTGGACGACCCCTGGGCCGACAGCGGTCCGAGCGATCGTCTGCCCGCTTCCCGGCGTCGCGGCGAGGGCGGCGGCCGCAACCGTGACGACCAGCACGAGCGCGGCCGGGAGAACGGCGAGTGGGAGAGCGGCGGCACCGCCTTCGAGCGGGTGCCACCCCAGGACCTCGACGCCGAGCAGTCCGTGCTCGGCGGCATGCTCCTGTCCAAGGACGCCATCGCCGACGTCGTCGAGGTCCTCAAGGGCCACGACTTCTACAAACCGGCGCACGAGACGATCTTCCAGGCGATCCTCGACATCTACGCCAAGGGCGAGCCCGCCGACCCCATCACCATCGCCGCGGAACTCACCAAGCGCGGCGAGATCAACAAGGTCGGCGGGGCGTCGTACCTGCACACCCTCGTCCAGACGGTGCCGACGGCGGCCAACGCCGAGTACTACGCCGAGATCGTCCACGAACGCGCGGTCCTGCGCCGCCTGGTGGAGGCCGGCACCCGCATCACCCAGATGGGATACGCGGGCGACGACGACGTCGACGAGATCGTCAACCGGGCCCAGGCCGAGATCTACGCGGTCACCGAGCAGCGCACCAGCGAGGACTACCTCCCGCTCGGCGACATCATGGAGGGCGCGCTCGACGAGATCGAGGCGATCGGCTCGCGCAGCGGCGAGATGACGGGCGTGCCGACCGGCTTCACCGACCTCGACTCCCTCACCAACGGCCTGCACCCGGGCCAGATGATCGTCATCGCGGCCCGCCCCGCGATGGGCAAGTCGACGCTCGCGCTGGACTTCGCCCGAGCCGCGTCGATCAAGAACAACCTGCCCAGCGTCATCTTCTCCCTCGAAATGGGCCGCAACGAGATCGCGATGCGTCTGCTGTCCGCCGAGGCGCGGGTCGCGCTGCACCACATGCGCTCCGGCACCATGACGGACGAGGACTGGACCCGGCTGGCCCGCAGGATGCCCGAGGTGTCCTCCGCGCCGCTGTACATCGACGACTCCCCGAACCTGTCGATGATGGAGATCCGCGCCAAGTGCCGCCGTCTGAAGCAGCGCAACGACATCAAGCTCGTGATCATCGACTACCTCCAGCTGATGCAGGCCGGTGGCTCCAAGCGGTCCGAGAGCCGCCAGCAGGAGGTCTCGGACATGTCCCGGAACCTGAAGCTCCTCGCCAAGGAGCTTGAGGTCCCGGTGATCGCGCTCTCGCAGCTGAACCGAGGACCCGAACAGCGCACCGACAAGAAGCCGATGGTCTCCGACCTGCGTGAGTCCGGCTCCATCGAGCAGGACGCCGACATGGTGATCCTGCTGCACCGCGAGGACGCCTACGAGAAGGAGTCGCCGCGCGCGGGCGAGGCCGACATCATCGTCGGCAAGCACCGTAACGGCCCGACGGCGACGATCACGGTGGCGTTCCAGGGCCACTACTCACGCTTCGTGGACATGGCGCAGACCTGACAGCCGCGGACACGCGTCCCCGGCCGGTTCGACTCCCGGGCCGTCCGCGCGGTGGACTGGGCCCATGACGACACCTCATCAGGACGAGTGCCCGGACGCGTTGCTGCCCGGCACCCGTCGCGCGCTGCTGCACCGGATCGCCGTGAGCCAGGCCGAGGGGCGGGCGCCGTCGCTGGTCGCCGCGGTCGTGCGGGACGGGCGGACGGTGTGGCAGGGGGCCAGGGCGGGCCTGCCCGGGACCGACCGGGGCGAACGGATCCAGTACCGGATCGGCTCCCTCACGAAGACCTTCACCGCCGTCCTGGTGCTGCGGCTGCGCGACGAGGGCCGCCTCGACCTCGCCGACCCGCTGGAGCGGCATCTGCCGGGCACCGGCGTGGGGGAGGCCACCGTCGGCGAACTGCTCGCCCACGCGGGTGGTCTCGCCGCCGAGTCACCCGCGCCCTGGTGGGAGCGGACCCCGGGGTCGCTGCGCCCCGGGCTCGACGACGTCCTGGGCGAGCGGCCGCTGCTCCACCCGGCCGGCCGCCGCTTCCACTACTCCAACCCCGGCTACACGGTGCTCGGCGCGCTCGTCGAGCGGCTGCGCTCCGCCCCCTGGGAGGAGGTACTTCGGCGAGAAGTGCTCGAACCCCTGGGCCTGGACCGCACGAGCGCCCAGCCGCTGGCCCCGCACGCGGACGGGTGGGCCGTGCACCCGTGGGCCGACGTCCTGCTGCCCGAACCCGTCCAGGACCTGGGCCTGATGGCCCCGGCGGGGCAGCTCTGGTCCACCACCGAGGACCTGGCCCGCTTCGCGGTCTTCCTCGTCCACGGCGACGACCGGGTGCTCAGCGAGGCGACCGTGCGCGAGATGCGGACACCGGCGACGCCCGTGGAGGCCGCCGACGTCGCGGACGGCACCTCCTACGGGCTCGGCATGCAGATCCAGCGGCAGGGCGGACGGCTGCTGGTGGGCCACTCCGGATCGCTGCCGGGCTTCCTGGCCAACCTCTCCATCGACGTCGACGGCGGCCTCGCCGCGGTGGTCCTCGCCAACTGCACCTCGGGGCCGCCTCTCTCGACCCTCGGCGCCGATCTCGTCCGCATCGTCGCCGAGGCCGAACCCCGGGTTCCGGCGCCGTGGCGGCCCCTGTCGGAGGTGGACTCCTCGGTGCTGGAGCTGGCGGGCCCCTGGTACTGGGGGACCCACCCCTTCGCGCTGCGCCTCACGGCGGACGGGACGGTGTCGCTGGGACCGCTCACCGGCGGTGGACGCCGCTCGCGCTTCCGCCCGAACGGCGACGGCACCTGGACCGGCCTGGAGGGCTACTACGCCGGAGAGCTCCTGAAGGCCGTACGGCGGCCGGACGGGGCCGTGGACCATCTGGACCTCGGCTCCTTCGTGTTCACGCGTCAGCCGTACGAGGAGGGGGCTTCCGTGCCCGGCGGAGTCGATCCGGACGGGTGGCGGGGGATCGGCTGACCGTCGATACGCGACGAGCGTCCCGTTTCACGTGAAACGAGACGCTCACCGGCGGCCCGGCGATGGTCCGTCGGCCCGTCTCTCAGAGCTGGAGCTTGAACCCCACGTGCGAGGCGGTGAATCCGAGCCGCTCGTAGAAGCGGTGGGCGTCGGTCCGGGAGGCGTCGGAGGTCAGCTGCACCAACTGGCACCCCTGGCGCCGGGACTCGTCCACCGCCCACTCCATGAGCCGGGTCCCCAGACCGCTGCCGCGTTCGTCGGCGTGCACCCGGACGCCCTCGACGACGGAGCGGACGGCGCCCCGCCGCGACAGCCCCGGGATGATCGTGAGCTGGAGCGTGCCGACGGGACGGCCCTCCCGGACGGCAACGACCAGATGCTGGTTCGGGTCGGCCGAGAGGCGCCGAAGGGCTGCCAGGTACGGCTCCAGGTCGTCCGGCGACTCACGGAGCGCCCCGAGGGGGTCGTCGGCGAGCATCGCGACGACGGCGGGTACGTCGTCGGGCGTGGCGGGGCGGATGTCGAGGTCTCCCATGCCGAGCACCCTACGCACCGGGTCCGCGCCTGCGTCCTCGGTCCAGGCCCGCCGCCGCTCCCCGGGCCGCCTCAGCCCGCGGCGACCGTCAGCGGGGCGAACCGGCGGGTCCAGTCGCCGGGCAGTCCGGCGATCCCGTACGTCATCACGGAGTTGAACGCCACGGACGCCAGGCCGCACTCCCTGGCCCAGCCCAGCAGCTCCTCGTGGCGCACGTCGATGTCGGTGCGCAGGGGGCGTTCGGTGCCCTCGGCGAGCGCCACGACCAGCGCCTTGGCCGTCTCGGTGTCCCGGGCGAGCAGCGGGCCGACCACCAGGGTGTCCATGTTGGGCCAGGCGGCCGCGTACCCGATGAGGCGTCCCTTCTCCTCGGCGACCCGCAGCCGGTCGGCGAAGGCGGGCAGCCGGGTGATCAGGTGGGTGCGGTCGACGCCGAACACCTCCTCGTCGAGCCGGAGGATCCGGGGCATGTCCCCGGCGGTGGCCGCGCGCGTGGAGACCTTCGGCGCGGGACCGCGCGGGGCGAGGCGTCCGCGCACCATCTCGGCCCGGCCGGTGACCTCGAAGCCCAGCTCCTCGTAGAGCGGACGGCCGCCCGGGGTCGCGTAGAGGGTCAGCGGGGTGGTGCCCGCCGTCGCCACGACATGGCGCATCAGCAGGCGCCCGACGCCCTGGCGGGCGTGCCGCTCGGCGACCAGCACCATGCCGACGGCGCAGAGGTCCGGGCGCTCCCGGGGGCCGTACTCCGTGAGGACGCAGGCGCCGACGAGGCCGCCGTCGGGGTCGTCGATGCCGTAGCCCTTCCCGGAGGCGAGGAGGAAGCCCCACTTGTGCTCCTCACGCGGCCACCCCCGGTCCTCGGACAAGTCGGCGCAGGCGGTGAGATCCCGGAGCGTCAGACGGCGAATGGAGAGGGTGTTGACGGAAGGAGTCGGCACGCAGGTCAGGCTGTCCGACCGGCACCCGCGCCGTCCACCTCTTTGCGTGGAGACGCGCGAGCTTTTGGCCATGCACGTGCTCCGATGCACAACCGGGCCCGTCCCTGGGGTGTTTCACGTGAAACATGGGCGAACACAGAACGGCCGACTTGGATGGGGAGCACAATCCGCACCGGCCCGATTCATCGGAAAGTCCATGAAGGGGGTTGGGACGTCCGGTAGTTGGGATAACTGCCGTTTCGCGCCGTCATTGTGGAGAGGAGAAACCGAGGCGAAAGGAGCACAGACTTGTGATCGGAGCGGCGACCGGTATGGTCGACTCCGGTTCGACAGGGTGTGGTGTTCGGCGATGCTGCGGTACATGTCACACTCTCGGCTTACCCGACGGTAAGTATCGTCGACGAGGATTGAATGAGGCCGCGTCGGCCAGGGGAACGGAACGGGTAAGGAAAGCCGTCTACGGGGAAAGCGGGCATCTTCCGATCGAGGAAGTGCGCAGACCGACCGAAAGATGTTCGAGGCGAGGCTCACGATGGACGCTCCGACCACCGCGTCGGCCGACAACGGCACTTCCGGCGGCGGAGGCGGCTGGTTCGGCACGCCACCGCAACCCGCGGCGACCCCGAACAGCGCGGGTCCCCCGAGCGATGCCGGCCGGACCCCGCACCCCGCCGAGAGCATAGGCATGTTCGGCGAGCGGCCCCGGGTGCCCTCGCAGCGCTCCCAGGCGGCCCCGCCCGACCCCACACCGCAGGAGCACGCCCCGCCCCCGCCCCCGGCCCAGCAGGCGTCCCCCGACGCGCTCCTCATCCGGCGGACCATGGCGGAGATCGAGCCGGTCGCCGACAAGGTCACCTCGTACTTCTACGCCCTGCTCTTCGTCCGCCACCCCCAGCTCAGGCCGCTCTTCCCGGCCGCCATGGACACCCAGCGCGACCGGCTGCTCAAGGCGCTGCTCACCGCCGCCGAGCACATCGACAACACCGAGGTGCTGGTCGCCTACCTGCAGAACCTCGGCCGCGGCCACCGCAAGTACGGCACCATGCCCGAGCACTACCCGGCCGTCGGCGAGTGCCTGATCGGCGCGCTGAGCAAGTACACCTCGCACGTCTGGGACCAGGCCATGGAGGCGGCCTGGGTCCGGGCCTACACGACGATCTCGCAGGTCATGATCGACGCGGCGGCCGCCGACCAGTTGCGCGCGCCCGCCTGGTGGCACGCCGAGGTGGTCGCGCACGACCGCAGGACGACGGACATCGCCGTCGTCACGGTCCGCCCGGATCAGCCGTACCCGTTCCTCGCCGGGCAGTACGCGAGCGTCGAGACGCCGTGGTGGCCCCGTGTCTGGCGGCACTACTCCTTCGCCTCCGCGCCCCGCTCCGACGGGCTGCTCTCCTTCCACGTGAAGGCGGTCCCGGCGGGCTGGGTCTCCAACGCCCTGGTCCACCGCGCCCGGCTCGGCGACGTCATCCGGCTCGGCCCGCCCGGCGGCGCCATGACCGTGGACCACACCAGCGACAGCGGACTGCTCTGCCTGGGCGGCGGCACCGGCATAGCGCCGATCAAGGCCCTGGTCGAGGACGTCGCCGAGCACGGCGAGCGGCGGCCGATGGAGGTCTTCTACGGCGCGAGGACCGACGTCGACCTGTACGACATCAACACCATGCTCCGGCTCCAGCAGGTCCACTCCTGGCTCTCGGTCCGCGCGATCATCGACCAGCAGGGCCACATCGGACTCCCCGACGCGGTCCGCGAGTTCGGCCCCTGGAACGGCTACGACGCCTATCTCTCCGGTCCGCCCGGCATGATCCGCAGCGGTGTCCACGTCCTGCGCAACGCCGGATTCCCGCAGGAGCGCATACGCCACGACGAGGTCGAGGAACTCCTGACCGTCGACAGCTGATCCGCCCCGGCTCAGCCCAGATCGCGGGCGTGCAGGGCCCGGACGCCCTCGATGTTCCCGTCCAGGTAGTGCCGCAGCGACAGCGGCACCAGGTGGACGGAGGCGATGCCGACGCGGGTGAAGGGCACCCGGACGATCTCGTACTCCCCGGCCGGTTCGTCCACCTCGGGGCCGTGGCGCTGCGAGGTGTCCATGGACTCCAGGCGGCAGACGAAGAAGTGCTGCACCTTCACCCCGGTCGTCCCGGCGTCGGCGCCGATGTGCTCGACGGTGTCGACGAAGCAGGGGACCACGTCGAGGATCTTCGCGCCGAGTTCCTCGTGCACCTCGCGGTGCAGGGCGTCGACGACGGTCGTGTCCTCGGGCTCGACCCCGCCACCGGGGGTCACCCAGTAGGGATCGACGCCCGGCTTGGTGCGCTTGATCAGGATCAGGTCGTCGCCGTCCAGCAGGACGGCGCGTGCGGTGCGCTTGACCACGGGTCGGACGGTCATGGGAGAAATGTGGCCCCGCTGGTTCCACGTGAAACATCGCGCGACGTCATCGGCCGAACCCCGACCGTCGCCGGAGCCGGGAGACCCGCAGGTCAGCTCCAGTCCGCCGCGGCCCGCAGCAACCAGTCGTGCGCCCGCGCGATGTGCGGGAGGGCCAGCGTGCCGGAGCGGACCACCAGGAAGTACGTGCGCAGGGGCGGCACCACCGGCTCGTGCAGCGCCACCACCTCGCCGCGCTCCAGGGCGGACGCGCACAGATACCGCGGCAGCACCGCCAGCCCGGCGCCCGCGACCGCGCAGGCGAGGACCGCGCGCAGGTCCGGCACGATCACGGTGCCCGGGGCGGTCGGGCGGCAGTCGAAGACGGAGGCCCAGTAGCGCGAGACGAAGGGCAGGGTCTCGTGCACCTCGATCACCGGCACGCCCGCCAGCTCCGGCGCCCCCGGACGGCGGCCGTCGCCCGCGTCGGACGGCTCCGCGTGCCGGGGGGCGGCGACCAGGACGTGCTCCTCGTCGCAGAGCGGGGTCGCCGTGAACAGGAGGCCCCGCGGCCGGGCCGTTCCGATGGCCAGATCATGGTGCCCGGCCGCCAGACCCGCCACCGTCTCCTCGGCGGTCCCGAAGGAGGCGCGGAGCGCGAAGCCCCGGCCGTCCTCGCCGGTCAGCTCGGTGAGCGCGGGAAGCGCCCGCTCCGCGATGAACTCCGGCGGCCCCGCGAGATGCAGCGTGCGCACCGCGGAGTCGTCGTCGAGGCCGGTCTCGGTGATCTCCACCAGTGCGTCGAGATGCGGGGCGGCCTTGTGCGCCAGCTCGTCCCCGATGGTCGTGGGCGTCACGCCGCGCGGCTGGCGCAGGAACAGCGGGCGCCCCAACTGCCGTTCCAGCGTTCTTATCTGGGAGGTCACGGCGGGCTGGGAGAGGCCGAGCAGTGCGGCGGCGCGGGTGAAGGAGCCGGCCCGGTGCACGGTCACGAACGTGCGCAGCAGGGCCAGATCCATGGTGCGCCTTCCCTTTCCCCGCCCGTCCTCCAGCCGTTGGGCAGGGGCCAACTATAAATAAGTCGATAGGTCTCTGTCGCTACTGTGATTGGACACTGACAGAGAGTCAACTAGCCTCGTACGCACGGTTCTTCGCGCGCGGGACCGAGGACGGTCCGAGCCACGAGGGGGGAGGTTCGGACCGTCCGCCATCATTCCGGGGTCCCGGGCGACAGGGGCGTAAACCGGTCATCGTGCGGAGGCGTCCAGCGCGCGGAGCAGATCCGCCACCAGGTCCTCCGGATCCTCGGCGCCGACCGACAGCCTGACGAAGCCCTCCGGCACCGCGTCCCCGCCCCAGCGCCCGCGCCGCTCCGCCGAGGAGCGCACCCCGCCGAAGCTGGTCGCGTCGTCCACCAGCCTCAGGGCGTCGAGGAACGCGTCGGCACGCGCGCGCGAGGGCAGCGTGAACGACACCACGCACCCGTAGCGCCGCATCTGCCGCGAGGCGACCTCGTGCGACGGGTCCTCGGGCAGCCCCGGGTAGCGCAGCCCGGTCACCTCGGGCCGCTCCCGCAGCGCGCGGGCGACCAGCAGGGCGGTCGCGCACTGCCGGTCCACGCGGAGCTGGAGCGTGGCGATCGAGCGGTGGGCGAGCCAGGCCTCCATCGGCCCCGGGATCGCGCCGACGATCTTGCGCCAGCGGCGGACCGCGGTCATGGCCCCGGCGTCGCCGCCGACGACGTACCCGAGGAGCACGTCACCGTGCCCGGTGAGCTGCTTGGTGCCGCTGGCCACCGCGAAGTCGGCGCCCAGCTCCAGCGGACGCTGCCCGAGCGGCGTCGCCAGCGTGTTGTCGACGGCGACCAGGACGTCGCGCGCGTGCGCCGCCTCGACCAGCCGGCGGATGTCGCAGACGTCGAGCCCGGGGTTGGACGGCGACTCGATCCACAGCAGCTTCGCGCCGTCCAGGGCGTCGAGCTGGGCGTCACCGCCGGTCGGCGCGGTGCGCACCAGGACGCCGTACGCCTCCAGCTGGGCCCGCACCAGGGGCAGCACCTGGTAGCCGTCGTCGGGCAGGACCACGGTGTCGCCCGCTCGCAGCTGCGAGAAGAGGACCGCCGAGATGGCGGCCATGCCCGAGGCGAAGACGAGGGTCTCGGCGTCGTCCCGGCCGGGCGCCTCCAGCTCGCCGATGGCGCGCTCCAGGAGCGTCCACGTCGGGTTGTCGTCCCGGCCGTAGGCGTACCCCCCGGTCGGCTCCCCCGGCAGATGGAAGTGGGCGGCGAAGACCGGGCCCGGCAGGGTCGGCTCGTGCTTGACCGGGTCGGGCAGCCCCGCCCGCACCGCGCGCGTGCCGTCGCCCGCGCCGTCGTCCACCGGGATGTCTCTGGCGGAATCGTTCATACCGCTCGTCCTTCCACTCGCTCGCGTACCGCGGCGAGCAGACCGTCGCTCGCCGCCTCCACCATCTCAAGGCACTCCTCGAAGCCGTCTCGGCCCCCGTAGTAGGGGTCAGGGACGTCGAGGTCGGCGCCTGCCGCCGGGTCGTAGGAGCGCAGCAGCCGCACCTTGGCCGCGTCCCGCTCGGTCGGCGCGAGACGGCGCAGGGAGTCGAGGTGGCCCGCGTCGAGGGCGATGACGAGGTCGAGGCGGTCGAACCAGGAGCGGTCGAACCTGCGCGCGGTGTGCTCGGTCCCGTAGCCGTGCTCCGCCAGGACGGAGACGGTGCGCGGGTCGGCGCCGTCGCCCTCGTGCCAGCCGCCGGTCCCCGCGCTGTCGACCTCGACGCGGTCGGCGAGACCGGCCTCGGCGGTCCTGGCCCGGAAGACGGACTCGGCCATCGGGGAGCGGCAGATGTTGCCCGTGCAGACGAAACAGACGCGATAGGTCATCGGGCGCTCAGTCCCCGTCGGGCAGAACGACGTTCAGCGCCCATGAGACGACAGAGATGATCAGGCCGCCCAGGACCGCCGTCCAGAAACCGTCGACATGGAAGCTCAGGTCCAGCTTGTCGGCCAGCCACGAGGTGAGCAGCAGCATCAGCGCGTTGACCACCAGGGTGATCAGCCCGAGCGTCAGGATGAACAGGGGGAACGTCAGAACCTTCACAATGGGCTTGACCAGGAAGTTCACCAGGCCGAACAGCAGCGCGACGACGATCAGCGTGCCGATCTTCCGGCCGGTGCTGTCGCCGGTCAGGGTGATCTTGTCGAGGAGCCAGACGGCGACCGCCAGGGCACCCGCGTTGGCGATCGTCTTGACTAGGAAATTCTTCATGTGTCTGATCGTTGCAGACGGGGTCGGGCACGAGAATCGGGACGAGGGCTGCGGGACGATGAAGGCTTTCCGGCTGGACGAACTGGACGCGGAGCGCGCCGCCAACGACGGCGCCTACCTGCAGTTCCTGCGCGAGCGGAACATGTCGGTCGGCCTCTACGCGCTCGACGCCGGGAGCCAGGACCCCCAGCGGCCGCACCAGCAGGACGAGGTCTACTTCGTGGTCAGCGGCCGGGCCGCGATCACCGTCGGCACGGAGACCACCCAGGTCGCCCGCGGCAGCGTCGTCTACGTCCCGGCCGGGGTCGCGCACAAGTTCCATCACATCAGCGAGGATCTGCGGGTTCTCGTGGTGTTCTCTCCCCCGGAGAGCTGAGACGCGACCCCCGGATTCCCTAGGGGATCAGTCAGGGGAGGACAAGGGGCACAGGGTCCCCGCCGGGGTCCGGCCGGTTCTAGCATCGGACGCAGGACATCGAAGCGACCCGGTGCGAGAACGGGCGGAGAGGTAAGGACGAGCAATGGGTGAGATCTTCGCGGGACTTCCCTGGTGGGTGAAGTGGGTCGCGGTGCCCGTCATCGCGCTGGTCGTGTTCGGCAGCCTGATCGTGAGCGTCCTCGGCTTCTTCATCTGGGTGCTCTTCAAGGTGCTGGTGTTCGTGGCGCTGGTCGCCGGACTGATCTACGTGGTGCGGAAGTTCATGTCCAGCTCGTCGTCCCGCAGCGACTGGTGAGCGCCGCGGGAGGCCGGTGACCGGTAAGGGGAATCACCGGTTCCCTCGCGCGAGGGAAGTTTCCGCGACGGGTGGTCCGCGGGCGGTGACGGGCGGTTAGAGTCCGGAAATCGACGCGGGGACCACCCCGCGAGGGGCGTGCCCCTCCCGTGTCGCTCCACACGGGCCGTCCCCGCGCGCATCGGGAGTGACCCTTGCCGACGGCAGACACCGCATCCACCGAACCCCACGCACCGTCCGGCGCCGCCCCGCGCCGTCCGGTCGTCCCGGTGGCGGCCCGCCCGGCCAGACCCCCGGAACAGCCGGGCCCCTTGACCCCGGAGCGCTCGACGCCGACGTCGCCCCTGACGCCGACGTCGCCCATGACGCCGACGTCGCCGATGGCGACCGCGCGTACGACGACCCCGTCGGACCGGTTGCCCTGGGGGAGCCCCCCGGCCGCGTCCACGGCGCGGACGTCGCAGCCACCGTCCCCGGCGGATCCGGTCACCCGGCCGGTGCCCCGCACCACCCCGGCGACGGG
>NZ_FMCI01000023.1 GCF_900091845.1 Streptomyces sp. SolWspMP-5a-2
TTCGGCGGTGGAGGCGCCGGTGACCATGTTGCGGGTGTACTGCACGTGGCCGGGGGTGTCGGCGAGGATGAAGCGGCGTCGTGGGGTGGCGAAGTAGCGGTAGGCGACGTCGATGGTGATGCCCTGTTCGCGTTCGGCGCGCAGGCCGTCGGTGAGGAGGGCGAGGTCGGGGGTGTCCTGGCCGCGGTCGCGGGAGGCGTGGGTGACGGCTTCGAGCTGGTCGGTGAGGACGGACTTGGAGTCGTGCAGGAGGCGTCCGACGAGGGTGGACTTGCCGTCGTCGACGGAGCCCGCGGTGGCGAAGCGCAGCAGGGTGGTCTCGGCGAGAGGGCCGCTGGTGAGGGGGTGGGTGGTGGTCATGGTCAGAAGTACCCCTCGCGTTTGCGGTCTTCCATCGCGGCTTCGGACATCTTGTCGTCGGCGCGGGTGGCGCCGCGTTCGGTGAGCCGCGAGGCGGCTGTCTCGGCGATGACGGCGTCGAGGGTGGTGGCGTCGGAGTCGACCGCGCCGGTGCAGGACATGTCGCCGACGGTGCGGTAGCGGACCTGGCGTTTCTCGACGGTCTCGCCGTCTTTGGGGCCGCCCCAGTCGCCGGGGGTGAGCCACATTCCGGCGCGGGGGAAGACTTCGCGTTCGTGGGCGAAGTAGATGGCGGGGAGTTCGATGTGTTCGCGGGCGATGTACTGCCAGACGTCGAGTTCGGTCCAGTTGGAGAGGGGGAAGACGCGGACGTGTTCGCCGGGGGCGTGGCGTCCGTTGTAGAGGTTCCAGAGTTCGGGGCGCTGGCGGCGGGGGTCCCATTGGGAGAATTCGTCGCGGAGGGAGAAGACGCGTTCTTTGGCGCGTGCTTTCTCCTCGTCGCGGCGTCCGCCGCCGAAGACGGCGTCGAAGTGTTCGGTGCGGATGCGGTCGGTGAGGGGGAGGGTCTGGAGGGGGTTGCGGGTGCCGTCGGGTCGTTCGCGGAGGCGGCCGCTGTCGATGTAGTCCTGGACGGAGGCGATGTGCAGGCGGAGTCGGTGCTGCTGGACGGTGCGGTCGCGGTGGGCGAGGACTTCGGGGAAGTTGTGGCCGGTGTCGACGTGCAGGAGGGGGAAGGGGACGGGGGCGGGGGCGAAGGCTTTGAGGGCGAGGTGGAGCATGACGATGGAGTCCTTGCCGCCGGAGAAGAGGATCACCGGCCGTTCGAACTCACCCGCGACCTCGCGGAAGATGTGCACGGCCTCGGACTCCAGCGCGTCCAGATGCGACAGCGCGTACGGGCT
>NZ_FMCI01000249.1 GCF_900091845.1 Streptomyces sp. SolWspMP-5a-2
TCGCGCCGGTACCCGCGCCCGCCTCCGCCCCCGGTCGCGGACGGGCGCCGGTGCGCGGACCGCCGCTGTTCGGCGACGGCCCCCTGTACCCGGCCAACCGCCACGAGTTGCCGCCGCTGTCGGACGGGTCGGCGCCCGGCTCCGTGCCCTCCTTGGGGTCGTCCGGGTCCTGCGCCGAGGGCTGCGGCGGCACGGTCGGCGAGACCCCCGCCGGGCCCGCCACCCCCGGCCTGGCCGCCGTCGCGCCGTTGCGGGACGCGGCCCGGTGCGCGGCGTCGGTCGTCGGCGTCGTCCCGAACTCCCCGAGCGCGGCCCGCGCCTGGGATATCCGGATGGCCTCCATGGTCATGTCGTGGCGCATCTCCGAACGGCTCCAGGCGCGTTCAGCCAGCTCCCACATGGTCGTCAGATGGACCGGGTTGGTCCCGGTGACCTCGGCCAGCGCCACGATCGCGCCCTTGGGCGCCAGCAGCCGCCCGTTGAGATAGCGCTCCCAGGACGTCTTGCTGTACCCCGTGCGGTCGGCCACCGCCGCGATGCTCAGCCCACCCCGGTCCACGAGCCGGCGCAGTTGGCTGGTGAACTCCCTGACCTGCGGATCGAGTTCATCCGGCAAGTCTTTCCAGCGAGGCATTCCTTCCCCCCTCTTTCCCCCCGGTCGGTGCTGTTCGTCCCCCGTGCGCGCCACCCGCGCGGGGTCGGTTCCGGCCATGCGCGGGGGTGCGTCCGGCCAGGATCTCAGTTCCCCGGACGGGGGCGCACGTCACCCGAGTGTGACGGCGGCGAGCACGCCGACCGCCAGCAGGGCGACCAGCAGCACGAGGGCGTACCGCAGCAGCCGTCCGCCCGGGGTCTGCGGGGCACGGTCGGGCGGGGCGTCCCACCACGGGAGCGTGGGGTCGTCCTCGTACTCCTGGCCGCCGTCCGGTCTGACCGGCAGGGACGCGGGCTTCGGCCAGGCCTGGACGGCGAGTTCCCAGCGGACGCCGAAGCGCTCGGCGTCGGTGCCCGCGAGCCCGGCGATCCGGCACAGCGCGGCGACGGCCTGCCGGGGCGGCGGCTGGGTGGCGTTGAGGTAGCGGTGCCAGGAGGACTTGCTGTAGGCGGTCTTCGCGCCGAGCGCGACGAGGCTGAGCCCCGTGCTGTCCTTCAGGGTCCGCAACTGCTCGACGAAGTGGCGCACTTCCGGAGGCAGATCGTCCGGCAGCGGCTGCCAGGCACCCATCGTTCACCTCCACGGCTCTCTCTTCGTGTGCTGGATCGTCCGGTTGCGTCCCGCCGCTGGTCGCCCGCGCGGACGGGTCCCGCGGTGTCCGGTCGGTGCGAGTGACGACGGCGGGCACCGGGACGGTTCCGCCGAAACGGGACGTGGCCCGATCCGGCCGGAACCCGGACACCGTGCCGGAACGGTCACCGCCGTGCCACAGCGCGCCGACACCCGTTGAACAGGCCGTTCACGGTGACCGAGGGTGTGGGGGCGGCGGCCCGTCCCGCACCCGGGGGAGGGGACGGGCCGTCGTCCACGGCGCGCTCAGCCGCTGCTGACCGTGAAGTGCAGCGTGTCCTTGAGGAACGGGATCTGCAGCCACGGGTCGGGCTGCGCCATCATCGCCAGCACGACGATCGCGAGGCCCAGGGCGCCGTAGGTGCAGATGTCGGTGAACCGGGAGCGCACGGCGAGCATGCCGACGTCCGGCATCACCCAGCGCAGCGCCCCGCCCGCCAGCAGGGCGAAGCCGATCAGCAGGGTCCCGACCCGGAACACGTCGAGCGCGGTGAGCAGCAGACCGAGCGCGACGACGCCGAGCACGGCGAGGATCGGCCACTGCCGGGCGGGCGCGGGGGCGTCCCGGGGCGCGGCCCGGCCACCGCCCTCCGGCCGCGCGGTGTCCCGCGTGAACAACGGGAACCGCCCGCCACCACGCCGCAACCGGGTACTCCCCCGACGCACACGGGACGCGGGGACGTCACCGGAGGTGTCGGAGGCGGTGCCTTCGGACGCGGGCGCGGAGGCGTTGCCGGAGGCATCGGGGGTGGTGCCTTCGGACACCGGCGGGCCCGAGGCGTCGGGGGCGGTGCCTTCGGCTGCCGTGCCCTCGGCTTTTGGGCCCTCGGGCGGCGTTCCCTCGGGCGCCGTTCCCTCGGCTTCCGCGTCCTCGGATGCGGGCTCGTCCGGCTCGGGGGCGTCCGACGTGGGCCTGTCCGGCTTGGACGCGTCCGATCCGGGAGTGTCCGACTCCGTGGCGGCGGACTCGGCGACGGCGGCTTCGTCGCCGTCCGCTCCGGGACCGTCCGCTCCAGAGACGTCCGCCCCGGAACCGTCCGCTCCGGGACGGCCCGCTTCGGAACCGTCCACACCGGAACCGTCCGCTCCGGGACCATCCGCTTCGGAGTCGGCGGTCCCGGGGGCGAGCGGCTCCCTGGTGGTACCGCCGCCGATCGCCTGTCGCACGGCCGCCTCCGCCTGTTCTTCCGGGGTCGCGGTACCGGCCGGGCCGCGCGGGGCCCGGCCGTCCCGTCGGGGCTCGCGCGGCTCAGCCGACACTGCGCTCCGCCGCCTCGACCACGTTGACGAGAAGCTGGGCGCGGGTCATCGGGCCGACACCGCCCGGGTTCGGGGAGATCCACCCGGCCACCTCGGCGACGCCGGGGTGCACATCGCCGACGATCTTGCCCTCGGCGCTGCGGGAGACGCCCACGTCCAGGACGGCGGCGCCCGGCTTCACGTCCTCGGGGCGGACCAGGTGCGCCGAGCCCGCCGCGGCGACGATGATGTCCGCCCGCCTGAGGTGCGCCGAGAGGTCGCGGGTGCCGGTGTGGCACTGGGTGACCGTGGCGTTCTCGCTGCGCCGGGTGAGCAGCAGCGGCATCGGGCGGCCGATGGTGACGCCCCGGCCGACGACGACGACCTCGGCGCCCTTGATCTCGACACCGTGGGCGCGCAGCAGGGTCAGGACGCCGTTCGGCGTGCAGGGCAGCGGGGCGGGCTCGTTGAGCACGAGGCGCCCGAGGTTCATCGGGTGGAGTCCGTCCGCGTCCTTGTCCGGGTCCATCAGTTCCAGGACGCGGTTCTCGTCGATGCCGCGGGGCAGCGGGAGCTGGACGATGTAGCCGGTGCAGGCGGGGTCCGCGTTCAGCTCGCGGACCACGGCCTCGATCTCCTCCTGCGTGGCGGTGGCGGGCAGTTCGCGCTGGATGGAGGCGATCCCGACCTGGGCGCAGTCGCGGTGCTTGCCCGCGACGTACTTCTGGCTGCCGGGGTCGTCCCCGACCAGGATCGTGCCGAGGCCGGGCGTGACGCCCTTCTCCTTCAGCGCCGCCACGCGGACGGTCAGATCGGACTTGATCGCGGCTGCGGTGGCCTTGCCATCGAGAATCTGGGCGGTCATGGTCCCATCCTCGCGGATGACAGGCCCCTGGTTCCAATCCGGGTGGTCCGGGCTCCGTGGCACGTATCCGGCCAAGATCGCAGATGTTGCACTTGCACAACGTCTGCGGGCCACGGCTGGACAAGCCCTTTCCAGGCCACCACGATGAACGGCGCAGTACCGCGGTCCGTGTTGGGGGGCAAACCGCTCATCTACTGACGTTCCTCCGCCATCCGCGTCGTCCCCGCAGCACAACGGAGGAAGTCCCGCCATGAGTTTCGGCTCGCCGCAGAACCCGTACGAGCAGCAGCCCGGATACGGCCAGCAGCCCGGTTACGGCCAGCAGCCCCCGCAGCCCGGTTACCCCCAGCAGCCCGGTTACGGCTACCCGCAGGCGCCGCAGGGCGTGCCGCAGCAGGGGTACGGCTATCCGCAGCAGCCCGGCTACCCCCAGCAGCCCGGTTACCCGGGCGGTCCCGGTCCGCGCGTCGCCTCGATGGGCCGCCGTCTGGGCGCCCGCGCGATCGACGGCGTGATCCTGAGCGTCATCTACATCTTCCTGGCCGTCATCGGTGTCGCGGGCTCCATGAACGCGGCCGGCGACTGCGACCCCAACGCGGCCGACTACAACAGCTGCCTGAACGACGCGGGTTCCGACTTCGCGGCCAAGTTCGGCGCGGTGATCGGCGTCCTGGCGATAGCGAGCCTGATCTACGAGTGGCTGATGGTCGGTCTGGTGGGCGCGACCCTCGGCAAGCTCGCCGTCGGCGTCCGCGTGGTGAAGGTCGAATCCGGCCAGAAGCCGGGCCTGGGTTCGTCGTTCATCCGCTGGATCATCCCGATGGTCGGCAGCATCGTCTGCGGCATCGGCCAGCTCCTCGTCTACCTGTCGCCGTTCTGGGACAAGTCGGGCCGCCAGCAGGGCTGGCACGACAAGGCGGCCAGCACCATGGTCGTCCAGAACTGACCGCTCGCCGCTGCGCGATCGTTCACGCCGAAGGCCGTGCCCACCCGGGGAGGGGGGGCACGGCCTTCGTGGTGCGGCGGGCGGGACGGTCAGTGGAAGAAGTGGCGGGTGCCGGTGAAGTACATCGTCACGCCCGCCTTCCGCGCCGCCTCGACGACCAGCTCGTCACGGAGCGAACCGCCGGGCTGGACCACGGCCCTGACACCGGC
This sequence comes from Streptomyces sp. SolWspMP-5a-2, assembly GCF_900091845.1. GTDB lineage: Bacteria > Actinomycetota > Actinomycetes > Streptomycetales > Streptomycetaceae > Streptomyces > Streptomyces doudnae. Next base: position 4,545 of record NZ_FMCI01000249.1, read on the forward strand.
CGCGGTGAGGACCTCCAGGCCGTCGGGGAACGGGAAGAAGGCGTCCGAGGCCGCGTAGGCGCCCCGGGCGCGCTCCGCACCGGCCCGCTCGACGGCGAGCTTCGCGGAGTCGACACGGTTGACCTGGCCCATGCCGACGCCGACCGAGGCGCCGTCCCTGGCGAGCAGGATCGCGTTGGACTTGACGGCCCGGCAGGCCCGCCAGGCGAACGCCAGCTCGGCCAGCTCGTCGGCGGAGAGCGCCTCGCCGGTCGCCAGGGTCCAGCGCGCCGGGTCGTCGCCCTCGGCCTGGAGGCGGTCGGTGACCTGCAGGAGCGCGCCGCCGTCGATGGGCTTGACCTCGACGGGCCGCTCGGGCGCGGCCGGGGCCTTCAGGACGCGGATGTTCTTCTTCCGCGCGAGGACCTCCAGGGCGCCGTCCTCGTAGCCGGGGGCGACGATGACCTCGGTGAAGATCTCCGCGACCTGCTCCGCCAGCTCCTTGCTGACCGGCCGGTTGACGGCGATGACCCCGCCGAACGCGGACAGCGGGTCGCAGGCGTGCGCCTTGCGGTGCGCCTCGGCGACGTCCGCGCCGACCGCGATGCCGCACGGGTTGGCGTGCTTGATGATCGCGACGCAGGGCGCGTCGTGGTCGTACGCGGCACGGCGGGCGGCGTCCGTGTCCGTGTAGTTGTTGAAGGACATCTCCTTGCCGTGCAGCTGCTCCGCCTCGGCGAGCCCGGCGCCGGTGCCGTCCACGTAGAGGGCGGCGGGCTGGTGCGGGTTCTCGCCGTAGCGCAGGGTGCTCTTGCGCTCCAGGGCGCTGCCCACGAAGTCAGGGAACGAGGAGTCGTCCACCGGCGCGTACTCGGCCGCGAACCAGCCCGCGACGGCGATGTCGTAGGACGCCGTGTGCCGGAACGCCTCGGCGGCGAGCCGCTTGCGGGCGGGGAGGTCGAACCCGCCGTCCTGGACGGCCGCGAGGACGTCGGCGTACCGCTCGGGGCTGGTGACGACGGCGACGGAGGGGTGGTTCTTGGCGGCGGCGCGCACCATGGAGGGCCCGCCGATGTCGATCTGCTCGACGCACTCGTCGGGCGAGGCGCCGGAGGCGACCGTCTCGCGGAACGGGTAGAGGTTGACGACGACGAGGTCGAACGGCTCGACGCCCAGCTCGGCGAGCTGCTCGCGGTGGCTGTCCAGCCGCAGGTCGGCGAGGATGCCCGCGTGCACCTTCGGGTGCAGGGTCTTGACCCGGCCGTCCAGGCACTCGGGGAAGCCGGTCAGCTCCTCGACCTTGGTGACGGGGACCCCGGCGGCGGCGATCCGCGAGGCGGTGGAGCCGGTCGACACCAGCTCCACACCGGCGGCGTGCAGCCCGCGCGCCAGCTCCTCGAGTCCGGTCTTGTCGTAGACGCTGACCAGCGCGCGGCGGATGGCTCGCTTGTTGCTCTCGGCGGTCACTGGATAACTACCTTTCGTCCCTCGATGCGATAGCCGTTGCGGGCGAGCCGCCCCACGACCTCGACGAGCAGCCTGCGCTCGACGTCCTTGATGCGCTCGTGCAGAGCGCTCTCGTCGTCCTCGTCCCGGATCTCGACCACGCCCTGGGCGATGATCGGGCCGGTGTCGACGCCGTCGTCGACGAAGTGGACGGTGCAGCCGGTGACCCGGGCGCCGTACGCGAGCGCGTCCCGCACTCCGTGGGCGCCCGGGAAGCTCGGCAGCAGTGCCGGGTGGGTGTTCACGACCCGTCCGCCGAAGCGGGCGAGGAACTCCTTGCCGACGATCTTCATGAACCCGGCGGAGACCACCAGGTCGGGGTCGTGGGCGGCGACGGCCTCGGCGAGGGCGTGGTCCCACTCCTCCCGGCTCGCGTGGTCGCGCACCTTCCGCACGAAGGTGGGCAGCCCCGCCCGCTCGGCCCGCGCGAGCCCCTCGACGCCGTCGCGGTCGGCGCCGACCGCGACGATCTCGGCGCCGTACGCCTCGCGGCCGACGCGGTCGATCTCGTCGAGGAGGGCCTGGAGGTTGGTGCCGGAACCGGAGACCAGGACGACGAGGCGCTTGACCGCTCGGCCAGCGGGGGTGGCGGCCACGGTGGGGCCCTTTCTCGGGGGAGCGTCTGTGCGGCCGGTATGTACGTTCGTACGAATGCTTCGCGCCCCGGGATACGGGGAAGTCTACGAAGCGCCCGGCCGTCAGCAACGATACCGGCACACCGGACGGCCCCCATGGGACGGGGGCGTGGCCGGGAGGTACCGTCTGCCTGGAGTGCGCGGAGCGGGCTCGGGAACGCGGCCGGTGCGCGGGGCGTTACCAAGGCGACAGCTCACGCCGAACCGGTCGATTCCACGGACCCATCCACCAAGGGGAAGACGCTCACTTGATGTCGGACCGCAGCCTGCGACTGCTCACGCCCTCCCGGCCGGTGCGGGGAGGCGAGCCCGTCGGCGTGCTGCGGCGCGACCGGCCGTCCTCCTCGCCCGACGCGCCGTCCGGCGAGCGCTCGGGGGACGGGCAGGACGGCCGCGGGGACGACAACCCGTTCGCGCCCCCGCCCGAGGGCACCCCGGACCGCCCCTGGCAGCCGCGCCGCGCGGCCGGTGACGACGGCGACGACGACCGCGACGGCGATCGCGGCGGCTCCCGTTCGCCCTGGGGGCGGAACTGGAGCGACCGCCAGCCCGGCCGCTCGTCCGACGGGTTCGGCAGCCGCCCCGGCGCCCAGGGCTCCGGCTCGGACGGCCCGAACGGCCCCGACGGACCCGACGGTTCCGGCAAGGGCCCGGGGCAGGGCATGCGCTGGGACCCCACCGACCCGGTCCAGCGCAGAGCCCGCCTCTCGCTGCTGACCGGCATGTGGGCCTTCTTCTTCGCCCTGTTCGGCTGGCTCTACGTGGGTCTGATGCTGGGCGCGCTGTCCCTCTACTGGGGCATCAGCTCGCTGCGCGCCACGTCCCGGCCCGCCGCCGACGCCAAGCCCGGCGCGGAGAACTCGCGCCCGCAGACGACGGCGGCGATCAGCGGCCTGGTCACGTCGGGGCTGGCGCTGGTCCTGGTCGCCGGGTACTTCACCGCGCAGCTCGTCTACAGCGACTACTACACCTGCTCGAAGGACGCCCTCACCAACGTGGCGAAGCAGTCCTGCGCGCAGCACCTCCCGAAGGAAGTCCGCGGCCTCCTGGGCGCGCAGGACTGACACGACGGCGGCGAACGGCGAACGGCGAACGCCTGCGGGGTGTGATCGGCGACGGTCGTCCGCGGGGCGTGATCGGCGGCGGTCACCGTCCGGGCGCGGGCGGCCGCGATCGCCGTCCGGGCTTGGCCGGTGGCAGTCACCGTCAGGGCGTGGTCGGCGGCTCGTCGCTCCCGGGTTCCGCACGGGATCCGGGGATCTCGCGGGCCTCGTGGCTCTCTCGAGTCTCGCCGGTGGGCTCGGGTGAGGGTGGCGCCGGGGGCATGTCCGGCGCCTCGGGGGTTCTTGACGCCTCGGGGTTCCGTGGCGCTGCGGGGTTCCTGGGCGCCTTGGTGTCTCCGGGTGTCTCGGGTGTCTCAGGCGCCCCTGTCGTCCTGGCCGTTCCTCCCGTATCTCCCGTCCCTCCCGTCCCAGTGAGCCCCGGGGCTCCCGTCGGCCCAGCCGTCCCCGGCGTCCCCGGCGTCCCTGCCGTACCCTCCGCTCCCCTGGCCCTCGGTGGGGTCGATGCCCGGCGGAGTTCCGCCCAGCGGGACTCGCGGGTGGCGTCGTCGTACCAGGGCGAGGCGGACGGCGGCGGCCCGGACGGCAGGAAGTCGTAGGGGTCGAACTGGTCCCCGCCGGACTGATCGCGCAGCAACCCGGAGACCCGGTCCTGGTCGTAGGGGACGTCAGGACCGGGGACGAGAGGACGTGGCCCGGGGACGCCCGCCCCGGCCCGCTTCCCGAACCAGCGGCGCCCGGCGGACCCGGAATCCCGGTCCCGGTGCGGCTCGTCGGCGCCGGTGCCGTCCTCCGGCGTCCTCCCGCCCCACCAGCGCCGCCGCTTCCCGGCCGCCGTCCCGGTGGTGTCGCCGCGCCCGGCGGAGCCGCCCCGCGTGCCGGGTCCGCTCGGGGACGCCGTCGCACCGCGCCGCTCGGTGCCGCCCTGCGGGCCCACCCCTCCGGTCGGCACCGGGGCCCGGCGGGTCCGGCAGCGCCAGGCCCGCGCCAGGAGCGCCACCGGCACGCCCGCGACCGTCACCCACACCGCCGTCGCGCCACCCGTCTGCCACCAGACCGGGCCGAACCGGGACAGCGCCGCCACACCCAGCCTGCCGCCGGCCGCCGCCGCGAGGACCGCGACCGCGATCCCGCACAGCGCCGCCGCGATCACCGTCGTCGAGGCGGTCCGCCCCCGCGACCAGAAGCCCTCCGGGTCCACGACCCCGCTCTCGCGCGCCACGAACCAGCCGACCGTGGCACCGGCCACCGCGGGGACCAGGGCGACGGCCCAGGTCAGCGGGGTGTCACCGGGCGCCGACGGGGCCGCCGCGAGCAGCGGGAAGGGCGGCAGCGAGGTGGCCGACGCGGACGACAGCGGCCCCACCGCATGGCCTACGCCGAGCAGGAATCCGGGGCCGAGCCCGTACGAGGCCGCCCACACCGCCGCGTTGGGCACCAGCGTCAGGCACAGCAGCAGCACCGCGAACCGCCCGGACCAGCCGTCCGTCAGTTCGAGGAAGGAGCCGCGGGCCGCCGCGCCGTGCCAGAGCAGCGAGACCCCGAGCAGCAGCGCGCCGCCCCCGACCAGCAGCGCGGCCCCGGCGCCCGCGGCCCGCGCGGCGACCCCGAGACGCTCCTGCGCGGCCACGCCCAGGACGTGCCTGCGCAGCCGCACAGGGAGTCTGACCAGCAGTCCGTCGGCCGCGTCGCGCGGGCGCCCGTACGCCGTCCACACCCCGAAGGCGGCCGCGCCCGCGACGAGCGGCGGCAGGCACACCGCGGTCCAGGCCCAGGCGGGGCGCAGGGCGCCGCCCGAGGCGTAGAGCGCGGTGGCGGCGCCGACGGCGAGGTAGCCGAGGACGACACCCGCCCACGCCGTACCGGCCGGGACCTCCGGGTCGCCGCCCTGCGGACGGTCGTCGGAGCCGCCGCCGTCGGCCGCGTCCCGGGCGGCCCGGTGGACCAGCCAGACGGGGAGCGCGAGCAGGAGCAGCGGGGTGACGCCCACCGGCGCGGGGACGCCGCTGAGGGTGTCGGTGCGGACGAGTTCCGCGCCGTGCGCCAACAGCCACAGCGACGCGGTGACATGCAGCGCCCCGCCGGGTCCGCTGTCGGGGTACGGGGAGCTGATCCACAGCACCATCACGAGCACGGCGAACACCCCGAGCCCCAGTCCGGCCGCGAGCGCGCCGCCCAGGAGGCTCGCGCCGAGCCCCGGCCATCGGGCGCGCGTCCGGGTGAGCAGGGACGACAACGGCGGTCGGCGAGCGGTCATCTGGGTCACGTCGTCATGCTCCCAACGACACGCGCTTTTCCGTCGTAACAGGCGAAGCTCCGTAGTGTCGCCCAATATATGGTTATGTACTTTTTCGCACGAAAGGGAGCCCCGTGACGCAAGGCCCTCCCTCCCCCCTGCCCCCGCCCAAGGAGTGCCGACGGCTGCGTGAGGCGCGGTCGCTGACACAGGCTCAGGCAGCCGAACGGGTCGGAGTCACCCGGGAGACCGTGCGGGCCTGGGAGACGGGCCGGACCACGCCGCGCGGGCGGAAGCGGGAGGCGTACGCGAGGTTCCTGGCCTCGCTGGACGGCACGGGGTCGACGCAACGTCAGAAGCCGGAGGAGTCACCCGTGGTGACGGTGTCCCTGCAGAAGAAGCAGCGCGAACGGCAGCAGAAGGGCGGACCGCAGCGGCAGTCGGCCGCCCCGTCCGAGGCGGGCGGCACGGCGGCGGCGGAGGAGGCGGCGGCGGGCGCGGAGCCGGTCGGGCCACCCGGGTCACCGGGGGCGTCGGGACCGCC
>NZ_FMCI01000006.1 GCF_900091845.1 Streptomyces sp. SolWspMP-5a-2
GTCCCGCGCGCCGGGACCGCCGCGCAGGCCGGGACGGCCGGGCAGCCGGGGACCGGCGCACGCGCCGCCGTCCCGCGTGCGGCGTCCGCCGACGCCGTCCGGGCCGCCACCCTCACCGAGGTGACCGGCTTCGGGGCCAACCCGAGCGGTCTCCAGATGTACCTGTACGTCCCGGCCGCCGTCGCCGCCCACCCGGCGGTCGTCGTCGCCGTCCACTACTGCACCGGCTCGGGCCCCGCCATGTACGCGGGCACCGAGTTCGCCTCGCTCGCCGACCGGTACGGATTCGTCGTCGTCTACCCCTCGGTCACCCGGGCCAGCAAGTGCTTCGACGTCTCCTCGCCCGCCGCCCTCCGGCGCGGCGGCGGGAGCGACCCGGTCGGCATCAGGTCGATGGTCGACTGGGTGGTCGCGCGGTACGCCGCCGACACCGCGAAGGTCTTCGCGACCGGCATCTCCTCGGGCGCGATGATGACGAACGTGCTGCTCGGCGACTACCCGGACGTGTTCGCGGCCGGTGCCGCCTTCTCCGGCGTCCCGTTCGGCTGCTTCGCCACGACCGACGGCTCCGAGTGGAACAGCGCGTGCGCGGGCGGCACCGTCACCCGCACCCCGCAGGAGTGGGGCGACCTGGTGCGCGGCTCCTACCCCGGCTACACCGGGCCCCGCCCGCGGATGCAGCTCTGGCACGGCACCGCCGACGACACCCTCCGCTACCCCAACTTCGGGGAGGAGGTGAAGCAGTGGACGGACGTCCTCGGCGTGAGCCGGACACCCGCCGCCACCGACACGCCCGTCGGCGGCTGGACCCGCACCCGCTACGGATCCACCGGTGACCAGGCGCCCGTCGAGGCGATCAGCCTCCAGGGCGTCGGCCACAACCTCTACGCCTCCGGCATGGGCGCCCGCGCGCTGACCTTCTTCGGCCTCACCGCGGGCGGCGGCGATCCCCAACCACCCGCTGCCTCCTGCAAGGTGACCGTCGCCACCAGCGCCTGGAACACCGGACTGACCGCGAACGTCACCCTCACCAACACCTCGACCACGGCGGTCGACGGCTGGCGGCTCGCCTTCACGCTGCCCTCCGGGCAGACCGTCACCAACGGCTGGAACGCGACGATCGCCCCGGCCTCCGGCGCGGTGACGGCGACCAACGCGGCCTACAACGCGGCCCTCGCCCCGAACGCCTCCGTCACCTTCGGCTACCAGGCGACCCACACCGGCAACAGCGCGGCACCCGGCGCCTTCACGCTCAACGGAACGGCCTGCGCGACGGGTTGATCCGCGCGCCGGACCGACCGCACGCGACCGTGCCCGGCCCCCCTCGCGGAGCGGCCGGGCACGGTCGGGTCGCGGTGGCGCCGGACTGGGGCCCCCGGCGCCGTGGTGGACCTCAGACCGACCGGTGGTACTGGTCGGGCACGTGCACCTCCGCGCCCAGTGCGCGGGCCGCGCGCCGGGCCCAGGACGGGTCCCGCAGCAGCTCACGGCCGAGGAGGACGGCGTCGGCCTCGCCGTTGTCCAGGATCTTCGCCGCCTGCTCGGGCTCGGTGATCAGGCCGACGGCCGCGACCGGCATCGGCGTCTCGGCCTTGACCCGGGCCGCGAACGGCACCTGGTAGCCGGGGCCGATCGGGATGCGGACGCCGGAGGCATTGCCGCCGGTCGACACGTCGAGCAGGTCGATGCCGTGGGCGTGCAGCTCGGTGGCGAAGCGCACGGTGTCGTCCGGGGTCCAGCCGCCGTCGTCCAGCCAGTCGCTCGCGGAGATCCGGAAGAACAGCGGCTTGTCGTCCGGCCACACCTCCCGCACCGCGTCGACGACCTCCAGCGCGAACCGGGTGCGGTTCTCGTAGGAGCCGCCGTACGCGTCGGTGCGGTGGTTGGAGTGCGGGGAGAGGAACTCGTTGATCAGGTAGCCGTGGGCCCCGTGGATCTCGGCGACCTCGAACCCGGCGGCCAGCGCACGCCGTGCCGCGTCGACGAACTGGCCGACGACCTCCTTGATCTGAGCGACCGTCAACTCCGTCGGTACCGGGTGCCGTTCGTCGAAGGCGAGGGGGCTGGGCGCCACCGGCTGCCAGCCGTGCGCCTCGGGGCCGACCGGGGCGCCGCCCTTCCAGGGCCGGTCCGTGGACGACTTGCGGCCGCCGTGGGCGAGCTGGATGCCGGGCACGGTGCCCTGCGTGGCCAGGAACCGGTTGATCCGGCCGAACGCCTCGACCTGGGTGTCGTTCCAGATGCCGAGGTCGTACGGGGAGATCCGGCCCTCGGGGGAGACGGCGCTGGCCTCGGCGATGATCAGCCCGGTGCCACCCGTGGCGCGGGCGGCGTAGTGCGCGAAGTGCCAGTCGTTCGGGGCGCCGGTGTCCGGGCCCTCGGGGGCCGCGGAGTACTGGCACATCGGCGGCATCCAGACGCGGTTGGGGACGGTCACTCCACGCAGGGCGAAGGGCTCGAAGAGCGCGCTCACGGCGGACTCCATTCATCACGGGACCGGGGTTCACTCGTACGATAGGCACCGTAGTACGGTGGATGTCAAACTACGATGGTTCTCGTACAATGAAGCGGAGAGTCCGCAGCGGGGACGCGTTCCGTCCGGGGCGCGGGCCCGGCCCGCAGAGGAGAGACCGTGACCAGTGCCGCCGCGCCCAGCCGCGAGCTTCCGCATCCGGTCCGGGCGGAGATCCGCCTGGAAGACGTGCTGCACGCGCTCTCCGACCCGGTGCGACTGCGCATCGTCTGCGAACTCGCCTCGGACGGCGGTGAGTTGGCCTGTTCGCACTTCGACCTGCCGGTCACCAAGTCCACCACCACCCATCACTTCCGGGTGCTGCGCGAATCCGGCGTGGTCCGGCAGGTCTACCGCGGCACGGCCAAGCTGAGCGCCCTGCGCCGGGAGGCGCTAGACGACCTCTTCCCGGGGCTGCTCGACACCCTTCTCGACGCCGCCGACCGCCAGGCCCTCCGGCTCGGCGACTGAGCTGCCCCTGCCCGGCAGCTGCTCGAACAGCAGGTTCAGCACGATCGCGGTGAGGCAGCCCGCGCTGATGCCGCTGTTCATGACCGTCTGGAACCAGTCGGGGAACCGCGCGTACACCGTCGGCACCCCGACCGGCAGCAGCCCGACGGCCACCGACACCGCGACGACGGTCAGGCGGTCGCCGCCCGTGAAGTCGACCCGGGCGAGGGTGCGCAGGCCGCTCGCGGCGACCGACCCGAACATCACCAGGCCCGCGCCGCCGAGCACGGGCGCGGGTATCGCCGCCACCACCGCGCCCAGCTTGGGCAGCAGGCCGAGCAGCACCAGCATGCCGCCGGCCGCGGCCACCACCCAGCGGCTGCGCACCCGGGTCATGCCGACCAGCCCGACGTTCTGCGCGTAGGCCGTGTAGGGGAAGGTGTTGAAGACGCCGCCCAGCACCGTCGACAGCCCGTCCGCGCGCAGTCCGTCCGACAGCGTCCGCGGCTCGACCTCGCGCCCGGTCATCTCGCCCACCGCTATCAGGTCACCGGTCGTCTCGGTCATCGTCACCAGCGCGACGACCAGCATCGAGACGATCGCCGACGCCCGGAAGACGGGTGCCCCGAAGTGGAACGGCGTGCTGACGCCCAGCCAGTCGGCGTCCCCGACCCCGCCGAAGTCGGTGAACCCGAACGGGACCGCCACCGCGAGCCCCACCGTGATGCCGACCAGCACCGCGATCCGGCTGAGGAAGGGCGGCGCGAACCGCTGCACGCCGAGCACGACCGCCAGCACGAACGCGGCGAGGGCCAGGTTCCCCGGGGCCCCGAAGTCGGCCGCGCCCGCGCCGCCCGCGGCCCAGTTCCCGGCGACCGGCAGCAGGGAGAGGCCGATGATCAGGATGACGGTGCCGGTCACCAGCGGCGGGAAGAACCGCAGCAGCCTGCCGAAGACCGGCGCGAGCAGCACGATCGCCAGGCCCGCGACGATCACCGAACCGTAGATCGCGGGCAGCCCGCCGCCCGTCGTGCCGATCAGCACCATCGGCGACACCGCGGCGAAGGTGCAGCCCTGCATGATCGGCAGCCGCACCCCGAACCGCCAGAACCCGACGCACTGCACGAGGGTCGCGATCCCGCACACCAGCAGGTCGGCGGTGATCAGGTAGGCCAGGTCGGCGGGCGGCAGTTTCATCGCCCCGCCCACGATCAGCGGGACGGCGACGGCGCCCGCGTACATCGCCAGCACGTGCTGGAGCCCGAAGGCGGCCAGCCGGTGAACCGGTGGCACCTCGTCGACGGGATGCGCGGGGGCGGCAGTGCTCATGGGGGCTCCTGGGCGGCGACGGGAGACGGCATCCGAACAGCACCCGACCGTAGGGCCGTTGGACGGTCCGCCGATTGCGGTCGTGTTGCCGACGCGTGTCATGCCCACCGAAAGCCGGTCCACGCCTCCTGGGCGACCCCGCCGCTGCCTAGTGCGGCGGCGCTCGGCCGGTGGGGTGCGGGGACCGGCGGCCGCGCGTGTCCGTTCGTATGGAATGTGATCATGCGGTTACGTTGCGTATGTGCTAGAAGCATCCTTTCTTAATCTTTCTGATCGTTGTCCGACGGACTGCACGGCGTCCGTGCGGCCCGCGTGGGAAGTGCGGGAGGGCGGGTCCACCACTTCCTGGTTCACCGTCCGGCTGGCGTTCGCGGACGGTGCCGAGGTCGAGGCGCTCGCCGTGGTGGGCGACGGCGGGGTCTGCGTCGAGGACGTGCGGGCCAGACCGGCGCTCTCCCTGGACGACCTCGCGGTGCTCGCCGACTGGATCGAGGGCCCGCTGACCCGGGACTGCGGCCTCGGCACCGCCCCCGACACCGAGCAGGGGCGTGCCGCGGGTGCCCGCAGGGCCCGCCCCGCCGGACCGCTCGGGCCCGAGAGCCGCCGACGGATCGCCCAGACGTACCGGGCGGCCCAGGCCGAGGGTGCCGATCCGGTCCTCGCGGTCATGGGCGCCACCGGCCGGGGCCGCCGCGAGGCCCTGCGCATGATCGCGCGGGCCCGGGACGCCGGTCTGCTGACGCCCCGTCATGTGAAGCGCTGAGCAGGGGAGTCGGACGGCCGTCCGCGGTCAGAGCAGGTCCCGCATGCGGGTGATCTCGCTCGTCTGCTGGGCGATCGTGTCGTCCGCCATCTCCTCGACGCGGATGTTGTTGCCCTGTGCCTTCACGTCCGTCGCCATGCTGAGCGCCCCCTCGTGGTGGGTGATCATCAGCGTGAGGAACAGCCGGTCGAACGCCTTGCCCTTCGCCGCGCGCAGCTTCTTCAGCTCCGCCTCGGTCGCCATCCCGGGCATCGAGGCGTGGTCGTGCCCGGCGGCCCGCTCACTCTTGCCGTAGCTCTCCAGCCAGCCCCGCATCGCCTCGATCTCCGGCCCCTGGGACGCGGCTATCCGCTCCGCGAGCCGCTTGACCGGCGTGGCGTCGGCCCGGTCCGCGACCAGGTCGGTCATGTCCAGGGCCTGGCCGTGGTGCTGGATCATCATGCGGGCGTACGCGACGTCCGCCGCGTTGGGGGAGTCGTCCTCGGCCCGCTGGGCGAGCGCGTCCGCCGCCGACAGGGTGCGGTTGTCCTCGCCGGGCGCTCCCGGCACGAGCACCGAAGGACCGCCGGACGCAGGCGACTTGGCCTCCGTGTCCGAGTCGCACCCGGTCAGCCCGAGCAGGACCGGCGCGGTCAGCGCGACGACGGCGAGGAATGTGCGCGGGGTCCGGCGGAACGGCACGACGACCTCCTGTGGCAGGCGAGCGGGGGGCACCTCGTGAGTGCTGAGGACCGTCCTAGCACGCTTGTGCTCGTGGTTGATCAAAAACCTTCATTACGAGTTCGTTGCCCTCTGTTGATATGAGCATGGTCAAGACGATACTGCGGGGTGCGTGCACCGTTCCGACGTGAACGGCACCAGGGAGGAAGCAGTGATCCTGTTGAACGTTTCCCGAAAGCGCCACAGACGCGCGGGAGTTGCCGCGGTGGCCGCCGCACTCCTGGCGGCGCTGCTGACCGCCGTCCCGGCAGCCGCGACGCCCGACCCCGGGGACGCCCCGGCCACCGGCAAGGAGGTGTCCAAGAGCGCCAGGACGCAGGCCGCCGAGGCGATAGCCGACGGCGAGATACCCGGCCAGGACGAGGTCGTCCACTCGTCCAACATCCAGCACCTCACCAACGTCCCCAAGGACGCGCTCGCCGGCACCAACTCGGACCTCGCCTTCCAGGGCAAGTACGCCTTCGCCGGCAACTACGACGGCTTCCGCGTCTTCGACATCAGCAACCCGAAGGCCCCGAAGACGATCGCCCAGGTCCTCTGCCCGGGATCGCAGAACGACATCTCCGTCTCCGGGGACCTGCTGTTCCTGTCCACCGACTCCTCGCGCAGCGACAGCAGTTGCAACAGCACCACGCAGCCCGCGACCGAGAAGTCGTCGTGGGAGGGCATGAAGGTCTTCGACATCAGCGACAAGCGCAACCCGCGCTACGTCGCCGCCGTCGAGACCGCCTGCGGCTCCCACACCCACTCGCTGGTGCCGGAGCGCAAGAACGTCTACATCTACGTCTCCTCGTACTCGCCGAGCGCGTCCTACCCGGACTGCCAGCCCCCGCACGACGGGATCTCCGTCGTCAAGGTGCCGCGCAAGCACCCGGAGCGGGCGGCGGTCGTCGGCTTCCCGGTCCTCTTCCCCGGCGAGGGCCCCGACGGCGGCGGCAACCCGGGCGCGCCCACCAACCCGGGCGTCTCCAAGACCACCGGCTGCCACGACATCACCGTCCTGCCGGAGGAGGACCTCGCCGCCGGCGCCTGCATGGGTGACGGCATCCTGATGTCCGTCAAGGACCCGGAGCACCCGAAGGTCATCGACCAGGTCCAGGACAACGTGAACTTCGCGTTCTGGCACTCGGCGACCTTCAACCAGAAGGCCAACAAGGTCGTCTTCACCGACGAGTTGGGCGGCGGAGGCGCCGCCACCTGCAACGCGACCGTCGGTCCGAACCGGGGCGCCGACGGCATCTACGACATCGTCGGCAAGGGCGACAGGCGCAAGCTCGTCTTCCGCAGCTACTACAAGATCCCGCGCCACCAGGCGGACACCGAGAACTGCGTCGCCCACAACGGCTCGCTGATCCCGGTCAAGGGCAAGGACCTGATGGTCCAGGCCTGGTACCAGGGCGGCGTCTCCGTCTGGGACTTCACCGACTCGACGAAGCCCCACGAGATCGCGTACTTCGAGCGCGGTCCGCTCTCCACGGAGCGGCTGGAGACCGGCGGATCGTGGTCGGCCTACTACTACAACGGCCACATCTACTCGAACGACATCGCCAAGGGCTTCGACGTCCTGAAGCTCAGCGACCGCCGTACCGACCCGGCGGCCCGGGTGCGCCTGGACGAGCTGAACGTCCAGACGCAGCCCGACTACTTCGACTGACGGCCGTCGTCGTCCCCCGCCCCTGCGGGCGGGCCGGCCGCGGGGGCACCGGCACCGCCGGTCCCCTCGGCCGCGCCGGTCGCGAAGAACCGTGACAGGTCCGCGCTGCGGCTCCCGTCGGGCGCCTCGTCCGCGTCCGGCGGGAGCCCCATGCGCCACTCCAGCCCGTAGCGCGTGAACAGCTCGGTGCGCAGCGCCGTGATCGGCATCGGCACGTTCGGCAGCACCATGGCGTACACCGAGCCCATCAGCAGCGACCGCAGCATCGGGTAGTCGCTGTCGGGGTGGTCGGAGCCGCGCCGGGTCACCGTGTCCCGCAACAGGTCGGCCAGCCGCTTCTGCTCGGGGCACTGCACGAACCCCTCGGCCTGGAGCAGCCCCGCCATGTGCTGGCGCATCAGCACCGGCCGGTCCCTGGCCAGTCCGAGAATCGCGTCGATGGCCCGCGCCATCCGCTCCCGCCCGTCCTCGGTGCGCGGCTCCCGCTCCAGGCCCTCCTCCAGCGTGCGGTGCATCAGACGGTGCACGGCCGACTGCACGAGCTGGCGTTTTCCCGGGAAGTAGTACGAGACCAGGCCCCGGGCCGACCCGGCCCGGTCGGCGATGTCGGCGAGCGTCGTGGCGTCGTAACCGCGCTCTCCGACCACCTCGACGGCGGCCATCAGGAGCCGTTCCCGGGAACGTCTCCGCAACTCTTCATTGACCGAGGCGCTGCGCGGGGACATGCTGTAACTCCTGCGTTGACTGGCTGGCAGCCAACTATACTCAGCGCAGACCGATCAGGACCCGTATGGGCCTGGTCAGGCTGCCGTCCGTCTGGGGCGACACGGGGGATCGTCTCAGACGGTCGGCGGCCGCTTTCCGGCAGGTCCCGGTGCGGGTTCCGCCGCGCCCGCGGCAAGCGGGCCGACGGGCCGGAACGCCGCGGTCCGGCCTCCGCGGAGCCGGGGAAACCCTGGTCGGGTCCACGGGCCCGGTGAGGGGGCCGGCCGTCCCGTCCGGCCGGTGGATCAGACGGTTCTCGCGGTCGCGTCCATCAGGAGGCGTGCGGCGTCCCGCGCGCGGTCGGCCGGTTCGGGGGTGCCGGAGATCGCCGCGGTGGTGATCGCGCCCTCGGCGAGCAGCGCGAGCTGATCCGCCAGCGCGGCGGGCCGTCCGGACGCCGTCACCAGCCCGGTCAGGTAGTCGTGGAACGCCTGCTTGTGGTGCCGGGCCTCCTCGGCGACCTCGGCCGAGGTCGCGCCCAGCTCGCCGAAGGAGTTGACGAAGGCGCACCCCCGGAAGCCGGGCTCGGAGAACCACCGGTGCAGCCAGTCGAAGACGGCGACGATCTTCTCCTCGGGCGCCGCCCGCGTGTCCACGTGCTCGGCCAGTGCCCGGCGCCACCGCGCGTCCCGCTGCCGCAGATACGCGAGGACGAGCGCCTCCTTGGAGGGGAACAACTGGTAGAGGCGCTTGAGCGACACCCCGGAGCCGCCGCGCACCGCGTCCATTCCGACCGCCTGGACGCCCCTCGCGTAGAACAGCTCCCCGGCGGCTTCCAGCACCCGTTCCCGGGCCGTCTCCTGGTCCGGCATCTGCGCCCCCTTGCGTGGAGAACCAACGTTCTCTACCGTAGCAGGCGGGTCGAGAACGACCGTTCTCGCAGTGCCTCCGGGCTCGTCGGGACCCGCTGACGGGCCCCTGCCGCCGAAAGGTCCGACATGACCGACACAGCGCGCCCGCCGGTGCCGCCGTTCACCCGTGAGAGCGCCACCGAGAAGGTCCGGCTCGCCGAGGACGCCTGGAACACCCGCGACCCGCGGCGGGTGTCGCTGGGCTACACGGCGGACTCCCGCTGGCGCAACCGGACGGAGTTCGCCACCGGGCGGGACGAGATCGTCGCCCTGCTGACCCGCAAGTGGGCCGCCGAACTCGACTACCGGCTGGTCAAGGAGCTGTGGGCCTGGGACGGCAACCGCATCGCCGTGCGCTTCGCCTACGAGCACCGCGACGGCGCCGGCGCCTGGCACCGCTCCTACGGCAACGAGAACTGGGAGTTCGACGAGCACGGCCTGATGCGCACCCGGCACGCCTCCATCAACACCCGCCCGATCGCCGCGTCCGAGCGCCGCTTCCGCTGGCCCCTCGGCCGCCGCCCGGACGACCACCCGGGCCTCGGCGACCTCGGTCTCTGAGGGCCGCGGGGAGGCGAGGGGGAGCGGGCTGCGGGCATGTCGTCCGCCAAGGCCGCCCCATCAGGCCTTCTCCCCGCCCCCGGTCGGATCCGCGCCGCCCCTGCCCGCCGGGTGCAGGCGCCGGTGGACCGTCACCGCCGCGGCCACCACCGTGGCGCCCAGGAGCCAGCCGCCCAGCACGTCCGACGGCCAGTGCACGCCGAGCCAGATCCGGGTCAGGCCGACGCCCAGGACCGAGACCGCCCCGGCGGCCAGCGCCGCCCGCCACCGCGCGGGCGTGGTGCCCCGGCGGCGCAGCAGCCACAGCAGCAGCCCGCAGACGACCGTCGCGGTCATCGCGTGCCCCGAGGGGAAGGCCGCGAAGCTCGCCGTGGCGACGGGGTCCGGCCAGACCGGCCGCGGGCGGTCCACGGCGGCCTTGAGGGCCTGCTGGAGCAGCGCGCCCAGCGCGCAGGCGGCGGCCAGCCACACCGCCGTCCACCGGTCCGCCCACCGCACGACCAGCAGCACCACCACGACCGCGCACAGCAGCCGCATCGTCCACGGGTCCCACACCCAGTCGCTGAGGACGCGCACGGCGTGCGTGACGCCGGGCTCGGCCACCGCCCGGCGGTGCGCGGCGCCGGCGAGGTCCCCGTCCGCCTCCGTCAGCGGACGCCACCCGGCGGCGACCAAGGCGAGCAGCAGCGCGGAGAGGGCGGCGAGGGCGGCCGCCGCCCGGGGTGCGCTCCGGTGGTCCTGCGGGTGGGGCGGGGAGTCGACGAGACGCGGGTGCATGCTCCGATCCTCCCCGAACGGGAGGGTGCGAGGCGAATGCCCCGTCCTGCGGCGGGCGGCGCGGCGCGGCGGGCCGGTTCAGCCCAGGGCGCGCAGGCCCGGCACGAACGCCACCAGGACCGGCACCACCGGGACCAGTGCCGCCGTCGCCGTCAGCCCCAGCCGCCGGGTCGGGGTGAGCCGGTCGGGCGGGGTGAGCAACCGGTGCACGCGCTGCGGGACATGGGCCTGACCGGCCGGCGCGGAGCCGAACACCCCGCGGTCCTCGTTGAGTTCGACCAGCGCGAGGGCCGTGGTGAGGCGGCCGTGGCGGCGCGAGGCCATGTCGTCGGCGGCGAGTTCGACCAGCCGGTGCATCTCGTCCCGGAACGCGGCGAAGACCGGCACCTGCGGGAATCCGTCGGCCAGCGCCGACGAGCAGTGCAGCAGCCAGTCGTGCCGCGCCCGCGCGTGCCCCTTCTCGTGCGCCAGGACGGCGTCCAGCTGACGGCCCTTCAGCCGCCGCAACGCGCCCGTGGTGACGACGAGTCCGGGTGTCGCGCCCGACATCCACCACGCGTCGGCCCGCTCGCCCTCCAGCACCACCAGCCTGCCGTACGTGGGCTGCTCACCCGGCAACAGCGGTGCGCGCAGCAGGAGTTCGGCCCTCCGGCGGCGCCTGCGGGACCTGGCCCGCAGCACCTCGCGCACCAGCATGGCCACGCTCCACGCCCCCGCGCAGGCGAGCGTCACCGCCGTCGCCGCCGCCCAGGGGCCCGTGCCGCCGATCGGGTACGCCTCCATGACCCCGTGCGGGGCGGACGCGAACAACTGGCCGCGCACCACCTGCCAGGCCGCCGCCGCGCTGAGCGTCATCGACAGCGCGCAGCACACCAGGACGGCCGCCACCACGCACTGCCACACCCACAGGGCGACCACCGGTTCACGGTCGGGCCAGTCGGCGCGCGCGAGCAGCCGGGGCGCGACGACGGCGGTCAGGGCGCCGAGCAGCAACAGTGCCGCGGGGACCATCATGGCCTCACCCTATGAGCGGGCCGCCGACCCGCACACGGCTGTGTCCGGCAAAGTGACGCAGGCAACGGCCGCCCGCGCTCTGCCCTGGCCGGAAGCGGGTCCGCGGTGTCCTGAACGGGTCACATCGTGAGCAGCATCGCCACCATCGCGATGCCCATCGAGAGGCGGCAGGCGCGCGCCAGCTCCGGCCGGTCGCCCCAATTGACGCTCCCCTGACGCGGATCGGCGGGGACCAGGCGCGCGCCGGAGAGCAGCACGTACCCGACGAAGTAGAGGAGCAGCGCCCCGGTCAGCAGCGGGATGCCGAGCGAGCCGCCGTGCCCGGCGTGGTGGGTGGGGGAGACGGCCATCACCATCGCCATGTAGACCATGGCCGCGTGGCCGATCAGATGGTGCAGGTGGTGCGCGCCGCGGCGGGCCGCCCAGAGGGCGCGCAGCGCGGCGGCCCCGAACACGGCCGCGTACACCGGCCAGGCCCACGACGGCGGGCTGAACACCGCCGTCGGCACGGCCATCGTCGCCATCCCGAACCCCATCAGGGCCTCGGTCCCCGCGGTCCTGCGCTGTTCCTCGACGCCGCTGCGCATCCGCAGCAGGCAGTACGCCCCCAGGGCCGCGCACAGCGCGACCAGCAGCCACCCGGGCGAAGCCGGTCCGTGCACGCGGGCCTCCCTGTTCGACGGTGTCGGACAGTCGGTCGATGCCCGCGGCACGCGGCGCGCACGCGAGCGCAAGGGTGTACACGGGGAGCGTGCGGGGCCGCACGGCCGGTCACCAAATGTTTTACGAGTAAAACACCTGTTAATCTGATCGGTATGAGCACCCCGACCCCCGCCCCCGGCCCCGCACGCGCCCGCCGCCTCCCGCTCGCCGGGGTGCTCCGCCCCGGGCGGCCCTCCGACATCTGGTTCAAGCCCGCCCTCAGCGCCGTGGCCTCGGTCGCGCCGCCCAACCTCACCCTCCTCGCCCTCGGCCGCCTCGACCTCGTGATGTACACGATGGCCGGGTCGCTCTGCGCCCTCTACGCCCACAACCGCCCCTACGCGGCCCGCGCCAGGGTGCTGGCCCTCGTCGTGCTCGGCATGGTCGGCGGACTCGCCGCCGCCCTGGTCACCGCCTCCCTCACCACCGCCCCGGCCGTCCTGGTCGCCGTCGGCGCCCTGCTCGCCGCGGTCCAGAAGGTCCTGTGCGACGCCACCCGGGTCGGCCCGCCCGGCAACGTCGTCCTCACCTTCATCTCCTCCGCCGCCCTGTTCGCCCCGCAGAGCCCCGGGCAGATCCCCGG
The DNA here is from genome assembly GCF_900091845.1 of Streptomyces sp. SolWspMP-5a-2. Classification (GTDB taxonomy): domain Bacteria; phylum Actinomycetota; class Actinomycetes; order Streptomycetales; family Streptomycetaceae; genus Streptomyces; species Streptomyces doudnae. The sequence goes on from NZ_FMCI01000006.1 coordinate 12,682, forward strand.
ACACCTCGCGCTCGCCCTCGCCGCGGGCGCCTGGGCCTGGCTGGTCGGCATGGCGCCCTGGCTGGTGCGCCCGCACGGCCCCGAACGCCGCGCCACCGCGCGGGCCCTGGGCGCCGCCGCCGCGTA
>NZ_FMCI01000384.1 GCF_900091845.1 Streptomyces sp. SolWspMP-5a-2
CCCGCCGGACACGGAGGTGGGGTGCCGGCCGGTTCTCCGCCGGGTCACCCGGCCGCGTACACGTCCTCGACGTAGCGGCCCTCCGCCGTCAGGGCGTCGAGCCACGCCTCGGCGTCCCGCTCGCCTGCGCCCGGGGCGCGGTCGCGGTACAGGGCGCGGAAGGCGTCCCGCACGCCGGGCGCCATCCGGGAGCCGTCGCCGCAGACGCGCACCCGGGCCCCGGCGGCGAGCAGCGCCCACACCTCGTCGGCCTCGGCGGCGATCCGGTGCTGCACGTACCGGGCGCCGTTCTCGGGCGCGGCGCTGAAGACGGGGCGCAGGGCGACGGCGCCCGCGCGTTCGGCGACGCGCAGCTCGGCCGCGTGGAGGTGGTCGGCGTCGGGGGCGTCGCAGCCGAAGTAGAGGAGCGCCGGGGCGAGTTCGGCGCCGTCGGCGAGGGCGGCGGCGCGGTCGGCGACGGCACCGCGGAAGGGCGCGAGGCCGGTGCCCGCCGCGATCATGATGACCGGCGTCGTGGTGTCGGCGGTGTCGAGGCGGAAGGCCTCGCGGCAGGGCTGGACGCGGGCGAGGACGGTGTCGCCCGGGGCGAGTCCGGCGAGGTGGCCCGAGCCGACGCCCCGGTGGACGCCCTTGCCGGAGCGGGCCGGGGCCTCCAGCAGGGAGACCATCAGGTCGGCGTGGCGGGGGTCGGCGGCGGGCGAGGAGGAGATCGAGTAGGTGCGGGGGCGCAACGGGGTGAGCAGGTCGAGGAGTCGGGGCCAGTCGAGGGCGCCGCGCAGTGCGGGGTGGTCCTCGACGAGGTCCACGAGGGTGCGGGGGTCGTCGGCGGGGAGGGCGACCAGGGCCGCGCGTTCGGGCGGGCAGGGGTTGGCGGCGGCGAGGGCGGCGCGCTGGGCGGGGGTGGGCCGGTTCTGCAACTCGACGTGGTGGGTGAGGAGTTGCCGGGCGGTCAGCGGCCGGTCCACGGCGGGTCCGTCGGCGCGGGGGCGGGTGGCGCGGATGTCGAGGACGGCGTCGGGGTCGACGTCCGAGGGCGTCGGCGGCGCGCTGGACCAGGGCCGGGGGGTTGGCGGGCAGGACGGTGAGGTGGTCGGCGGTGCGGTAGGAGGTGCCGTCCGGGAGGGCGACGCGGACGAGGCGCTTGCGGCGGGCGTGGCCGGGGGCGGTGAGGTCGTGGGCGGCGGTGACGGTCATCGGGACCATCTGATGCCGGACGGCGAGGGCGTCGAGCGGGCCGCCGGTCAGGACGCGGACCCGGTAGGCGTCGGTGGGGTCGTCGGCGGCGGGGGCGGGGGCGGCGGCGTCCGGGTCGCCGTGCCGGGTCAGCAGGGCGATGCGCAGTTGGTCGGTGAACTCCCGTACGGCGCCGTGGAGATCGCCGGAGGCGTCGGCGGCCGCGCGGTCGACGAGGCGGGTGGCGCCCTGGGCGGCGAGGCGGTCGTCGAGGCGGGTGGGGACCTGCTGGTAGGTGGCGGCCCAGTTGCGGTCGCCGACGCCGAGGACGGCGTAGGTGACGCCGGACAGGTCGTGGTCCTCGTCGAGGCGGGCGGCGAAGGCGGTGGCGTCGTCGGTGGGGCGGCCGTTGTAGGAGGCGGCGGTGATGACGACGGCGCGGTCGGTGGGCAGCCCGGCGGCGTACGCGTCCAGGGGCGCGGTCTCGGTGGCGCAGCCGATCGCGGCGGCCTCGTCGGCGAGGCGGGCGGCGAACTCGCGGCAGGTGCCGTAGTTGCTGCCGTGCAGGAAGAGCGCGGCGGTGCCGGGGCG
>NZ_FMCI01000211.1 GCF_900091845.1 Streptomyces sp. SolWspMP-5a-2
GCGGCGGCGCGGCGCCCCGCGCCGGAGGAGCCGGCGGCGGGCAGGCGCGGCCGCCGCCCGGCGAAGAAGCCCAAGGCGAAGGCGAAGAAGGTCCTGCTGTGGACCGGCGGCGCGATGGCCTTCGTCCTGGTCGCGGGCGCGGGCGGTGCCTACCTCTACATCAAGCACCTCAACGACAACATCACCGCCGTCTCCGACGACGGCGCGAGCACCGGTGGCTTCCAGAAGGACAAGGCCATCAACATCCTGCTGATCGGCACGGACAAGCGCACCGGCAAGGGCAACGAGGGGTACGGCGACTCCGGCAGCGTCGGGCACGCGGACACCACGATCCTGCTGCACGTCTCCAAGGACCGCTCGAACGCGACCGCGCTGAGCATCCCGCGCGACCTCATCGTGGACGTCCCCGACTGCCCGACCGAGCAGGAGGACGGCACCTCGAAGGTGATCGCGGGCAACACCGGGGTGCGCTTCAACACCAGCCTGGGCCAGGACGACCGGACCCCGAGCTGCACCATGCGCACGGTCACCGAGCTGACCGGCGTCAAGCCGGACAACTTCATGGTCGCCGACTTCAACGCGGTCAAGACGCTCACCACCGCGGTCGACGGCGTCGACGTCTGCCTCGGCAAGGACATCGACGACGCCGACTCGCACCTGAAGCTGTCGAAGGGCATGCAGCACATCTCGGGCGAGGACGCGCTGGCCTTCGTCCGCACCCGGCACTCGGTCGGCTTCGGCGGCGACCTGAGCCGGATCGCACTGCAGCAGCAGTTCCTCAGCGCCCTGATGCGCAAGCTGAAGTCGAACGACACGCTCACCGACCCGACGAAGATGATCAAGCTGGCGGAGGCGGGCACCAAGGCGCTCACCGTCGACTCCCAGCTCGACAGCATCAGCAAGCTGAAGGACCTCGGCCTCGAACTGGGCAAGCTGAACGTCAAGAACCTGACGTTCACCACCGTCCCGGTGATCGACAACCCGGCGGAGAAGGTGAAGGCGACCGTCGTCCTCAAGCCGACGGCCGCCGCGGTCTTCAGCGCCATCAAGAACGACGTCTCCTTCACCGAGGTCGCGAAGAAGGAGAAGCAGGAGAAGAAGGACGCGGAGGCCGCCAAGCTCAAGGGCACCAAGTCCGCCGCGTCCGAGGTCCGGGTCCGCATCCTCAACGGCGGCGCGGAGGCGGGCAGCGCCCAGGAGACCCTGCAGTGGCTCCAGAACGACGAGGGCGTCCTGAAGTCGGAGAACGCGGGCAACGCGCCCGCCAACCTCAGCAAGACGACCCTGGAGTACGCCCCCGACCAGGCCGACCAGGCCCGCCGGCTGGCGGACATCATGGGTCTGCCGGGCTCGGCGCTGAAGCCCGGCGAGAGCGTGCAGAACTCCCAGGGCCTGCCCGCGATGACGCTGACCCTCGGCAAGGACTTCGAGGGCGCGGGCGTCTCCCTCACCGCCCCGACCAAGGCGCCGGACGTCGACAAGACGACCGCGGACAAGGTCGAGTGCGCCAAGTAGCGGTGATCCAGTGATCCCTGGAGGCCTGCCGTACGTCTGACAGGACGTACGGCAGGCTTTTCGGTGGCTCGGCATGCCCCCGGCCCGCCGCCCTCCGCGGCGGCGCGGGCCGGGGAACGGGGAGGACGGGGAGATGGCGGGGAACGGCGTGCGGGAAGACGGCCCGCTCCAGGAGGACCGGTGGGTCAGGGGCGCGTCCGCGTCCGGGGACGGCGCGCGTCCGGGCGGCGCGGGCGCCGCGGTGCGCGGGCCGCGCCGCGGGCACCGGGTGCTGCGGGGCGCGGCCATGGGCCTGTCGGTGCTGATCCTCGGCACCGCCGGGGCGGGCTACCTCTACTACGAGCACCTCAACGGCAACATCCAGAAGGGCGAGCGCAGCAGCGGCGACGCCAAGGCACGGCGCGGCGGCGCCAACGCGGCCGGGCAGACGCCGCTGAACATCCTGCTGGTCGGCTCCGACAGCCGCGCCTCGGCGGCCAACGTGCGGCTGGGCGGCAGCAGGGCGAGCCGGGGCAACCCGCCGCTGGGCGACGTGCAGATGCTGATCCACCTCTCCGCCGACCGCAGGAGCGCGGCGATGGTGAGCGTGCCGCGCGACACCCGCGTCGACATCCCGGCCTGCAAGGACCCCGGCAGCGGGCGCTCCTACCCGGCGACCAACACCATCATCAACGAGTCGCTGGCCCGCGGCGGGGCCGGGTGCACGCTGGCCACCTGGGAGAACCTGACCGGCGTGTACATCGACCACTGGATGACGATCGACTTCGCGGGCGTGGTGAAGATGGCCGACGCGATCGGCGGCGTCGAGGTGTGCGTCGACCAGAACGTGTGGGACCGTCCGCTGCCCCGGGTGCCGGGCGGCTCCGGGCTCAAGCTGCGCGCGGGCACCACGAAGGTCAAGGGCGAGCAGGCGCTGCAGTGGCTGCGCACCCGGCACGCGTGGGGCAGCGACCCGCTGCGGGCGCGGGCCCAGCACATGTACCTGAACTCGATGATCCGCACGCTCAAGGGGCAGAACGTGTTCACCGGCTCGGGGCGGCTGATGGACCTGGCGGAGGCGGCGACGAAGTCCCTGAAGGTCTCCTCGGAGATCGGCACCGTCAAGAAGCTGTACGACCTCGGCACGCAGCTGAAGACGGTGCCGACGGACCGCATCACCATGACGACGATGCCCGCGGTCCCCGATCCGCAGAACAAGGACCACCTGCTGCCGGACGGCGCCCGCGCCGCGACGATGTGGGAGATGCTCCGCGACGACGTGCCCTTCGACGACAAGGGCGGGGCGTCCGGCGGCAAGGCGGGCGAACCGGCGGCGTCGGCGCGGGCCGTCAAGGAGCCGTCGTCCTCCCCGGACAGGATCGGTGTCGTCGTCCGCAACGCCACCAGGTCCGCCACCCTCGGCCCGGTCACCGGGCGCGCGGCGGCCGTGGCGCGGGCGCTGGTGGACAAGGGGTTCGCCCGGGCCGGGACGGACACCACGGCCGGGCTCGCCGAGGAACGGACCGTGGTGCGCTACCCGGGCGCCGGTCTGGAGGGGGACGCCCAGCGGGTGGCGCGGGCGCTCGGGGTGCCGCTCGGCTCGGTGGAGCGGTCGGCGGACGTCTCGTCGGTGACGGTCGTGGTGGGGTCGGACTGGCGCGAGGGGACGACCTACCCGGAACAGGCCGCGCCGTCGGCGGGTGACCTTCCGGACAACGCCGACGCCATCAACGGCTCGGACGACGGGCAGTGCATGGACGTGTACCAGCCGTACCGCTGGTGAATGCGGGCAGATGGCAGGTAACCCATTGGGGGGTTCGCGCGTCTGACTTGGCGCGGGGAAGCCCGATTCAGGCGCAGGGGTGGAGGCAGGGAGTGGCGCAAAGTGTGCGCGGAGAGGTTCCCGCGGTCGAGGACACGACGTCCCTCGCACCGCGGGAGCCGGCGACACCGGCGGACGAGGGCCGGGGCACGGACGACGGCCGGGACGTGAAGGGGCGGCGCAGACGGCGGGTGCTGCGCTGGTCGGCGGTCGTCCTCGCGGTGGTGATATCCGGTACCGCGGGCGCGGGGTACCTCTACTACCGGCATCTCAACGGGAACATCAAGAAGGACCCGCTCAACATCGGCGCCCCCGGCGACCGGGCGAACAGGGTCAGGGCCAACGCGGCGGGGCAGACACCGCTGAACATCCTGCTGATCGGGTCCGACGCGCGGAACTCCGAGGAGAACCAGAAGCTCGGCGGCGCCCGCGACACGTACAACACCCCGCCGCGCGCGGACGTGCAGATGCTGCTGCACGTCTCGGCGGACCGGACCAACATCTCGGCCGTCAGCATGCCGCGCGACACCCTCGTGGACCTGCCCGAGTGCACCGACCCGGAGACCGGTGACGTGTACGAGGCCCGGCAGAACACCATCACCAACGACTCGCTGGGGCGCGGCGGTCCGGGGTGCACGGTGGCGACGTGGGAGAAGCTCACCGACATCCACATCGACCACTTCATGATGATCGACTTCGCGGGTGTGGTGTCGATGGCGGACGCGGTCGGCGGTGTGCCGGTGTGCGTGGACGCCAACATCCACTCCAAGTCCTCGGACGGGCACGGCTCGGGCCTGAAGCTGAAGAAGGGGACGACGTCGGTCAAGGGCGTGCAGGCGCTGGAGTGGCTGCGCACCCGGTACGGCTTCGAGGACAACACCGACATCGCGCGGGCCAAGGCGCAGCACCAGTACATGAACTCGATGGTGCGCGAGCTGCGGGCCAACGCCACCCTCAGCAACCCCAACAAGCTGCGCACGCTCGCCGAGACGGCCACCCAGGCGCTGACCGTGGACGAGGGGCTCGGCACGGTGGCGAAGCTGTACGACCTGAGCAAGGAGCTGCGGAAGGTCCCGACGGACCGCATCACGATGACGACGATGCCGTGGCAGTACTCGACGTCCAACCCCGGCCGGGTGGTGCCGAGGCCGGACGACGCGGAGAAGCTGTTCCGGCTGGTGCGCGAGGACATCCCGCTGGACGGCGGCGGCGGGAGCGGGCCGGCGGCGTCGGCGAGCCCGTCGGACCCGGCGGCGGACGACGACCGGATCGCCGTGCGGGTGGCGAACGGCACCGCGGACGCGACCCGGGCACCGGTCGCCGGGCGCGCGGACGTGGTCACCGGGCTGCTCGTCGGCAAGGGCTTCGCCAAGGCCGTCGCGGACCCGTCCGAGGTCTCCGGCGAGGAGACGACGGTGGTGCGCTACCCGAGCGCCGATCTGAAGGGGGACGCGCAGCGGGTGGCGCGGGCGCTGGGGGTGCCGGTGTCCCGGGTGGAGAAGTCGACGGACGTGTCCGGGGTGACGCTGGTGGTCGGCGCGGACTGGCGCTCGGGGACCACGTACCGGGCGGCCGAGGACGAGGACGCGACGCCGGACACGGCGGAGGCGATCAACGGGTCGGACGAGAAGCAGTGCATGCACGTCAACCCGGGCTACACCTGGTAGTCCGGGCCTGACGGGCGGAGATGACCCGCGGACTCAGTCGGTGACGAGGACCGCGGGGCGGCGGGAGGCGATGACCTTCCTGGCCAGCGACTTGGGGCTGGTCAGGAATCCCCAGCCCCAGCACATGTGCATGGTGGCGAGGGCGACCGGGATGCGCAGACGGGCCTTCAGGGGCAGGCCCCTGCCCGCCGGGAGCGACCCGGCGACGATCGCGGCGAGGTAGCCGCCGGGCACGACCAGGCCCCACGGGGTGACCAGGACGCCGACCAGCAGGCCCGCCGCGATGGCCAGTACGGCCGTCGGCGGGGCGAGGTAGCGCAGGTTGATGGAGCCCTCGTGGTAGCGGGCGACGACGTGCCGCCAGCGGCCGTAGTCCTTGTACTGCTTGGCGAGGGCCTTCACGCTCGGCCGGGGCCGGTAGGAGACCCGCAGTTCGGGCGAGAACCAGATCAGACCGCCCGCCTCGCGGATGCGGAAGTTCAGCTCCCAGTCCTGGGCGCGGATGAACTCCTCGTTGTAGCCGCCCTGGCGCTCCAGCGCCTCGCGCCGGAAGACGCCGAGGTAGACCGTCTCGGCCTCGCCCGCCGCGCCGCCGGTGTGGAAGGCCGCGTTGCCGACGCCGATCTTCGAGGTCATCGCGGCGGCGACCGCGTGCTCCCAGTCGTTCTCGCCCTCGGCGTGCATGATGCCGCCGACGTTCTGGGCGCCGGTCTCCGCCAGGAGCCTGACGGCCGTCGCGATGTAGTTCGGGGAGAGCACGCCGTGGCCGTCGACCCGCACCACGACCGGGTGCCGGGAGGCCTTGATCGCCGCGTTCAGGGCGGCCGGGGTGCGGCCGGTGGGGTTGGGCACGGTGTGCACCCGCGGGTCCTCGCGGACCAGTTCGGCGGCAATCTCCTCGGTGCGGTCCGTGGACGGGCCGAGGGCGATCACCACCTCCATCTCACCGGCGTACTCCTGGGCGAGGATGGCGTGCACGGCCGTGCGCAGGTGCCGTTCCTCGTCGAGGACGGGCATGATCACGGAAACGGCGGGCGAGCGCATGTCGGAATTGGCGTTCATCGGGGCTCACGTTACCGCGAACGGGGGACACGGTACGCCCCGCCGGGTGCGGTGCGGCGGTCCGCAGATCGTATGGGCCTACGGTGCTCATACATCCCACGTACGGCCGTCGCCCGGAGGTGTTCCCTTGCCCACGCCGCCCCGGTCCGCCGCTCCCGCCCGGCCGCAGCGCCGCCCGCAGCCGCCCCG
>NZ_FMCI01000040.1 GCF_900091845.1 Streptomyces sp. SolWspMP-5a-2
TCCGCGAGGACGTCGAGCGCGCCCGCCCCCGGCCGGTTCGTGGCCGCCGAGCGCGCCCCCGCTCCCCGGACCGCCCTCGCGCGGACCGGGGCCCGCCCCCCTGTAGGAGGCTCCAAGGGCGCACGCGCGCGTGCCGGGCGAACCTCGTATTCCGGGGTGTCGGACCCGTGAGGCACGATGGAGCCATGGCATCCACCGACCACCCCGGCGAGCAGGCCGCGGACGACCCCGTCAAGCTGATCGCCGTCCGCGAGACCCCGCTCTCCGTGGACGAGGTCTTCCGGGCCGTCGGGGACGCGGCGGCCGGCGGGACCGCGCTCTTCGTGGGGACCGTGCGCAACCACGACGGCGGCGCCGGTGTGGAGCGGCTCGGCTACTCCAGCCACCCCGCCGCCGAGACCGAGATGCGGCGGATAGCCGAGAAGGTCGTCGCCGACTACCCCGTGCGCGCCCTGGCCGCCGTGCACCGGGTCGGCGATCTCGTCGTCGGGGACCTCGCGGTGGTCGTCGCCGTCTCCTGCCCGCACCGGGGCGAGGCGTTCGAGGCGTGCCGGAAGCTGATCGACGACCTCAAGCGCGAGGTCCCCATCTGGAAGCACCAGACGTTCTCCGACGGCACGGAGGAGTGGGTCGGCAGCCAGTGAGGTGCCCGCCCGGCCGGGGCGACGGCCGCCCGTCGGCCGGGTCGCCGAGGTTCCCCCTTCCGGTTGCGTAACCGCACCCCGGGCCGGAGCGTTGTCAGTGCGGATGGTTAATCTGCTGATCACTCAGTTGTCGGTGACGATCCGCACGCATCTGTCCACGCTCGTCTGTCCGCACACGTCTGTACACACACGTTGCTCACGCTCGTTGTTCACGTGGAGCTGTCCGTGGAGATATGTCCGCGTTCGTCCGGGGTCGGGAGGTCGGCATGGCGGCACTCGCATGGTTGTTGATTCCGCTGGTCGCCGCGGTCGGCGCCAGCCTGTGGGGGAGCTGGGCCAACCGGACCCGCAGGGCCCGCAGCGACGGCCCCGAACTCGACGGGTACGCCCGTTTCCGCGCCGCCATGGAGAAGTCCCGCACCGGCGGCTGAGGGACATGGGGCTGACGGTGCGCCGACAGCTCCGTCCCGTACTGTCGTCGCATGCCACGCCGCACCGCGACGATGCTCGCCTCCACCCTGATGCTGATCGCGCTCCTGTGCGCGGGTGTGCTCACCCCCGTGCCGTACTCGGAGATGTCACCGGGGCCGACGGTGAACACCCTCGGGGACCACGACGGTGAGCCGGTGCTCCAGATCTCCGGGCACAAGACGTATCCGACCAGCGGGCACCTGAACATGACGACCGTGCGGGTCACCAGCGCCGACTACCGCATGAACCTGGTCGAGGCGGTGTACGGCTGGCTCGCCCACGACAACAAGGTCGTGCCGCACGACACCCTCTACCCGGACGGCAAGACCGAGGAGCAGTCCACCCAGGAGAACGCCGAGGAGTTCAGCCAGTCCCAGGAGAGCGCGAAGGTCGCCGCCCTCAAGGAGCTGGGCGTGCCGGTGCAGTCCTGGGTGATCGTCTCCACCGTGGTGAAGGGCTCGCCCGCCGAGGGCAAGCTGCACGCCGGTGACGTGATCAAGGACGTCGACGGGACGACCGTCAAGGAGCCCGCCGACGTCGCCAAGCTGGTCACCCGGCACAAGCCGGGCGAGGACGTCGTCTTCACGATCGTGCCCGCCAAGGAGCAGGCCGACGCCGAGAAGGAACAGCGCAAGACGGCCAAGACCGAGCGGATCACGGTCAGGACGGCCGCCTCCGACGACGGCGGCGCCGAGCGGGCCATCGTCGGGATCTCCGCCGGGACCGACCACACGTTCCCGTTCACCATCGACATCAAGCTCGCGGACGTCGGCGGACCGAGCGCGGGGCTGATGTTCGCGCTCGGCATCTACGACAAGCTCACCCCCGGCAGTCTCACCGGCGGCGCCTTCGTGGCCGGTACCGGCACCATCGACGACGACGGCAAGGTCGGGCCGATCGGCGGCATCGAGATGAAGACGGTCGGCGCGCGCGACAAGGGCGCCCGCTACTTCCTGACGCCCGCCGACAACTGCGCCGCGGCGGCCGAGGACACGCCCGGCGGACTCACCCTGGTGAAGGTGAAGACCATCGGCGACGCCCTCGGCGCCCTCAAGGACATCCGCTCCGGGGACACCTCCGCCCTGCCGAAGTGCTCGTAGCCCGCGCGGCTACTCCTCGAACGTCGCCGACAGGGCCTGGGCCAGACCCGGCACCAGGTCCGCGCCGGTCAGCACCTCGGTCGGGGTGTCCTTCTCGCGCAGCCGCACCGCCGAGTCCCGGCTGCCGTCGCGCAGCACCGCGACCGTCATCCTGACCTCCTGCCGCTCCGGGTGCGCGGCCACCCACTTCGCCAGCTTCGCCTCGTTCAGACCCTCGGGGACCTGCGCCTCGGCGGACGGCGGGAGCATCAGCCGCTCCACCGTGAGCGCGCAGCCGACGACCGCGTCGGGCCAGGCGATGGTGCCGAGGAACTCGTCGAGCGGCTTGCCCGCCGGGATCTCGTCCTGCTCGATCGGGGTGAGCGCGGCGGCCGCCTGCTCCTCGTCGGCCAGACCGAGCTGGGCCGCGAGGCCGGGTTCCTGGACCCGCAGCCGCGCGGTGTCGACGAGGGCGAAGAGGCGGGCGGGCTGGTCCCAGCCGAGGCCGGAGGCGTACTCGTCGATCTCGAGTACCGCCCGGGTGAGCGGGTTCGCCGCCATGGGAGTGTTGGACATGGTCACAATCCTGCCTCGTTCCCGCCCGGAATCGGGAACCGAGTAAGCGGTGAGTAAGTTGCATAGGTGTGGGCCCACGATGACGGGGGGCCACGGGAGGTCCTCGAAAACGCGGGCCTGACGGATCGACAGCGAACCACGAGGTGCCATCTTGGCTTTCCAGATGCCGGACCGCGGCGGAGGCCCGACGGGGCCACGGATCAGAGTCGGCCGGCCGTCCCGGCGGGCCCGGACCCTGCTCATGACCCTGGGCGTGCTCGCCGTGCTGGGCATGGCGTTCACCATGTTCGCGGGCTTCTGGACGGACTGGCTCTGGTACCGGTCGGTGAACTACTCCTCGGTGTTCACCACCACGCTCTGGACCAAGATCGGCCTCTTCTTCGTCTTCGGCCTGCTGATGGCCGTCGCGGTCGGGTTCAACGTGTGGCTGGCGCACCGGCTGCGCCCCCCGCTGAGCGCCATGTCCATGGAGCAGCAGAGCCTGGACCGCTACCGGATGGGCGTCGCGCCCTACAAGAAGTGGCTGCTCCTGGGGATCACCGCGCTGGTGGGCCTGATCGCGGGCGCGTCGGCCGCCGGTCAGTGGCGCACCTGGCTGATGTGGGTCAACGGCGTGCCCTTCGGGCAGAAGGACCCGCAGTTCAGCCTGGACGTGTCCTTCTACGCGTTCGACCTGCCCTGGTACCGGTTCCTGCTGGGCTTCGGGTTCGCCGCCGCGATCCTCTCGCTGATCGCCGCCGCGCTCACCCACTACCTGTACGGCGGGCTGCGGGTGACGTCCCCGGGCGCGCGTGCCACCGCCGCCGCCACCGGGCACCTCTCGGTGCTGCTCGGCATCTTCGTCGCCCTCAAGGCCGTCGCGTACTGGCTCGACCGGTACGGGCTCGCGGTGAAGTCCAGTGACTTCAGGGCGACGGACAACTGGACGGGCCTGCGCTACGTCGACGCCAACGCCTACCTCCCGGCCAAGACGATCCTGTTCTGTATCGCCGTCATCTGCGCGGTGCTGTTCTTCGCCACCCTGTGGCGGCGCACCTGGCAGCTCCCGGTCATCGGCTTCGGCCTGATGGTGCTCTCGGCGATCCTGATCGGCGGCCTCTACCCCGCGATCGTCCAGAAGTTCCAGGTCCAGCCGAACGAGCAGGCCAAGGAAGCCCCGTACGTCAACAAGAACCTGACGGCGACGCGCGAGGCCTACGGCATCGACGACGCCCAGGTTACCGAGTACTCGGGCACCGGCAGCACCAAGGACAAGACCAAGCTGCGCGACGACGTGGACTCCACGGCGAGCATCCGCATCCTGGACCCGAACATCGTCTCGCCGACGTTCCAGCAGCTCCAGCAGATCAGGAACTACTACGCGTTCCCGACCAACCTGGACGTGGACCGGTACAGCAAGGACGGCAAGGACCAGGACACCGTCATCGGTCTGCGCGAGCTGAACCTGAACGGCATCCCGAAGAACAACTGGATCAACGACCACTTCCGCTACACCCACGGCTACGGCGTGGTCGCCGCCAAGGGCACCACGGCGGACGCCGAGGGCCGTCCCGTCTTCACCGAGTCCGACCTGCCGTCCAAGGGCGACCTGGGCGACTACCAGCAGCGGGTCTACTACGGCGAGAAGACCACCACGTACTCGATCGTCGGCGGTCCCCAGAAGGAGATCGACTACTCCGACGACAGCGGTGAGAAGACCACCAGCTACCAGGGCAAGAGCGGCGTCAGCCTCTCCAGCACGGTCAACCGGGCCGCGTACGCGCTGGCGTTCAGCGAGCCGCAGATCCTGTACTCGGGCGCCATCGGCGACGGTTCGCGGATCCTCTACAACCGCACCCCCAAGGAGCGCGTCGAGGCGGTCGCCCCCTGGCTGACCATCGACGGGGACGCCTACCCGGCCGTCGTCGGCAACAAGATCCAGTGGATCGTGGACGCCTACACGACGACCAACGGGTACCCGTACGCCTCGCGGACCACCCTCGGCGACACCACGGCCGACTCGCTGACCGCGACGAACAACTCCCGCGCGGTGGTGGCCCAGCAGAACCAGGTCAACTACATCCGCAACTCGGTGAAGGCGACCATCGACGCCTACACCGGCGAGGTCAAGCTCTACCAGTGGGACACCAAGGACCCCGTCCTCAAGACGTGGATGAAGGCCTTCCCCGGCACGGTGAAGTCCAAGAGCGCCATCTCTGCCGACCTGATGGCCCATCTGCGCTACCCGCAGGACCTGTTCAAGGTGCAGCGCGAACTGCTCACCCGCTACCACGTCAAGGACGCGCAGACGTTCCTGTCCGGCAGCGAGGTGTGGCAGGTCCCGGACGACCCGACCAACAAGTCGGGCAACGCGGTGCCGCCGTACTACCTGAGCATGAAGATGCCGGACCAGAAGGCGCAGGCGTTCTCGCTCACGACGACGTTCACGCCCAACGGCCGTGACAACCTGAGCGCGTTCATGTCGGTCGACGCCGAGGCGGGCACCAGCGACTACGGCAAGATCAGAATCCTGAAACTGCCGACCAGCACGACGGTCAACGGGCCCAAGCAGGTGCAGAGTCAGTTCAACTCCGAACAGGACATCGCCGAATCGATCAAGCTGCTCAAGGGCGGCGACTCCGACATCGAGTACGGCAACCTGCTCACCGTCCCGCTGGACGGCGGACTGCTCTACGTCGAACCGGTCTACGTGCGCGGTGGCGGGCTCAAGTACCCGCTGCTGAGAAAGGTGTTGGTGACCTACGGAGGCAACACCGCCTTCGAGGACACCCTGGACCAGGCGCTCGACAAGGTCTTCGGAGCCCAGGACACGAGCACCTCGCCACCGGACGACGACACCACCACCAACCCGCCGCCGACGTCCGACAACCCGACGGTGCAGGGCGCGTTGCAGGACGCCCAGAAGGCGTTCGACGCGGGCCAGGAGGCCCTGAAGAAGAACGACTGGGAGGCGTACGGCAAGGCCCAGAAGGACCTTGAGGACGCGCTCCAGCGGGCCGAGGACGCGCAGGCCGCCGCCGACAAGAAGAAGCCGGCCGGCGGGAGCGGGGCGAGCCCGAGCCCCAGCGCCTCGCCGAGCACGGGCAAGAGTCCGAACACCGCCTGATCCACGGGTCGGTCACGGGCCCGGACGCACACGTCCGGGCCCGTGACCGATGGCCCGGACGATGCCCGGCACCGGGCCGGTGATCAACTCCCCGCACACCGTGGTACGGTTGAGACACAACGGCGCGGGGTGGAGCAGCTCGGTAGCTCGCTGGGCTCATAACCCAGAGGTCGCAGGTTCAAATCCTGTCCCCGCTACTGAAATCGAAGGCCCGGATCCTTAAAGGATCCGGGCCTTCGACATGTGCGAACGCATGTGCCGGGACGGGGAGACGGCCGCGCCGACGTGGGGAGTTGGCGGAGACGTGTTTGACTTGTCGTTCTGTGGGCATGTCGACAAAACGCTGTAGTGACCCTACTGGCTGCGGTATACCAGGTGTACCCGGGTTGCAGGTGGTGCGACGATGGACGTTATGGGGGACAAGGCAACTCTGTTCGAGAGCGGGCGATTTGTGCAGCCCTCCGGGCGGGGTGACGCCGTGGAAGCCGCGGAGGAGGCCGCCGAGGAGCTTCGTCAGCGACTCGCCGCGGAGGCCGGCGACGTCGAGGCGATGAGCGTCCTCGGCGCCATGCTGCTGCGCCGCGGAGACCTCGACGGAGCCGAGCCCCAGCTGCGGGCAGCCACCGCGGCCGGTGACCGGGCCGCCGCCAACAACCTGGGAGTCCTCCTCCACCAACGCGGATACCCCGAAGAGGCCGCGGGATGGTGGCGGATCGCGGCCGTCGCCGGATCGGCCGCGGCCGCCCACGCCCTCGGCCGCCACCACCGCGAACGCGGCGACGAGCCCGCGGCGGAGTACTGGCTGCGCCAGTCCGCCGAACAGGGCCACGCGCTGGGCGCCTACGCCCTCGCCGACCTGCTGGAACACCGCGGGGACGCGGGCGCCGAGGGATGGCTGCGCGCCGCCGCCGAACGCGGCCACCGGGAGGCCGCCTACCGGCTCGCCCGCTCCCTCGACCGCAGATCCGCGCCCGAAGGACCCCTCGGGCGGGAGTTCCCCACCCGGGGCGGCCGTGCCACCGGCACGGGCGGCAGCGGCACCGCCGGCGCCCCCCGCCCCGCCGACGAGGCCGAGCAGTGGTACCGGCAGGCCGCCGCCCGCGGGCACCAGCGGGCCGCGCTGCACCTCGGCGCCATCCTGGAGAAGCGCGGCGAACTCAAGGAGGCCGGACGCTGGTACCTGACCTCCGCCCGGCACGGCGACGCGCGCGCCGCCTGCGCCCTCGGCTTCCTGCTGCGCGACGCGGGCGACTCCGAGAGCGCTGCCGTCTGGTGGCTGCGGGCCGCCCAGGAGGGCGACGGCAACGCCGCCAACGCCCTCGGCGCGCTGCACGCCGAGCGCGGCCAGGCCCAGACCGCCGAACGCTGGTACCGGGCCGCCATGGACGCGGGCGACGACAACGGCGCCTACAACCTCGGCCTCCTCTGCGCCGAGCAGGGGCGCACCGCGCAGGCCGAGCAGTGGTACCGGCGCGCCGCCTACGCCGGACACCGGGAGGCCGCCAACGCGCTGGCCATCCTGCTGCTCCAGCACGGCGACGCGACGGGCGCCGAGCCGTGGTTCTCCAAGGCGGCCGAGGCCGGCAGCGTCGACGCGGCCTTCAACCTCGGCATCCTCTTCGCCGGACGCGGCGAGGAGGGGTCCGCGCTGCGCTGGTACGAGCGGGCCGCCGTCGCCGGGCACACCGAGGCGGCGCTCCAGGTCGGCATCGCGCGGCTGCGGGCCGGTGACGACGCGGACGCCGAGCGGTATCTGCGCTGCGCCGCGGGGGGCGGCAACGCGGAGGCCGCGTACCGGCTGGCCACCGTCCTCGACGCGCGGCGCCCGCCCGAGTCGGCGCACGAACTGGGCGAGGTCGTCCACGCCAAGACCGAGTGCGAGGAGTGGTACGAGCGGGCCGCGACGCAGGGCCACCGGCGCTCCCAGGTGCGGGTCGGGATGATGGCCGCCGCGCGCGGGGACGTCGTCGAGGCCGCCCGCTGGTACCGGGAGGCCGCCGAGGCCGGGTCGCGCAACGGCGCGTTCAACCTGGGGCTGCTGCTGGCCCGCGAGGGCAGCGAGCCCGAGGCCGCCGTGTGGTGGACCCGGGCCGCCGACGCGGGGCACGGGCGGGCGGCGCTGCGGCTCGCGCTCGTCTACGCGCGGCGCGGAGAGCTGGCCGAGGGACAGCGGTGGGCCTCGCGCGCCGTCGCGCTCGGCCCGGCCGAGGTGGGGGAGCGGGCGGGACGGCTGCGGGACGCGCTGCGGGAGGAACTCTCGGCGTGACGCCGCCGCCGTCCGCCGGGGCGCCCGCCGGGGCCGCCCGCGCGTCCGGCAGGATGGGCGCATGAGCGTAGTCAAGATCAACGTGCTGACCGTTCCCGCCGAGCAGCGGGAGACCCTGGAGAAGCGCTTCGCGTCCCGCGCCGGAGCCGTCGAGAACTCGGACGGGTTCGAGTGGTTCGAGCTGCTGCGGCCCGTCGAGGGCACCGACGACTACCTGGTGTACACGCGGTGGCGGGACGAGGAGTCGTTCCAGGCGTGGATGGAGGGCCCGATGAAGTCGGCCCACCAGGGCGGCGCCGACCGCCCGAAGCCCGCGGCCGCCGGTTCCTCGGTCTGGTCCTTCGAGGTCGTCCAGCAGGCGGCACCCAAGCAGGCGTGAGGCGCGCGGCGGCTGTGAGGCAGCCGGGGTGAGGTGTGGGGCCGGTCCCGGTCGGAGTGAGGGGTGTGGGGTCCGGTCCCGGGCGGGGCGGGTCATGGCCCCGCTTCGCTAACTCGCGCCGTTTCGCTGACTCGCGGCTCCGCCCCCGGGCCGGGTAAACCCCGCCCCCGACCGTGACGTCGCCGTCGTCCGGCCCTCGGTGCGCGGTCCCGGCAACGGGCACTGGCTCCTGGCGGAGTCGTGGTCGGAGTCGTGGTCGCGGCCCGGGTCGGATTCGTGGTCGTCCGGGGCCGGGGTTCGGGGCGGAGAGGGCGATTTGCTTCTCGCCTCATCCATCACGTAACGTTCAGTTCATCGACGCGGGGTGGAGCAGCTCGGTAGCTCGCTGGGCTCATAACCCAGAGGTCGCAGGTTCAAATCCTGTCCCCGCTACTGAAGGCCGAGGGCCGGAACACGGATCACATCCGGGTTCCGGCCCTCGGTGTTTCACCGGCCGTGCCCCACCGCCTCCTCGTAGTACCCGCGGTCCACCGTCCTCGACTCCGGCAGCGGGTCGGCGCGGCCCGTGGCGCCCTGTGCCGCGTAGGCCGCCTGGAGACGCCCGGTCGTGCCCGCCCTGATCTCCCAGTCCATCCGCAGGGACGGCGTCGCCCTGAGCGTCCGCTCGTCGATCTTCGTCAGGTGCGAGAGGTACGTCACGAACGACGGGTCCGCCTTGTAGGCGCCCGCGAAGTACGTGTTCACGGTCCGCAGGTACGCCCGCACCAGGGCGACCCCCGCGTCCGCGTCGTCCCGCAGCAGCGACCGGCCGTACAGCAGGCCGCCGAGCGGCTCGCCCGCGGGCTGGCCGCCGAGGAACGCGTAGGACGGATCACCGTCCACGGTGCGCCAGACCGGGTCGAGGAGCCACGCCGAGTCGACGCCGCCGTTGCGCAGCGCGGTGAGGACGTCCGCGGAGCCCAACTGCCGGTACCGGATGCGGTCCAGGCCGCCCCCGTGGTCCTGGAGCGCCCTCTCCATCGGGTAGGCGATCACCGACCCCTTGCCGATCATCGTGCCCAGCGAGCGCCCCGCCAGCCGCACCCGCGCCGCGCTCTCGCCCGACCGCAGCCGCACCCACAGTCCGCTGCGGGAGGCCGGGTCGGGGGAGAAGTTGCCCGCCACCCAGCGGATGTCGAAGCCGCCCCTGATCCCGTTCATGACCGCCGCCTCCGGGGCCGCCCAGAGCGCGTCCACGTCCCCCTCGGCCAGCAGCGGCAGCGCGTCCGGGGTCGGCAGCACCTTCAGCGTCACGTCCAGCCCCTCCTTCGCGAACTCGCCCTTGTCCAGGGCCACTTCGAGGGGTGCGACGTACTCGGCGGCGAGGGTCCCGGTGGCGATCGTCAGCTTCCGGGCGGCCGTGAGGCGGTGCGGTGCGGGGGTGCCGGGGGAGCAGCGGGCCGGGGTGCGGTCGGGCGAGCGGTCGGCCGGGTCGGTCCAGGACGCCTCCGCGCAGCCCCGCACCGGGACGACCGTCCGCCCGGACGCGCCGGAGGCTCCCGGGTCGTCGCGCGGGGTGGCGCAGGCCGCCGCGGTGAGGAGCGCCACGGCGATCGCCGCCAGCGGGGTGATCCGGGGGCGGCCCCTCATGTCCTGGTCCTCTCGTCGTCCCTCGGTGACCACGGCGTGAGCAACCGGCCGAGGAGCCGGACCAGTTCGGAGAAGGCGACGCCGAGCAGGGCCACGCAGACGATCCCCACGAACATCACGTCGTTCTCGAACAGCGCCCGCGCGTCGAAGATCAGGTGCCCCAGGCCGTCGGAGGCGGCGATCTGCTCCGCGGCGACGATCACCAGGACCGCCACCCCGGCCGCGATCCGCGCCCCCACCAGCACCGCGGGCAGCGACGCGGGCAGCAGGACGTGGCGGAACATCTGCCAGCGCGAGGCGCCGAAGACCCGGCCCGCGTCCCGGTGCCCGGACGGGACGGCCAGCACCG
Organism: Streptomyces sp. SolWspMP-5a-2; assembly: GCF_900091845.1. Classification (GTDB taxonomy): domain Bacteria; phylum Actinomycetota; class Actinomycetes; order Streptomycetales; family Streptomycetaceae; genus Streptomyces; species Streptomyces doudnae. Next base: position 10,500 of record NZ_FMCI01000040.1, read on the forward strand.
CCGACATCGTGGAGATCCACACGAAGAAGAAGACGGTCGCCGCCACCAGCGCCACCTGCGGCCCCTCGCCCAGCCCGAACATGTTCAGGAAGACCGGCAGCAGCGCCAGCTTCGGCACCACGTACAGGGCGTCGAGAAGGGGTTCGAGGGCGGCCCTGACCAGCGCGGACGATCCCATCAGCAGGCCCAGCGCGTACCCCGCCGCGGTGCCGATCACGTAGCCGGACAGCACCCGGCCGAGCGTCGCGGCCACGTCGGGCCAGAGCTGCCCGGCGACGGCCCGGTGCCAGCCGTCGGCCGCGATCGTGGACGGCGCCGGGTAGACGCGGTCGTCGATCCAGCCCCGCGCGGCGGCCAGTTGCCACAGCAGGACCAGCGCCAGCGGCACCGCGGCGGCCAGCGACAGCTCCACGACCCTGCGGCGGCGGTGGGCCCGCGCAGGGTGGAGTTCCTCCGGGCCGGGGCGGCGGACCAGGACCGTCTCCGCCCGCTCCGTCGGCGGCGCGCTCATGCCGTGACCGCCTCCTTGCGCAGCAGTTCACGGAGCGCGCCCTTCAGCGCGGTGAACTCGGGGGCGTCGCGGACGGCCGCGGTGCGCGGGCGCGGGAAGGGCGGGTGGTGCTCGGCGATGATCCGGCCCGGCCGCGCCGACATCACCAGCACCCGGTCGCCGAGGAGCAGCGCCTCCTCCAGGCTGTGCGTGACGAAGAGGGTGGTGGTGCGGGTCGCCTGGACGAGGTCGAGCAGCTCCTCCTGGAGGATCGTGCGCAGTTGGGCGTCCAGGGCCGCGAACGGCTCGTCCATCAGCAGGAGTTCGGGCTCCACCGCGAGGGCGCGGGCGATCGCCACCCGCTGCCGCATGCCGCCGGAGAGCGTCGACGGGTAGGCGTCCGCGAACGCGCTCAGGCCCGTCCGCGCCAGCCACGCGTCCGCGCGGGCGTCGGCCTCCCGGCGCGGGACCCGCTGCACGTCCAGGCCGAAGCGGACGTTGGCGCGGACGGTCTTCCAGTCGTAGATGCCGTAGTCCTGGAAGATCATGGCGGCCGGACGGGGGCTGGTGGCGCGGATGCTCAGGGTGCCCGTACTGGGCCGCAGCAGCCCCGCGGCGATCCGCAGCAGGGTGGACTTCCCGCACCCGGACGGCCCCACGACACACACGAACTCGCCCGGTGCGACGGCGAGTTCGAGAGGTCCGAGGGCGTCGACGGCGTGCGGGGCGCGGCCGAAGGTCCGGGTCAGCCCGGTGGCCTGGAGTTTGGGGTGCGGCTCTCCCACGGGGTCTCCTCGCGGAGTGCGGAGGGTGCGGACGGCGGTGCGGACGGCGGGACGGGCAGCGGGGGACGGGCGGCGGCGCCGGCCACGGGAGGGGCGTCGGCGCGGACGGCCGGGGGCGGGTGGCCACGACGATATGACGGACCGTCAGATTCAGGAAGGCCGCGCGCAGCACGAAACCCCGGCCGCCCTCGTGGGGTTGCCGGGGTTCCGGGAAGGAAGGGTTACGCCGCGGTGCAGTTCGGGCAGATGCCCCGGTACGTCACCTCGACGTCCGAGACGGTGAAGCCGAAGCGCTCCGAGTCCGGGAGGTCCGCCATCGGGTTGCCCATCGGGTGGACGTCCTTGATGGCGCCGCAGCGCGCGCAGACCAGGTGGTGGTGCGGCTGGTGGGCGTTCGGGTCGTAGCGCTTGGCGCGGCGGTCGGTGCTGACCTCCAGCACCTCGCCGAGCGAGACCAGCTCGCCCAGCGTGTTGTAGACCGTCGCCCGGGAGATCTCGGGGAGCTTGGCGACGGCGCGCGCGTGCACCTCGTCGGCCGTCAGATGGACGTGCTCACCGTCGAGTACCTCGGCCACGACGCGCCGCTGCGCGGTCATGCGCCATCCGCGTCCGCGCAGCCGTTCCAGAAGGTCGCTCATACCGCCCACCATAACAGAAGCTGACCAGGTTCCGAATAGGTTTGGAATTAGAGCTGCTACGAACTTGGACGTGATCCAAGGTCCTCCGCGGTGGTCCTGGGTGCTCTAGAAGGCCATCTCCCTCGTCGGGGCCCAGCAGCGGATGATGTCGCGGACCGAGACGATCCCGGCGGGCTCGCCGCCCTCCAGGACCACCAGGTGGCGGAAGCCGCCGTGCGCCATGGTGCGCGCCGCCTGCTCCAGCGTCCAGGTCGGGGCGGCGAAGACGACGTTGTTGGTGGTGTGGGCGTGGGCGTGTTCCGCGTCCGGGTCCTGGCCGAGGCCGACGGAGTTCAGGACGTCCCGTTCGGTGAGGATCCCCATGCCCTCGGCGTCGGGGTCGAGGACGAGTGCGGCGCCCACCCGGCGCGCGGACATCAGGCTCGCCGCCTGCCGGAGTGTGTGGGCGGGGCCGATGGTGAGGACCACCGTGCTCATGGCGTCGCGGACGTACATGGTCTGGAGCCACCTCCTAGGAACCGCCGCACAGGTCGGGGTTCACAAGTTCACAAGTGGGGGTCGGCTTCAGCGTGGCAGGCACGGCGGGGGTCAACAAGGGCGCGCGTGGCGCCAACTGAGGGCGCACGCGCTCATTTGTGATGATCAGGATCGTTCGTTGAGATAGCCCAGCAGGTCGTCGTGGAGCAGCCCGTTGGACGCGGCGGCGTTGCCGCTGTGCGGTCCCGGGCGGCCGTCGAGGCCGGTGAACGTGCCCCCGGACTCGGTGACGATGATCGCGGGGGCGGCCATGTCCCAGAGTGACAGCTCCGGTTCGGCGCAGATGTCGACGGCGCCCTCGGCGACCAGCATGTACGGCCAGAAGTCGCCGTACGCGCGCGTGCGCCAGACCTCGCGGGTCAGGTCGAGGAAGCCGCCCAGGCGGCCCTGCTCCTCCCAGCCGGTCAGCGACGAGTAGGCGAAGGAGGCGTCCGGGAGCTTGCCGACGCTGGAGACCCGCAGCCGGCTCGCGGAGGTCAGGCTGCGGCCGGTGAACGCGCCGTGGTCCTTGGCGGCCCACCAGCGGCGGCCGAGGGCGGGCGCGGAGACCAGGCCGACGACGGGCTGGAAGCCGCCCTCGGCCGCCTCCATCAGCGAGATGAGGGTGGCCCACACCGGGACGCCCCGCACGTAGTTCTTGGTGCCGTCGATCGGGTCGATCACCCAGCGGCGCGGTCCGGTGCCCTCGACCCCGAACTCCTCGCCGAGGATCGCGTCACGGGGGCGGGCCCGCTGGAGGTGGCCGCGGACGATCTCCTCGGCCGCCTTGTCCGCCTCGGTGACCGGGGTCATGTCCGGTTTCGTCTCGACCTTGAGGTCGAGGGCCTTGAAACGGTCCATGGTGGCGGCGTCGGCGGCGTCCGCGAGGACGTGGGCGAGACGAAGGTCGTCGAGATAGTCCGGCATGGGGGAACGCTATCCGGCCGAGGGAGAGCGGGGCCACCAGGTGCCGTCCCGTGGCCTGTCGCGACGGCGGGCGCGCGGTTGGCCGAAGGTCGACCCCCTGTGCGGTGCCGAAGTCTTGACAGTGCCCCCGCGCCCGTCAAATCTGGGCGCAGTCCGTTCCCCCTGGGAGGCGATGATGCCCGGAGCGCGGGAGTCCCTGCTCGACGCGGCCTGCGCGGCGCTGGCCCGGCGGCCCTGGGCCACCGTGCGGATGGTGGACGTCGCCGCCTCGGCCGGTGTGTCCCGGCAGACCCTCTACAACGAGTTCGGCAGCAAGGAGGGGCTCGCGCGGGCCCTCGTCAGGCGGGAGGCGGACGGCTACCTCGCGGGCGTCGAACAGGCGCTCGCCACCCACACCGACGCCCGCGAACGGCTGGCCGCGACCGCCGAGTGGACCGCCGCGAGCGCCCGCGAGAACGACCTGGTCCGCGCGATGCTCACCGGCTGCTGGAGCGAGCGGCTGCCGTCGCCGACGCTCTCCGCGGTGCCGTCGTCCTCCGCCGTACCGGCGCAGCGGCGGGCGGACGGGCCGCTGCCCTCGCCCGGCGACCTGGTGGCGATCGTCCGCGACCGGGCCGTGGCGGTGCTGACGGGGCCCGGCACGCCCCGCGCGGACACCGGTGAACTGGCCCGCTCCTGCGAGCTGGTCGTGCGCCTCGCGCTCTCCTGCGTCGCGGCGCCGCCGGGCGGCGGGGACGGGGGAGTGGCGGAGCTGGTGCGCGGGACGCTGCACCGGCAGGGGGTGTGAGCGGGGCGTGCGCGGGGCGGCCGCCTGGTCAGTGCGCCGAGCCCGAGATCTGCAGGCCGATCACCCCGACGATGACGAGGCTGATCGAGACGAGCTTCAGGACCGAGACCAGGTCGCCGAGGAACACCATGCCGTAGATCGCGGTGCCCGCGGCGCCGATGCCGGTCCACACCGCGTAGGCCGGGCCGACGTCCAGCTTCTTCAGGGAGAGCGTCAGCAGGCCGAAGCTGCCCAGGGCGAAGACGCAGAACGCGACCGTGGGCCAGAGCCGGGTGAATCCGTGCGAGAGCTTCAGGCAGACGGCGAACCCGGTCTCGAGAATCCCGGCCACGATGACCAGCAGCCACGCCATGTGCTGTCCTCCCGTACGTCCGGTTCGGTGTGATTATGCACGTGCCGCTCCCGCGCCGAGCCGAACAACCCGGACAACACCGCCGTCAGTCGCCTTCCTTGCGGTCCCGGGTGGCCAGCAGCCTGCGCAGCGAGTAGAGCCGGGCCGGGTCGGCGTGGCCCTCGGCCACCCACGCGTCCAGCGCGCAGTCCTGCTCGTCGTGGCTGCACGCGCGCGGGCAGTTCTCGGTGCCGGGCACCAGGTCGGGGAAGGCGTTGATGACCCGGGACGGATCGATGTGCGCGAGCCCGAAGGACCGCACGCCCGGGGTGTCCACCACCCAGCCGTCGCCGTCGTCCAGGGGCAGCGCGAGCGCCGACGTGGTGGTGTGCCTGCCGCGGCCGGTCACCGCGTTGACGTGGCCCGTCGACCGCCGGCGGTCCAGCGGCACCAGCGCGTTGACCAGGGTCGTCTTGCCCACCCCCGAGTGGCCGACGAACGCCGTGATCCGGCCGTGCAGATGCTCGCGGACGCGGTCGGCGGCGCCGCCGCTCTCCAGCTCCTCGCGGCTGGTGACGACGTAGGGGATGTCCAGGTCGCCGTAGAGCGCGAGGAGCCCGTCCGGCGCGGCCAGGTCCGCCTTCGTCAGCACCAGGAGCGGGGTGAGACCGCCGTCGAACGCGGCGACCAGGCAGCGGTCGATCAGGCGCGGGCGGGGCTCGGGGTCGGCGAGGGCGGTGACGATCGCGAGCTGGTCGGCGTTGGCGACCACCACCCGCTCGAAGGGGTCGTCGTCGTCGGCCGTGCGGCGCAGCACCGACGAGCGCTCCTCGATGCGCACGATCCGCGCGAGGGTGTCCTTGTCGCCGGTCAGGTCGCCGACGATGGCCACGGTGTCCCCGACCACCGCCGCCTTCCGGCCGAGTTCGCGGGCCTTCATGGCCATCACCACCCGGTCCTCGACCAGGCAGGTCAGGCGCCCCCGGTCCACGGTGAGGACCATGCCCTCGACGGCGTCCTCGTGCTTGGGGCGGATGTGCGTACGGGGACGGTTGCCCTTGCGGTTGGGGCGGCTGCGGATGTCGTCCTCGTCGGTGTGCTTGCCGTAGCGGCGCATGGCGGACGTCCTAGATCCCGAGCATCCCGGTCCACAGCTCCGGGAAGTCCGGCAGGGTCTTGGCGGTCGTCGCGACGTTCTCGATCACGACCCCCTCGACCGCCAGGCCGATGATCGCACCGGCGGTCGCCATCCGGTGGTCCTCGTAGGTGTGGAAGACCCCGCCGTGCAGCGGACGCGGCCGGATGTGCAGGCCGTCGGCGGTCTCCGTGACGTCACCGCCCAGCTCGTTGATCTCCTTGGTGAGCGCGGCCAGCCGGTCCGTCTCGTGCAGCCGCAGGTGCGCCACCCCGCGCAGGGTCGACGGCGAGTCGGCGAGGGCCGCGACCGCCGCGATGCCCGGGGTCAGCTCACCGACCTCGCCGAGGTCCACGTCGATCCCGTGGATCGCCCCCGAACCGGTGAACTCCAGCCCGTACTCGGTGAGTTCGCAGGAGCCGCCCATCTCGGTGAAGATCTCCCGCAGCCGGTCACCCGGCTGGGTGGTCCGCTCGGGCCAGGCCGGCACCACCACCTTGCCGCCGGTCACCAGGGCCGCCGCCAGGAACGGCTGGGCGTTCGACAGGTCGGGCTCGATCGTCAGGTCCCGGCCGAGCAGCGCGCCCGGCGTCACCCGCCACACGTTCGGCTCGCCGCCCGACTCCGGGGTGTCCACCTGGGCGCCGACCGCGCGCAGCATGTCGACCGTCATCAGGATGTGCGGCAGCGACGGCAGCGTGGAACCGGTGTGCCGGACCTCGACGCCCTGGTTGAAGCGCGGGGCGGAGAGCAGCAGCGCCGACACGAACTGGGACGAGGACGACGCGTCGATGGAGACCGGACCGCCGTCCAGGGCGCCTCCGCCGTGCACGGTCAGGGGCAGCGCGCCCCGGCCGTCGTCGTCGATCCGGGCGCCCAGGACGCGCAGCGCGTCGATCACCCCGTGCAGCGGACGCACGTAGGAGCGCGGGTCGCCGTCGAAGCGGACCGGGCCGTCGGCCAGCGCCGCGACCGGCGGCAGGAACCGCATGACCGTGCCCGCGTTGCCGACGTCCACGGTGGCGGGGCCGTGCAGACCGGTGGGCAGCACCCGCCAGAACTCGCCCGAGCCGTCCGGGCCGACGCCCTCCTCGATCCCGATGCCCATCGCGCGCAGCGCGCCCGCCATCAGCAGGGTGTCCCGGGAGCGCAGCGGGCGGCGCAGCCAGCCGGGCTCGGAGGCCAGCGAGGCCAGCACCAGGGCACGGTTGGTGACCGACTTCGACCCCGGCACGAGGACCGTCGCGTCGACGGCTCCGCTCGCGTGCGGGGCGGGCCAGAGGGCGGTGTCTGCGGGGTTCGGGGCCATGGCTCCACCTTATAAGCAGCCCGTCGCTCCCGTGCCCTCTCGTACCGGCCGCCCACGGCCCCGGCGCCGCTGGTCACAACCGCAGCAGCCACCTGCCGCCGCCGATCAGCGAGCAGAGGCTCACCGCGTGGAACAGGAACAGCCACAGCCCGGCCGGGACGTGCGTCAGCCGCGACAACTGGTCCGCGTCCGAGTCACCCGCGCCGCCCCTGCGGCGCTTGGCCTGCAGCTCGAACGCCGGACGCACCCCGCCCACCAGCAGGAACCACACCACCGCGTACGCGAACGCGGCCTGTACCTGCGGTCCGGCCAGCCACGACACCAGCAGGAAGGCGCTGCCGGTGAGGACGACGGTCAGCGCGCCGTAGGCGTTGCGGATCATCACCAGCATCGCCAGCAGCAGCACCGTCGCCAGCCAGAGCAGCAGCGTGATCCGCCCGGTGCCGAGCAGGGCGGCCCCGCCGAGGCCCAGCAGCGGGGGAGCGGTGTAACCGGCCGCCGCGGTGAGGATCATGCCGACCCCGTGCGGCTTGCCCCGGCTGACCGTCAGCCCGCTGGTGTCCGAGTGGAGCCGGATACCGGTCAGTTGCCGCCCGGTGACGAGCGCGACCAGCCCGTGACCGCCCTCGTGGGCGATGGTGATGGCGTTGCGGGCTATTCGCCACGGCCCGAGCGGCACGGTCACGGCGAGCGCCGCGGCCAGCGTCGCGATCACCACCCACATGTCCGGGTCAGGCTGGGTGCCGACCACCTCGTCCCAGAGGGAGGAGAGCGAGGATGCGGTGCTGTCCATGCGGCGAGGGCTCCCGGTGGTGTCGGTGAGTCTGGCAGTGTGGCACGTCTGTGCGGGCGGTATCTGAGACGCCGGCGCAACAGAGATCGTTCCTGGCAGCGAACGCAGGCAGGGCGTCGGGGCTCCGGATCGATCCGGGGCTCCTGCACACCTTGTCCCCTCGGATTAAAGGTTCATTTTCGGGTGGCCTCGAACAGGCTGTCCACGCCCGAGATCCGGACCCGGAGGATCTGTGGGGAAAAGGTGGAGTGGAGATCGCCGCGCGGGGCACATGTGTGATCGGAGGTTGATAATCATGGTTCCTGTTCTTCTTGTTCTTCTGCTCGCCCTGATCCTTTTCGGTGCCGGTTTCGCACTGAAGGCACTGTGGTGGATTGCCGTCATCGTGCTGATCGTGTGGGTCCTCGGCTTCGTGATCCGCCCCGCCGGGAGCGGCGGCAAGCGGGGCCGCTGGTACCGCTGGTAGCAGGTTGACCAGCTCTTTCTGACGGGTGGGGCCCGACGCGACCGCGTCGGGCCCCACCCGTTTCTCGTGCCGTACCCCGTATCCGGAGAAGGGAATTGTTCTCCCGATACGGGGTAGCCGGGTGGGACGGCCAGGGGTGGCCGTGACGCCAGGAACCATGGCCCTCCACACGACGCCTCTGGCCGTTCTCGATCGCCTGGAAAAAAAGGTGTGTGAGTCGGTGCGCCAGGGGCACCCGGCTCCCCGAGGAAGCGCCACTCGCTTTTCGGTACGACGTGGCGGCCACAATTTCTCTGCCGGAAAACAAGCAACGCATTTCGATGAGGGAGCCGTTTCATGAGCGACAGCATCTGGGGCTACCAGCCGACGACCGGCCACGCCGCGGGCACCGACCTGACCGGGTTCAAGGTCGAGGCCACCGATGGAAGCATCGGCAAGGTCGACAAGCACTCGGACGACGTCGACTCTTCCTACATCGTCGTCGACACCGGTGTGTGGATCTTCGGCAAGCACGTGCTGCTGCCGGCCGGCACCGTCAAGACGGTCGACCAGGCCGAGAAGAAGATCTACGTCGATCTCACCAAGGAGCAGATCAAGGACTCCCCCGAGTTCGACAAGGACAAGCACGTGGGTGACGCCGGCTACCACGAGCAGATCGGGAGCTACTACCAGTCCCACCGCCGCATCTGACGCTCGGCGTGGCCCACGCACGGGGGCGGACAGAGGATCCTCTGTCCGCCCCCGTGCGTGTCCTCCCGCGCCCTGCGTCTGCGGACGCCCGCCCCGCCGGAATCGGCGCCCCTGGGGGCGGTTGTCCACCGCGGGCGTCAGATGCAGTAAAGCGTGGGCAAAGGTCAGGTGGGTACCCCCGGATCATGGATGAAGAGACGGAACAGGAGCTGCTGCGTGGGCTCCTGGTCGACGAGAGCCAGCCTGAGCGTCCGGTCCTGCTCAGCGCCACCGGTCGGCCGATGCGGACCTGGCGGGAGAACCATCCCTACGCGCACAAGCTGCGCCGCGCCGAGTACGACAGGACCAAGCGGGTGCTGCAGATCGAACTGCTCAAGCTGCAGCGGTGGACCCAGGAGACCGGCGCGCGGCTGGTCGTGCTCTTCGAGGGCCGTGACGCGGCGGGCAAGGGCGGGACGATCCAGCGGTTCGCCGAGCGGCTCAATCCGCGGACCGTGAAGATCGTCGCCCTGGACAAGCCGTCCGAGCGGGAGGCGGGCCAGTGGTACTTCCAGCGCTACGTCCCGCATCTGCCCGCCCGCGGTGAGATCGCGTTCTTCGACCGGTCCTGGTACAACCGGGCCGGCGTGGAGAAGGTGATGGGTTTCTGCAGCGACCGGGAGCACGAACTGTTCCTTCGCCAGTGCCCCCTCTTCGAGCAGATGCTCGTCGAGGACGGCATCATCCTCGTCAAGTTCTGGTTCTCCGTCTCCCGCTCCGAGCAGCGCACCCGGTTCGCGATTCGTCAGGTCGACCCCGTGCGCCGCTGGAAGCTGTCTCCCACCGACGTCGCCTCGCTCGATCTGTGGGACGCCTACACCGCTGCCAAGGTCACCATGTTGCGGGCCACCGACACGGCCGACGCCCACTGGACCGTGGTCAAGAACAACGACAAGCGGCGCGGCCGGATCGAAGCGATGCGCAGCCTCCTCGCGCGCGTCGACTACGACGAGAAGGACGCGGATGCCGTCGGACGCCCCGACCCCCTCATCGTCGGCTCCGCCGAGACCCTCCTCGAACCCGGCGAGGAACCCACCGCCCTCTCTCCGACCCCCCTGGCCAGCACCCACACCGGTCCCGGCAACCACCCCGGACAGTGAGGACGCCCGCGGTGCGTCGAACGACTCCGCGGCGGCGCGGCCCGGCCTCCCGCCCCGCCGCTCGCTAGCGCAGCAGGAGACCGACGGCGACCTTCAGCCGGGCGAGGTAGAACTCCCGTGACGCGGTCTGGTGCTTGAGGCCGATCGAGGTGCTGATCACCGTCTGCGCGACCAGGGGTGCCGCGTCGTGCCCCGACTCGCCGGCGATCGCGTCCGTGATCAATTGCTCGAAACGGCGCGGCATGGTCTCGACGATCTCGCCGAGGAGGCCGGGGTTGTCCTCGATGACCCCCGCGACATCGCGCGCCAGCGGGCCGACGTAGCGGCCTGCCCAGTGGTCGAACGCGTCGACGAGGCGCTCCGGGAGGGGGCGGCCGGTCCCGGCCAGGGCGTGTTCGGCCGCTGCGATGTCGCGCTCCAGGGCCTGGGTGACCGCGGCGCGGAACAGGGCCTCCTTCGAGGAGAAGAGGAAGTAGAGGCCGGGCCGGGAGATGTCCGCCGCCCGTGCCACTTCCTCCATCGACGTCTTCCGGTACCCGAACCGCGCGAAGGTGATCATCGCGGAGTCCAGGACCGAGGTGCGGCGATCGGCGTCGGCGCCGGTCGACGGCGCGTGTCCGGTATCGGGACTGCTCATGCGACGAGCGTACGAGCGTCAAACGAACTATACAAAACAAGTCCAGTTCGTATAGTCGATGTCATGGCTCACGCACTCATCACCACGCCCTTCACCGCCTCCAGCACCGCGGACGAGGTGCTGCGGGGCATCGACCTCGCCGGCGTCCGCGCGATCGTGACGGGAGCCTCCTCCGGCCTCGGGACCGAGACGGCTCGCGCGCTGGCCGCTGCCGGGGCGGACGTGACACTGGCCGTCCGGAACACGACCGCGGGTGACACCGTCGCCGGGACGATCGCGAGGTCGACCGGAGGGATCCGTCCCCGAGTCGTCCGGCTCGACCTCGCCGACAGGACCTCCGTCACCCGGTTCACCGACGCCTGGCACGGCCCCCTGCACCTGCTGATCAACAACGCGGGCGTGGTCACCGGCGGCCTCGAACGAACGCGTGAGGGCTGGGAGTTGCAGTTCGCGACGAACCACCTCGGCCACTTCGCCCTGGCCACCGGCCTGCACGACGCCCTGGCTCTGGGAGCGGCCGACCGGGACGGAGCACGGATCGTCTCGGTCAGTTCGACGGCGCACATGCGTTCCGGCGTCGACTTCGACGACCTCCACTTCGAACGTCGCGGCTACGACCCGCAGATCGCCTACGCCCGGTCGAAGACGGCGAACTCGCTCTTCGCCGTCGAGGCGACCCGCCGCTGGGCCTCCGACGGCATCGTCGCCAACGCGGTGAACCCCGGCGGCATCGCGACAGGGCTGCAGCGGAACTTCACACCGGCACAGAAGGCGTCGCTCGCCGCTGCCGAGGCCGCTGGAGTCTTCACCTACAAGACGCTCGGGCAGGGGGCCGCCACCAGCATCGTCGCGGCCGTCGCCCCCGAGTTCGCCCGTTCGGGAGGCCACTACCTCGACGACGCCCAGGAGGCCCGCACCGTGCCGAACGACGCCGACCTCGCGCAACACCCGCACGGCGTCAAGGAATGGGCGCTCGATCCCGCCCTCGCCGAGCGCCTCTGGACCGTCTCGGCCGACCAGATCCGCACCTGACCGCGCGGGGGTGCCACCGGCAGTGCTCGGCGCCGCGGCGGCCCCGGTCCGCCGATCGGGCAGGGTGCCCGTCGGGATCAGGGGCGAGGCGGCAACGGCAGGCGCAGGGTGAAGACGGTTCCGGCGTTCGGGACGCTGGTCACCGTGACCGCGCCGCCGTGCGCCTCGGTGAGCTGGCGGACTATCGCCAGGCCGAGACCGCTGCCGCCGGTCTCACGGGCGCGTGACTTGTCGGCGCGCCAGAAACGGTCGAAGACCTGGGGCAGGTCGGCCGCGGCGATGCCGGTACCGGTGTCGGCGACCTCGATCACGGCCCGGTCCCCGGCCGGACGGCAGCGCAGGGTCACGGTCCCCCCGGCCGGTGTGTGCCGCACGGCGTTGGTCAGCAGGTTCCCGAGCGCCTGGCGCAGGCGCACGGGGTCCGCGTCGACGGCGGGAGCTTCGTCGAGGTGGCTGACGAGGGTGACGCCCGCCGCGTCGGCCCGGCCGCGATGCGCGGCGGCGACGCTCGCGAGGAGCTCCCGCAGGCACAGCGGTTCGGGGTGCAGACGGAAGCGGCCCGCGTCCGCCTGGGCCAGGTGCTGGAGGTCGTCGACGATGTGCTGGAGCAGCAGGGCCTCGTCGAGCAGCGAGGCGACGAACGCCTCGTCGGAGTCGGCCAGGCCGTCCTGTGCCGCTTCGAGCCAACCGCGGATCGTGGTGAGCGGTGTGCGCAGCTCATGGGCGATGTCACCGACCATCGCCGTGCGCTGCGCCCGAGGTCTTCCGCAACGACCGCCTCGGCATCAGCGACTACACCGGGCTGACCGTCCTCGCCGGAAAGCCCGACCTGCTCGGGGCGATCAACGCCGAGGTCGGCTCGGGCCGGTTCCTCGGAGCGGGCGCGGAGAGGTTCCCCCTCGCGGTCCTGGGCGCGGTCGCCGCCTCCCGGCTCGGCGTCCCGGACGTCACCCCCGGCGCGCCCGCCCCGCAGATCTTCATCGGCCACCACTGGTTCACCGTGGTCGGCGTTCTCCACAAGACCCCGCTGAACCCGGAGATCGATCGGTCCGTCCTGGTCGGCTGGGACACCGCACGGCGCCTGCTGGCGTTCGACGGGCATCCCACGGTGCTCTACCTCAAGGCGAGGGAGTCGCGGATCGAGGCCGTGCGCGAGGTGCTGCCGGCCACCGTCAACCCCGAACTGCCCGGTGTGGTCCAGGTCAGCCGTCCGTCGGACGCCCTGACCGCCAAGAGGGCGGCCGCGAGCACCTTCTCCGCGCTCTTCCTGGGACTCGCGGGCGTCGCTCTCCTCGTCGGCGGGGTCGGCGTGGCCAACACCATGGTCGTCTCCGTCCTCGAACGACGCAGGGAGATCGGCCTGCGCAGAGCGCTGGGCGCCCATCGCGGGCAGATACGCGCGCAGTTCCTCACCGAGTCGGTCCTGCTGTCGGTCCTCGGCGGCCTGGCCGGTACCGTCCTCGGCTCCCTCGCCACCATGGCCTACGCCGCACACCAGGACTGGCCGCCGGTCATCCCCCTCACCTCGGTGGCCGCGGGCCCCGGCGGCGCGATCCTGGTCGGCGCGCTGGCCGGTCTCTACCCGGCCCTCCGCGCCGCCCGCCTCACCCCGACCGAGGCACTGGCCACCTAGGCCCCCACGGTGACGGGATCGCCGGACGGCGAGGAGCGACCACGCCCCGCATACCATGAGGCAGCGCTCCTCCCACGGGTCGTCGGCCCGCACGTCACCGGCCGATGTCGAACAGGTCGAGGAATGCTGAGCTGCCGGCCCGGTGGCCGGGGCGCGGGAGTATCGAGGAGACGGCGGACACGTACGGCACCCTGCGCCGGACGCCACCGGCCGGGCGGTCGGGTGACGGAGGTGACGCCGGCCGGCACCGTGCCGACTCGGTGCTGACTGAATCGATGTTTTCGCAGGTCGAAGGGGTTCTCCAGATGTGCGGACGGTATGCGGCCAGTCGTGGGCCCGAGGATCTCGCGGGGACCTTCGGGGTCGAGAAGTGGGACGCCGAGGAGACCCTCGCGCCCGACTACAACGTGGCCCCCACCAAAGAGGTCTACGTGGTCCTCGACCGTCCCCTGAAGGACGCGGCCGACCCGCGGCCGGTCCGCCAGCTGCGCACGCTGCGGTGGGGCCTGGTCCCGTCCTGGGCGAAGACCCCCGAGGGCGCCGCCCGGATGATCAACGCGCGGGCCGAGACCGTCCACGAGAAGCCGTCCTACCGCCGTGCCTTCGCTGCCCGCCGCTGCATCGTCCCGGCCGACGGCTACTACGAGTGGGTCACCGGGCAGCAGGAGCGCGACCTGGAGGTCGAGGGCCGCAAAAAGCGCCCGCGCAAGCAGCCCTACTTCGTGCTCCCCGCCGACGGCTCGGTCTTCGCGATGGCCGGGCTCTACGAGTTCTGGCGCGACCGCACCCTGCCCGACGACCACCCCGCCGCCTGGTGGGCCACCTGCTCCGTGATCACCACCGAGGCCGAGACCGCGCCGCTCGCCGCCGCCCCCGCCGACGGACCGCGCGCCCTCGCCGACATCCACCCCCGGATGCCCCTCATGCTCACCCCGGACCGCTGGGACGACTGGCTCGACCCCGCCCGCACCGACCCCGACGGGCTGCGCCACCTCCTCGCCCCGCCGCCCACCGGACTGATGCGCGCCTACCCGGTGCCGACCGCCGTCAGCAACGTCCGCAACAACGGCCCGGAGCTGCTGAAGGAGCTGGAGGGCCCCGAAGAGGGCACACTCTTCTGACGTGACCACAGAGATCGTGACGACCGGCGCGGGCGACGCCCGGATCACCTGGCACCCGGCGACCGCGCCCCGGCTGCTGCTCGCCCTCGGCCACGGCGCGGGCGGCGGCGTCGACGCCCGTGACCTGCGGGCCCTCGCCGCCGTCCTGCCGGGGCACGGCGTGAGCGTCGCCCTCGTCGAGCAGCCCTGGCGGGTGGCGGGGAAGAAGG
>NZ_FMCI01000092.1 GCF_900091845.1 Streptomyces sp. SolWspMP-5a-2
CCCGGCCGACCGGCACGGCACCCGCGCGCCCCCTTCCCCTCCGGCACCCGAACCCCTCTTCCCCTCTCCCTGACCGCGGCCCCCGTGCGGGCCGCGGCATGCCCGCCGGAGGCCCCGCCGTGAAGCGATCCCCGTACACCAGAGGGCTGATCGCCCTCGCCGTCGTCGCGCTGTCCCTGCACATCGCGCTCACCGTGCCCGTCCGTCTCGGACTCGACCTCAGGGGCGGCACCCAGATCGTGCTGGAGACCCGCCCCGCCGACGGCGCCGACGCCGACGGCGAGGCCACGGACCGCACCGTCGAGGTGCTGCGCGCCCGGATCGACGCGCTCGGCGTCGCGGAACCCACCGTCGCCCGCTCCGGCAGCGACCGCATCGTCGTCGAACTGCCCGGCGTGCAGGACCCCCGCAAGGCGGCGGACGTCCTCGGCCGGACCGCCCAGCTCACCTTCCACCAGGTCCTCGGCACCGCGACCGGCGCCGGCCCCGACGCGGACCCGCCGCCCGCGGGAACGCTCGTGCTGCCCGACGAGTCCGGCCGGCCGCTGAGCCTGCGGGCCGCCGCCCTCACCGGCAAGGACGTCGACAGGGCGGACGCCCGCTTCGACCAGCAGGGCGGCGCCGGATGGCACGTCACCGTGGGCTTCGCGGGAGACGGCGGGACCGGCTGGGCCCGGCTGACCGGCGAGGCCGCCTGCTCCCCGCCGGGCGACCCGGCCCGCCGGGTGGCCATCGTGCTCGACGACAAGATCATCTCCTCGCCGCAGGTCGACCCGTCCGTCGCCTGCCGGACCGGCATCACCGGCGGCTCCACCCAGATCACCGGCACCTTCGACGACAGAGAGGCCCGGGAGCTGGCCCTGCTCATCAACGGCGGCGCCCTGCCGGTGCCGGTCGAGACCGTCGAGCAGCGCACCGTGGGACCCACCCTCGGCGCCGAGGCCGTCACCGCCAGCGCCTGGGCCGCCGCCGTCGGCACCGCCCTGACCGCGCTGTTCATCATCGCCGTCTACCGGCTCCTGGGCGTCCTGGCGACCGTCGCCCTGGCCTGCTACGGGCTCGTCTCCTACGCGGCCCTCGCGGCCCTCGGCGCCACCCTCACCCTGCCGGGACTCGCCGGGTTCGTCCTCGCCATCGGCATGGCCGTCGACGCCAACGTGCTCGTCTTCGAACGCGCCCGCGAGGAGTACGCGGCCCGCGTCCGCCCGAGCCCCAGGTCCTCCCTGACGGCCGGGTTCCGCGGGGCGTTCAGCGCCGTCGCCGACTCCAACATCACCACGCTCATCGCCGCCGGACTGCTGTTCCTCCTCGCCTCGGGACCCGTGCGCGGCTTCGGCGTGACCCTCGGCACGGGCGTCCTCGCCTCGATGTTCAGCGCCCTCGTCGTCACCCGCGCCCTCGCCGACCTCGCCCTCGCCCGCCCCGGCACGCGCCGCCGCCCCCGCCTCACCGGCATCGCCCACACCGGCGCCGTCCGGGACCACCTCACGCGGGCCGCCCCGCGGCTGATGCGCCACCCGCGCCGCTGGCTCGCCGTCTCCGCCGCCGCCCTCGTGCTGGCCGCCTCCGGCATCGCCGTACGCGGGCTCGACTACGGCGTCGAGTTCACCGGCGGCCGTCTCATCGAGTACGCCACCGCCACCCCGGTCGACGCCGACCGGGCCCGCGCCGCCCTCGCCGACGGCGGGTTCCCGCGCGCCGTCGTCCAGACCTCGGGCGAGAACCGGCTCACCGTCCGCACCCACCACCTCGGCGACACCGAGACCCGCGCGCTCACCAGGACCGTCGCCGCCCTGACCGGCCGCGCCGACCTGCTCCGCGACGAGACGATCGGCCCGAGCCTCGGCAAGGAGCTGCGCCGGGGCGCGCTCGTCGCGCTGGCCGTCGCCCTCGCCGCCCAGCTCTGCTACCTCGCGGCCCGCTTCCGCTGGCTGCTGGGCAGCTCCGCTGTGGCGGCCCTCGCCCACGACGTCGTGATCCTGGTCGGCGTCTTCGCCTGGCTCGGCAAACCGATCGACGGGGTCTTCCTCGCCGCGCTGCTGACCGTCATCGGCTACTCCGTCAACGACTCCGTCGTCCTCTTCGACCGGCTCAGGGAACTGGCCCGGCGCGACCGCGGGGAGCCCTTCGACCGCGTCGCCGACCGCGCCCTGCTGCAGACCCTGCCGCGGACTGTCAACACGGGGATGGGCGCCGCGTTCATCCTCACCGCGCTCGCCGTCCTCGGCGGCGACACCCTGACGGACTTCGCCCTCGCCCTGCTCATCGGCCTGGTGGTCGGCACGTACTCCTCGATGTTCACCGCCACCCCGCTGGCCGTCGTCCTGCACCGGGGCGGACGGCGTCAACCCGCCCGCCGGGCAACCGGGTTCACGCCGCCGGGGCCCGACTCCCCGCCCGGAAACGCGGGATGACCTTCTCGCCCCACTGCCGGATCGTCTCCATGCACACCTCGTGCGGAACCGTCCCCATCTGGACCAGGCACATCACCTCGTCCGCCCCCGCGTCGGCCAGTTCCCTGACCCGCTCCACCGCCCCTTCGGCCGAGCCGTAGGGGTGGTCGGTGTGGTACGCGGCGACGTACTCGGGCCTGAACTCCACCTGGTGCTCGTCGAGTTGGTCCAGCACCTCACGCCGCGTCCGCTCCAGGGCCCGCTCGCCGTCCACGGCCGGGTCCTGCGCGGGCGGCCTGCCCCCGCCGTACCAGTGGCGCGACGACTCGACGAAGAACTGCTGGCCCCGCAGCCCGACGGCGCGCGCCCGCTCCACGTCGTCGAGCACCACCGTCGGGCAGACGACCGCGAAGTGGTCGTTGACGGTGGAGGTGAGGAGGCCGCCCGGGGCGCGCTCGGCGCGGGCCGCGTCGTACAGCGCGCGGCGGTGGCGGGTCATCGCGGGGCCGCCGAAGCCGAGGACGAGGGCGCCGAGCCCGAGTCCGGCCGCCGTGCGCAGCGCCTCCTCCTTGCCGCAGGCCAGGAAGAGGGGCGGGTGCGGTGCCTGGAGGGGGCGGGGCAGGACGGTCCCCGGGCCGATGTCGAGCGAGCCGTGCCACTCGAACTCCTCGTCGCGCCAGATGCCCGTGATGATCTCCAGCGCCTCGCGCACCTGCGCCCGCGCCGCGTCCCGGTCCACTCCGTACAGCGCCGTCTCCCGGGCGCTGCCGCCGTTCCCCGCGCCGAGGTCGAGGCGCCCGCCGGACAACACGTCGAGCAGGGCGGCCCGTTCGGCGACCCGGACCGGATGCTGGTAGGCGAACGGCAGGGTGACCACCCCGTGCCCGATCCTGATCCGCTCGGTGCGCGCGGCCACCCAGGTCAGGAAGATCTCCGACGCGCTCATGTGCGAGTACCACTTCAGGCCGTGGTGCTCCACCGCCCAGACGCGGTCGAACCCCACCCGGTCGGCGAGGACGGCCTGTTCGACGGAGTCCCGCAGCATCCGCCGTTCCCGTTCCGGTGTGGGATCGGCGAGCTGGCCCACGAAGAAGAGGGAGAATTCCACGGCGTCCTCCTGGATCGCGCGTCGGGCGGTGCCGCCGCCCGGGGGCCCGGACGGTGCGTCCGGACCTCCGGGTGTCAGCGGCAGGCGCCGATCAGAACTTCGTACAGCCGGTGCTGGCCGTGGTGCTGGTGCACAGGCCCGAGGCGGCGAGCCGGTCGGTCTCCGGCGTCTCGCTCTCCAGGAGCTGGAGGGCCAGCACCTCTTCCATGACTTCGATGTCCGCCATGACGTTCGTCCTTCCTTTCCTCTGCTTCCCCTCTCCTCCACCGGAAGAGGGCGTGGGACGGGGTGGGACCGGCGCGGGGTCAGCCGTCGGCCGGCCGCCGGGTGAGCCGGTCCAGCGTGAAGAAGGCGTCCTCGGTGTCGTCCAGGAGCCGGGTCAGGGCCAGCAGCACACCCGCGGAGCCGCTCCACAGGTCGGTGCTGAACCGCATGAGGTACTCGCCGTGGAAGTGGACGCCGGTGGTGTGGGAGACGGCGTGGCAGAACAGGCCGCGGGCCGTCTCCACCGCCGCCTCGCGGCCCGCGGGCAGACCGGTCAGCGACGCGTGCTCGGCGAGCGCGAAGACCAGCCCCGACTGGCCCTCGTAGAGACCCGCGTAGTACGTCGTCGCGGCGGTGCTGGCCCGGACCGCCTCGGTGACCGACTCCGCGAGGTCCTCGTCGGCGACCGGGAGGTAGCGCGCGGCGACCGTCGCGTACCCGGCGGAGCCCCGGTAGAGGTAGGGGTAGAGGCGCTGGTCCTCGGCCGAGACGCGGAACCCGATGCCGCCGCCGGGGAAGGGGTCGGCCTCGGCCGCCTCGGCGCGCAGCAGCGCGAGCCCGTTCCGCTTCGCGTCGTCGTCGCCGAGGATCCGGTACAGGTAGTGGTCGAGCAGCGCCACGCCCGCCCGGCCGTGCAGCAGCCCGGTCGCGCCCGCCGTCTCCAGGTGGCCGAGGAGGGCGTCGCCTGCCGGGATCCGCGCGCGGATCCGCCGGGCCGCGTCCAGGTGCCCCTCGTCCTTGTCGTGCCCGTAGAGCGCCAGATGGGCCAGGGCGACGCCCGCCGCGCCCTCGCCGAGGGTGGCGCACCGGTCCAGGATCGGATGGTCCCCGGCCCGCGCGAGCAGCGTCTCCGCCTCCTCGACCAGGCCGTGGTCGGCGAGCACCCAGGCGATGCCCGCGCCGCCCGAGTGCAGTCCTGGCGCCGCCCGCGCGCTCTCGTCCAGGCTCTCCCGGCGGAAGCGCGCGAGGACCTCGGGCGGCGCCTCGCGTCCGGCCAGCCGCAGCGCGTGCAGCACCCCGGCCGTTCCGTGCACGACGGCGTGCTGGTGCGCGTAGTAGCCGCGCGGCACGGTCGGGAAGACGACGCGTCCCTCCGGCGTCGCGGCGGCGAGGATCGCGTCGGCCACCGCGTCCCTGAGCCCGCGCAGGCAGCCCAGCGGGTCCGCGCGCACCGCGTCGGGCGAGGGCACCCGGCTCGGGCTGTCCGGGTCGGTGAAGGCGGTGGACCGGCGCCAGAGGGTGGCGGGGACCGGGAGGCCGGAGGTGCGGTGCACGAGGTCGCGCAGGTGGTGCAGCGCGCCGGGCTCCCGCTGGGTGACGTGGATCTTCATGCCGAACGTCAGCAACTGCGTGACGGCGGCGAGTCCGTACCGGTCGCAGTAGGTGGGGTCGCGCTCCATCTCCGCGGCGAGCCGGTCGGCCGGGAGGTCGGGGAAGTAGCCGGGGGTGCCGAACAGGCCGAGCGGGTTCCCGGTCCTCTCGGCCGTCTCGAAGTCGATGAGGCGCACGGTGTCGTCGTCGTCGACCAGGACGTTGCGCGGACTGACGTCGAGGAACACGTACCCGGCGGCGTGCAGCCGCTCCAGCGCGCGGGTCAGCTGCCCGACGACGTGCGCGCACCGGTCCCAGTAGGAGCGGTAGTAGGCGCTGTCGGGGGAGACGGTGAACCCCGGGTGGTGGTTCGTGACCCATTCGAGCAGGGAGACCCCGGGCACCAACTCCGTGACGAGGTAGGTGTGTTCCCAGCGTTCGAAGAACGCCACCGGCGCGGGCGCGACCCCCGGGACGTCCTCCTCCAGGGACCGCAGGATCGCGTTCTCGTGGGTCAGGTGCTCGGGCGACGAGGTGCCGTCGGGATAGAGCCCCGAGTGCGCCCTCGCCTCCTTCACGAAGACCTCCTCCCCGCTCTCCGCGAGGGTGGCGACATAGGCGCCGCCGCCGTTGGAGTGCCGCAGCAGCCTGGTGAAGGTGAGGCCCTCGAAGGAGACGGACTGCGGGGCGGGGGCGGCGGCCGCCGTGTAGTGCCTGAGGGGCCTGGTCTGGGCGCGGAACGGGTCCTCGATCCCCTCGGGCAGGGTGAAGGAGAGCCCCCGCACGTCGGGGACGAGCCTTCCCGCGCCGTCCGGCACCATCAGCTCCTCGGAGCCGTCGGCCCTGACCACCGGGATGGTCTCGAACGCCCCGTACCGGTAGGAGACCGCGCGGGAGTCGCGCCAGCGCCGGTCGCCGAGGATGTAGGGGCCCACCTCGTCGGGGAGGAGGTCGTGCAGCTCCTCCATGAGCCTCCTGGACGCCTCGGCGTCGGGCGGGTAGG
Source organism: Streptomyces sp. SolWspMP-5a-2 (assembly GCF_900091845.1). Lineage (GTDB taxonomy): Bacteria > Actinomycetota > Actinomycetes > Streptomycetales > Streptomycetaceae > Streptomyces > Streptomyces doudnae. The sequence continues at coordinate 6,080 of NZ_FMCI01000092.1, forward strand.
CCGCGATGAACTTCCCGTTCTGGGACCGGGGCGCGTGCTTGTGGTGCAGCATCAGGAAGTAGGCGCGGGTGCCGAGGTGCTTGAAGGCGACGCCCTGCCGGACGCAGACCCCGGCCACCACGTCGAGCACGTCCTGGGCCCGCGCGATCCGGACGGAGACGTGGACCTTCCAGCCGTGGGTGGCGATCACGGTCCCGGGCGGCTTGTGGATCGACCAGAAGGACATCGACTTCCGGTCCCAGGAGGCCGGGACGCTCCGGGCCTCGTAACGCTGCCCCAGTTCGCTGCCCTCGTAGAGCGGACGGTAGAAGTCCGGGTGCGCCTGCACATAGGAGATGTAGTCCATCGAGCCGCCTTCGCGTGCGATGCGGGATGGGTCTGCGCGCACTCCGCAGCATGGCACGGGCGTTTCCGCCCGACCAGCGAACAGCCGTGCCATACGCCGCTTTTGAGTCATTTGGTCAGCTCGGTATGCGGTGGATCGCGTGGATGTGAGGGGGTGTGCGGCGGCCGGTC
>NZ_FMCI01000173.1 GCF_900091845.1 Streptomyces sp. SolWspMP-5a-2
GAGCGTGGCGGGTGGTGCCGCTCCCGCGCCGCTCGGCGGCGAGGGCGGGGCGGTGGCGCCGGGGGCCGGCGCGGTCACCGCTCGCGGGATCGTCGTGCGCCGCCGGTCCGCCGTCCTCCTCGCGGGCCCGGTGTCCCTGACGTTCCCGCCGGGCGGCCGCACCGCGCTGCTCGGCCCCTCGGGGTCGGGGAAGACCACCTTCGCCCGCGTCCTCGCCGGGCTCACCGCGCCGACCTCCGGCGAGGTCCGTGTCGACGGGACACCGCTGCCCGCCCGGATCGACCGCCGCACGTCCGCGCAACGCCGAGTCGTCCAGTACGTGCACCAGAACAGCGCCGACTCCTTCGAGCGGCACCGGCCCCTGCTGGACCAACTCGCCGCCACCGCCGTCCTGTTGCGCGGTCTGCCGCCGGAGAAGGCGCGGGCCGAGGCCGTCGGCGCGGCGGCCGCCCTCGGGCTGGAGGCCGAGCTGCTGCACCGCACCCCCGACCGGCTCTCCGGCGGGCAGTTGCAGCGCTGCGCCCTGGTCAGGGCCCTGACCGCGCACCCGGCGCTGCTGGTGTGCGACGAGGTGACGTCGGCCCTGGACAGCGCCTCCCGCGAACGCGTCCTCGCCGCGCTGCCCGAGCTGCTCGCGCCCGCGACGACGGCCCTGCTGCTCATCAGCCACGACGTGTCCGCCGTCCGCGCGGTGGCCCGCGAGGCGGTCGTGTTCGACGACGGGCGGCCCGTCCGGCACGGCCCGGTCGGCGAGGTGCTCTCGTCCCTGGAGTCCGAGGACGCCCGCGCGGCGCCGCGAGCCTCCGGGAAGCGGGGGGTTCGCTGACCCGGGCCGTCGGGGGAGGGAGGTCCTCGCCCGTGATCCGGGACCGGCGCTACCCGCCGTGTGTCGAACGGACGTGGAACAGGCGCGGCTGGACGTCCGTCGCGATGGCCGCGGCCTGGTCCATGTGGACGCGGGCCTCGGGGTCGGCCAGCATCGCGCGGTAGTGCCCCTCGCTCTCCCACTGGGCGTAGTTGATCACGCGTTCGCCGTCGTGCGAGGCGTGGAAGTTGGCGCAGACGAAGCCGGGCCGGTGCCTCATCGTCTCCTCGGTGGCGCGGGCGAGGAGCGCGAGCAGCTCGGCCTGCCGGTCGGGCGGGACGGTGAAGACGTTGATGAGGGTGGCCACCGGGCGGGTGCTGTCGATCTGTGCGGTAACGGTCATGATCGTATTTCTCCCCTTACCCGGGTCGCGGGCGGCGTGTCCCCGCGGACGTTCCTCCCATCGGACCAGCCGCCGCGCGCTCCGGAGACGTCCCGGACGCGCTCCCCGGGGCCGTCCCGCCCCCACGTCCCTCACACCGCCTACGCCGTCGCCGCGACCGGGTGCAGCGCGGCGCGCTCCAGCGGTGCCGAGGGGTCGACGGAGAGGTCGAGCGGCGCGGGTGCGGCCCCGGCCCGGACGAGGAGGTCGCCCACCGCCGCGATCATCGCCCCGTTGTCCGTGCACAGTCCCGGCGGCGGCACCCGCAGCGCGATCCCGGCCGCCCGGCACCGTTCCTCCGCCAGCGACCGCACCCGCGAGTTGGCGGCCACCCCGCCCACCACCACGAGCGTCCCGACACCGTGGTCGCGGCAGGCGGCGACCGCCTTGCGGGTCAGCACGTCGGCGACCGCCTCCTGGAGCGCCGCGGCCCCGTCGGCCACCGGCAGCTCCCGGCCCGCGTACCCCTCGGCCCAGCGGGCGGCGGCCGTCTTCAGCCCGGAGAAGGAGAAGGCGTACGGGGCGTCGCGGGGGCCGGTGAGGGGGCGGGGAGGGCGACGGCGCGCGGATCGCCCTCCCGGGCCGCGCGGTCGACGGCGGGGCCGCCGGGGTACGGCAGGCCGAAGACCCGCGCGACCTTGTCGAAGCACTCCCCGGCCGCGTCGTCGAGGGTGTCCCCGAGGTGGACGATCGGATCGCGGGCGAGGTCCCTGACGAGGAGCAGCGACGTGTGGCCGCCGGAGACGATCAGCACCACGCACGGGTCGGGCAGCGGGCCGTGCTCCAGGGTGTCGGCGGCGACATGACCGGCGAGGTGGTGGACGCCGTGCAGCGGCACCCCGAGCGCGTGGGCGAGCGCCTTGGCCCCGGCCACGCCGACCTGGAGGGCGCCGGACAGGCCAGGTCCCGTCGTCACCGCCACCGCGCCGACGTCGGACAGCCGCAGCCCCGCCCGGTCCAGCGCCCGCCGGATCGCCGGGCGGAGCGCGTGCAGGTGCGCCCGGGAGGCGATCTCCGGGACGACACCGCCGTACCGGGCGTGCTCGTCCATGCTCGACGCGACCGCGTGCCCCAGCAGTCTCCCGTCCCTGACCAGCCCGGCGCCGGTCTCGTCGCACGACGACTCGATGCCCAGCACGATCGGAGAACCCATCGCAAGCCTTTCTGCACTGAACAAGCTATTGCGCATAGTGTGCAATAAGACGTCCGGCTGGGGAAACCCGAGCCGGTGCCGCGACGCGCCCGCAGGGTGACGGCCGCCGGGTCAGGGGGAGATCGTCCAGCCCGGCGCGGTCCTCGCCCAGGCCGTGTCCCACCCGGCGAGGTTGCGCCGCTCGATCCGCCGTCCGGCGACGCGGTAGACGGCCGCGCCGCCCAGGGGCACGGACAGCGCGGCGACGAGGGCGCAGCCCAGGGAGTGGTTGCGGACCTGCTCGGGGGTGAGCGGCGGGCCGGTCGGCTCGCCGCCCGCGTCCAGCCAGACGGGGACGGTGCTGCCCGCGGGCAGCGAGGGCGGGACGTCGGCGCGCCCGGTGCGGAGGTGTCCCCGCGGGTCGGTGAAGCGGACCTGCACCGTGTACAGGGCCTTCGCCGCCTCGTCCGAGCCCGGCTCCGGATGACGCGGCGCGTCCCGCAGGAGGACGGCGGGCACGGCGTGCCGGGTGGCCGCCTGGTGCCGCGCCCTCTCCTCGTAGTGCCGGTGCGCGGCCTTCCCGGCCAGGACCGTGACGACGGGGACGGCGGCCAGCACGCCCGCGGCGAGCCCGACGGCGATCCACCCCTGCGCGGCGTCCGCGCGGCGGCGCAGGGGGTTGCTCCGCAGCCGCCACAGCAGCAGGCGGGGGAGGTCATCGGGCTCCGGTTCGGGGGGTTCCGCGCGGACCACGGTGTCTCTCCTCTCCTGGCGGCGCCGACGCGCCGCCGGGGTCGATGCCGGTCGGACGGGGTGCTGACGCGGACCTCAGACGGGTCCGGGAAGCGGGTGCGCGGCGTCGTCCGGCCACTCGGCGCGGGGGTGGGCGCGAAGACCGCGCAGGAGCCGCGCCGCGCCGCGGACCGCCGCCGTGTGCGGGGCGGGCACCGGCCGGACGGGGGAGTGCAGCCGGTCGACGAGGCGGTAGGTGATGTCCGGACGCAGGGCGCCCCCGCCGGCGAGCAGCACGCCCCGCCGGAGGGCGTCGGGCATCTCGGTCGTGGAGTCCTGCTCCAGCATCGCGGTGACCAGGTCGACGACCGTGTCGGCGATCCGCACGGGCGGGGTGTGGCGGTCCAGATCGCAGGTGCCCAGCGCCGCGAGCCGGGCGTCGACGACCGCGCCGTCGGACAGCAGCGTCACCTCCGTCAGGTGCGCGCCGAGGTCCACGACCAGCAGCGGCAGCGTCAGGTCGGCCTCCGCCGCCGTCGCCACGGCGCGCGCGGCGGGCACGGAGAGCACCGCGCGCGGACGCAGGACCTCGACGGCGGCGCGGGCCGCCGTCCGGTAGGCGACCTTGCCCAGGACCGGCGTCGCCAGCACGATCAGCGGACGGCCCGTCCGGGGCAGGCGGTTGCCGAGCACCCGGTCGAGCATCCGCGCCGTTCCCGGCACGTCGACGATGGCGCCGCGCTGGACGGGGTACACCGATCCGGCGCCGGGGAAGGTCACCGTGGGCACGTCGAGGATCGCGCGCCGCCCGGAGAGCCAGGCGCGGGTGCGGGCGCTGCCCAGGTCGAGGGCGATGCCAGGACCCCGTCCTGACCAGGGCAGGGAGCGGCGCGGACGGCGCTGGGCGGTCACCGGCCGACCTCCCTGACCTGCTGGCAGCGGGCGCAGAAACGGGCCTGCGGCACGATCAGCAGCCGGTCGCGGGCGATCGGCCCCCGGCACAGGTGGCAGACGCCGTAGCCGCCCTTGTCCATCCGGGTGAGGGCGTCCTCGACGTCGGTGAGGACCATGCGGGCGGAGGCGGCCAGCGCGGCGCGGACCTCGGCCCGCGAGGGGTCCGCGGGTCCGGGCGGCGCGTCGGCGCGGTCCGGCGCGGTCCGCGAGAGCTGCTGCAACTGCTCGCGGCGGAAGAGACGCTGCTCGCGCAGGCCGGCGCGCAGCACGGCCAGGTCGTCGGCCGACAGGGCCGCGCCATCGGCGTCGGCGATCTGATGGTTCACCACTTCACCCCTCGGGCAGGGCGGGAGACGGAGGGCGGACGGACGTCAGACCTGCCGGCGCTGGCAGGGGACGCAGAGGCTGGTGTACGGCAGGATCTCCAGGCGCTCCACCGGGATCGCCTTCGCGCAGCCGCGGCAGCTTCCGTAGCTGCCGTCCTGGACCCGGGCGAACGCCGCCTCGATCTCGCCGAGGACCCGGCGGACGGTCTCCCTCTGCGCGGACATCACCTGCTCCCCCTCGGTCGACCCGGCCTCGTCGAGGGCCCGGAGCTGGGCGAGCCGGGAGGCGCGTTCGTGTTCGAGGCGCTGGCGGGCCTCGTGGGCGGTCAGCCGTCCCGGGCCGGGTTCGGTCCTTGGCGTGTCGAGCGACATGGCGGTTCCTTTGTCCGAGGGGGCGCGTCGCGCCGGACGTTCGTCCGGGTCGGGGTCCGCGACGCACGGGAGGTCCGGAGCGCGTTCGGGGCGCTCCGGACGCCTCCATCGTGGTCCGGGGGCGGCGCGAAACCCATCGGGCGCGATGCCCATTCGGGCGCCGGCCCACGGCCCCTCGCGCCATGGGCAGTCCACCGCCCGGAGATGGGCAGTGGAGCCCATCGACACCGCGCGGCGGGAGCGGGCAGGCTTGGCGCGGGTGGGACGAGGCCGGGGGCTGAGACTCACGCTCGGTGACCGACACTGGAGACAACGACGTGTCGAGAAGAGAAAGGCGTCGTCCTGGTGTCCCTGTTCTGGCGGGTCTTCGCGCTCAACGCGGTGGTGCTCGGCATCGCCACCGCGCTGCTGCTGTGGGCCCCGGTGACCGTGTCCGTCCCGGTGGTGCTGACCGAGGCGATGATCCTGGTGGCCGGTCTGGTCGTCATGCTGGTCGCCAACGCGGCGCTGCTGCGCATGAGTCTGGCCCCGCTCGACCGCCTCACCCGGCTGATGACCACCGTGGACCTGCTGCGGCCCGGCCAGCGGCTGCCCGCGCACGGCCGCGGGAAGACCGCCCGGCTGATCCGCAGCTTCAACGCCATGATCGAGCGCCTCGAACGCGAACGGGCCACCAGCAGCGCCCGCGTCATGACCGCCCAGGAGGCGGAGCGCCGCCGGATCGCCCAGGAACTGCACGACGAGGTCGGCCAGACCATGACCGCGATCCTGCTGTCCCTGGAACGGGCGGCCGACGAGGCCGACGAGCCGCTGCGGGGCGAGCTGCGGCAGGCGCAGGAGATCACCCGGGGCAGCCTGGACGAACTGCGCCGCCTGGTACGGCGACTGCGCCCCGGCGTGCTGGAGGACCTCGGTCTGGTCAGCGCGCTGACCTCGCTCACCACTGAGTTCGCCACCCACGCGGGACTGCACGTGGTGCGCGGCTTCGACGCCGGTCTCCCCGCGCTCGACCAGCAGACCGAACTCGTCGTCTACCGCGTCGCCCAGGAGGCGCTGACCAACGCGGCCCGGCACGCCGAGGCCGACCGCGTCGAGGTGACCCTGCGCCACACCGGCGACGCGGTGGAGCTTGCCGTCGTCGACGACGGACGCGGCACCGGGGCCGCCCGCGAGGGCGCCGGGATCCGCGGCATGCGGGAACGGGCCCTGCTGATCGGGGCCGCCCTCGACCTCACCTCCCAGAGCCGGGCCGGTACGCGGGTCCGGCTGACCGTGCCCGTACCCAGGAAGCAGCCATGACCGTGCCCGACACCCCCGTGATCCGTGTCCTCCTCGCCGACGACCACGGGCTGCTCCGACGCGGCGTGCGCCTCATCCTCGACCGCGAACCGGACATCGAGGTGGTCGCCGAGGCCGGTGACGGCGCCGAGGCCGTGGAGCTGGCCCGCGCCCACGAGGTCGACCTGGCGGTCCTCGACATCGCCATGCCCCGGATGACCGGTCTCCAGGCGGCGCGCGAACTCGCCGCCCTCAAGCCCCAGGTACGGGTGCTGATGCTGACCATGCACGACAACGAGCAGTACTTCTTCCAGGCGCTGAAGGCCGGGGCCAGCGGCTACGTGCTGAAGTCCGTCGCCGACCGCGACCTGGTGGCCGCCTGCCGGGGCGCCGTGCGCGACGAGCCGTTCCTCTACCCGGGCGCCGTCACCGCGCTGATCCGCAACTACCTCGACCGGGTCCGCCACGGCGAGGAGGTGCCCGACCAGGTGCTGACCGCGCGTGAGGAGGAGGTCCTCAAGCTCGTCGCCGAGGGGCACTCCTCCAAGGAGATCGCCGAGCTGCTGTTCATCAGCATCAAGACCGTCCACCGGCACCGGGCCAACCTGCTGCACAAGCTCGGCCTGCGCGACCGGCTCGAACTCACCCGCTACGCCATCCGCGTCGGCCTCATCGAGGCCTGACCCGACCGCCCCGCGCGCCACCGGGGCACCCACTCCTTCCGGCCGACCGCCACCGACACGCGCAGAGGACGGGCATGGCACGCTCCCCGCACACCGCCTCGCGCACCGGGACGGCGGTCACCGCCATGGCGCGGGCCGTGCTGCTCGCGCTCCTGCTCACGCTGCTCGGCACGTCCGCCGACCCCGGCGGGCACCGGCCCGCCCCGGACGTCACGGCGCTCGCCGCCGTCGCCGGTCCGGCGCACGACGTGCTCGCCGCGGACGACGCGGACCGCGCCGTGCCCGCGGCGCACCGCGTCCAGGGCGAG
>NZ_FMCI01000400.1 GCF_900091845.1 Streptomyces sp. SolWspMP-5a-2
GCGGAGAGTCTTCTGCTCGCCGCCCGCCTCGACTCCCCCGCCACCGGGGCGAGCGACGCGTCCGCCCACCCCATGCTGCGCGCCCTGATCCGGCAGCCGGTCACCACCCGGCGCCGCGCCGTCACGCCCCACACGGGCACCGGCACCGGGGACCGGGCAGCGGAGCTGCGGGCCTCACTGCTCGCACGGCGGCCCGCCGAACGCCACGACACGCTGCTCGACCTGGTCAGGGCCCAGGCGACCACCGTCCTCGGCCACGCCGACGACGCGGACGCGGTCGCGCCGGACCGGGCCTTCAAGGACCTCGGACTGGACTCGCTGACCGCCGTCGACCTGCGGAACCGGCTCGCCGCGGCCACCGGACTGCGGCTGCCGGCCACCCTGGCCTTCGACCACCCCACCTGCGCCGCGCTCGCCGACCACCTCCTCGCCGAACTCCTCGGCCCCGAGCACACCACCGCCCGACCGGAGCCGAACGACCCCGTCCGCCCCGCGGCCCCCGGCACCGACGACCTGATCGCCGTCGTCGGCATGGCCTGCCGCTACCCCGGAGGCGTCACCACCCCCGATGACCTGTGGCGCCTCGTCGCCTCCCACGGCGACGCCATCGGCCCGCTGCCCACCGACCGCGGCTGGGACCTCGACGCCCTGTACGACCCCGACCCCGACGCACCCGGCCGGGCCTACGTCCGCGAGGGCGGGTTCCTCCACGACGCGGGCCGCTTCGACGCCGGGTTCTTCGGCATCTCGCCGGTCGAGGCACTGGCGACCGACCCCCAGCAGCGGCTGCTCCTGGAGACCGGCTGGGAGGCGGTCGAGCGGGCGGGCATCGTCCCCGCGTCCCTGCGCGGCAGCCGGACCGGAGTCTTCGTCGGCGCGCACTACCAGGAGTACGGACCCCGCCTCCACGACGCCGGACAGGGCACCGAGGGACACCTCATCACCGGCACCGCGGGCAGCGTCATATCCGGGCGGGTCGCCTACGTCTTGGGTCTCGAAGGCCCGGCCGTCACCGTCGACACCGCCTGTTCCTCCTCGCTCGTCGCCCTGCACCTGGCCGTCCGGGCGCTGCGGACCGGCGAGTGCGACCTCGCGCTGGCCGGCGGCGTCGCGGTGATGCCGGGACCTGGCGCCCTCATGGGCTTCAGCCGCCAGCGGGGCCTGGCGCCCGACGGGCGCTGCAAGCCGTTCTCCGCCGACGCGGACGGCACCTCGCTCGCCGAGGGCGCCGGGGTCCTGCTGGTGGAACGGCTCTCGGACGCCCGTCGCCACGGCCACCCGGTCCTCGCCCTGGTACGCGGTACCGCCACGAACCAGGACGGCGCGTCCAACGGCCTCTCCGCCCCCAACGGCCCCTCCCAGCAGCGCGTCATCCGCGCGGCCCTCGCCGACGCCCGCCTGACGGCCGCCGACATCGACGCCGTCGAGGCCCACGGCACCGGCACCCGGCTCGGCGACCCGATCGAGGCGCAGGCCGTGATCGCCACCTACGGCGCACAGCGCGGCGGCGACACCGCCCCCGTGCGGCTCGGCTCGGTGAAGTCCAACATCGGACACACCCAGGCCGCCGCCGGAGCGGCGGGCGTCATCAAGATGGTGCAGGCCATGCGGCACGGCGTGCTGCCCCGCTCGCTGCACCTGGACGAACCCTCCGACCACGTCGACTGGTCGGGCGGCGGCGTGCAACTGCTGCGGGACTCCGTGGCCTGGCCCGCGGGCGCACGGCCCCGACGGGCCGGTGTGTCCTCCTTCGGCATCAGCGGCACCAACGCGCACGTCATCGTCGAGGAGGCGCCCCGGGAAGAGGAGCCCACCCCGGCACCCCCGACCCCGGCCACCCCGGCCGGGCCCGTCGCCTGGGTCGTCTCAGGACGCACCCCCGACGCGCTGCGCGACCAGGCCCGCCGCCTCCTCGCCCACCTGCGGCGGCTCCCCGCCGACGCCGCGCCCGCCCCGCACGACGTGGCACGCGAACTGGCCACCCGGCGCTCGGCGTTCGCACACCGGGCGGCCGTCGTCGGCGAACGGCGCGAGGAGCTGGAGTCGGGGCTCGCCGCACTGGCCGCCGGCGGACCCTCGCCGCACCTGGTGACCGGCAGCGCGTCCACCGGACGCACGGCCTTCCTGTTCACCGGCCAGGGCAGCCAGCGCGCGGGCATGGCGGGCGAGCTGTACCGCGCCCACCCCGTCTTCACCGAGGCCTTCGACGCCGTCTGCGCCCAGTTCGACGCCCTGCTGCCCGGTGAACCGCCCCTGCGGGACGCCGTCCTCGACACCGGTGAGGACGCGGCCCGCTCCCTCGCGGGGACGCTCCGCGCCCAGTGCGCGCTGTTCGCCGTCGAGGTCGCGCTCCACCGGCTCGTCACCTCCTGGGGCGTACACCCCGACGTCGTCGCCGGGCACTCCGCCGGGGAGATCACCGCCGCGCACGTCGCCGGTGTGCTCACCCTCCCCGACGCGTGCAGGCTCGTCGCCGCCCGCGGGCGGCTCATGGCGGGCCTGTCCGAGGACGGCGCGATGGTCGCCGTCCGGCTGCCGGAGGCCGACGTCGTGCCGCTGCTCGCGGACCGCGGCCACGAGGTCGCCGTGGCCGCCGTCAACGGGCCCGACTCCGTCGTACTGTCCGGCGCCCGGGACGCGGTCACCGAGATCGCCGCCCAGCTGGGGGAGCGTGGTGCCAGGACCCGGCGGCTCACGGTGCCGCACGCCTTCCACTCACCGCTCATGGACCCCGTACTGGCCCCGCTGCGCGCGGAGTTGGCCGACCTGGTCTGCAACGCGCCCGAGATTCCCCTCATGTCCCACCTGAGCGCGGAACTCCTGTCCGCCGACCGGCCGTTGGAGCCGGAGCACTGGGTGCGGCACGTGCGCGAACCGGTCCGCTTCGCCGACGGGGTCACCGCCCTCGCCGCCCAGGGCGTGACCACCTTCGTCGAGATCGGCCCGGACGCCGTGCTGTCCGCCCTGGGCCAGGACAGCGCCCCCGCCGCCGAGTTCGTGCCCACACTCCGCGCCGGACAGGGCGAGCGCGCCACCCTGGTCGAGGCGCTCGGCCGCTTGTTCACGCGCGGCGCCGGCATCGACTGGTCCGCCGTCCTCGCCGCCCCGGACAGCCCCGCGCACCCGGTCGAGCTGCCCACGTACGCCTTCCAGCGCGCCGACTACTGGCTGCCCTCGGACGGCGGCGACCCGCGGCGGACCGGCGACCCCCTCCTCCCGGCCGGGCAGGGCGACGACGCTGCCCTCGCCGCCGAACTCGCCCTCGGGGACGCCGAGTCGACGGCCGCGCTGCTGCCCCTGCTGGCCGCCTACCGGAGCCGCAGGCAGGAGGACGCCCTCGTCGACGGCTGGCGCCACCGCACCGCCTGGACGGCGGTCACCGTGCCGCCCCCGGCACCGGCCGGCACCTGGCTCCTGCCCGTCCCCGCGGAGCGGGCGGGCAGCCCCTGGGTCACCGATCTCGTCGCGGCGCTGTCCACGCCGGGGACGCGGCCCGTCGTCGTGCCCGTCACCGGCACCGACGCCCTGGCCGGGGAGTACCGTGCCGCGGTGGACGACACCGGCACCGTCTCCGGCGTGCTGTCCCTGCTGGCCCTCGCCGCGGGAGGGCACCCCGGGCACGACGCGGTGCCCGAGGCAGTGGCCCTCACCCTGGAACTCCTGCGCGTCCTGGACGAGAACGGCAGCCGGGTCCCCGTGTGGCACGCCACCCGCTCCGCCGCCGCGGTCGGCGACGCCGAGACCGTCCCGCACCCCGAGCAGTTCGCCGTCCTGGCCCTCGGACGCGTCGCCGCCCGGGAGGAGTCCGCGCACTGGACCGGCTCCGTCGACCTGCCCGCCCGCGTCGGGGAGTGGACCGCCGGACTGCTCACGGCCGTCCTGGCCCGCAGCACGAGCGCGTTCGGCGGCGACGGCCCCGCCGGGTACCGCGAGGCGGCCGGGGAGAACGAACTCGCCGTGCGCGGCGCGGGCCTCTTCGCCCGGCGCGTCCAGCGGGCCCCCGCCCCCGCGACCCCCCGCCCCGCCGAGCACACGGCCCCTCCCTCCGCCGCCACCCCCTGGCCGCCCAGGGGCACGGTCCTCGTCACCGACGGCACCGGGGACCTCGGCCGCGAGATCGCCCTCTCTCTGGCCCGCGGCGGCGCCGAACACCTGCTGCTCGTCGCACCACCGGGCCGCGACGCGCGGGAGGCCGACGCGCTGCGCGCCGACCTGACCGCCCTCGGCACCGCCGCCGACCTCGTCACCTGCGACCTGGGCGACGAGGCCGCCGCGGCCGCCCTGGTGGACGCCGTCCCCGCGACACGTCCCCTGACCGCCGTCGTGCACACCGCGGAGGCGCCCGACGACGGCCCGCTCGCCGGGCGGACCGCCGCCTCCCTCCAGGAGACGCTGCGCGGACAGGCCGCGACGGCCCGGCACCTGCACGAGCTGACCCGGGAACGGACCGGGCCGACCGCCTTCGTGCTCCTCTCCTCCCTGGCCGCCGTCACGGGTGTCCCCGGCCGGGCCGGACGGGCCGTGGCCGAGGCCCTCCTCGACGCCCTGGCCGAGGAGCGCCGGGCCGCCGGGCTGCCCGTGACCCGGGTCGCCTGGGGACCGCGGACCGGGACCGCCACCGGGGACGACGCCGCCCGGGACGTGGGCCTGACCCCGATGCGCCCGGACCTCGCCCTGCGGGCGTTCGAGCGCGCGGTGCGCGCCGGGGAGACCCGCGTCGTCGTCTTCGACGCCGACGGGGACCGCCTCGCCGCCCACGTCGCCGCCACCCCCGCGGCCCGGCCGCTCGCCCGCCTCCTCGACGACGTCCCCGTCGTGCGCAGGGCCGCGAACGGACTCCGCCCGGCCGAGGACGGACGGTACGCCGCCCAGGACCCCGAGGAGTTCGGGCGGAGGCTCGCCGCCCTGCCCGAGCACGAACGCGGCGCCGAGATGCTGCGGCTCGTGCGCACCCACGCCGCCCTGGTGCTCGGGCACGAGACCGAGGACGCGGTGGCCGCGGGACGCAGCTTCGTCGACATGGGCTTCGACTCGCTCACCGCCACCCGGCTGCGCAATCGGCTCGGCGCCGTCACCGGCCTGCAGATCAGCGCCGCGACCGTCTTCGACTGCCCCACGCCCGACACCCTGGCCGACCATCTCCTCGGCCTCCGCGCCGCTCCCCGCACCCGGCGCCGTCCGCGGCTGCGGCCACGCGAGAGGGGCTGACCCGCGACCGTGGAACGGACGGCACGGACCAGCCCCTGACGGAGGCCCCGCGGCACACCGGGAAAGGTGCGCCGCGGGGCCCTCGCTCTCAGCGCTTGACCCCCTGGCTCAGCCCGTGCTCGTAGGGCAGGCCCGAGACGGTCCCGACCTCGTCGAACCCGGCCGCGCGCAGCCAGCGCTCGTAGTCGCGCGCCGGATACGCCATCCCCCGGCCGCTGGCCAGGACGTTGAAGTACAGCCCGAGGCGGGCGCCGAACACGCCCTCGGTCTCGTCGTCGGAGACGTTGTAGCCGTACACCACGACCCGCCCGCCGGACGGCAGCGCCGCGTACGCCTTGCGCATCAGCAGCAGGATCGAGTCCTCGTCGAAGATCTCCAGCACATGGCTGAACAGCACCGCGTCCGGCCCCTCGGGGAACGGGTCGGTGAACATGTCCCCCGGCGCCAGGCTCACCCGGTCGGGGTGGGCGCCGGCCTCCGCCCCGGACGCCAGCCGGGACACGCTCGGCATGTCGAACACCGTCGACGTGAGCCCGGGATGACGTGCCACCAGCCGCGCCGAGGTGCTGCCGTCGCCGCCGCCCACGTCCAGCACGTGCCGTACGCCGTCGAAGACCGGCTGCTCGATCAGCGCGTCGACCGAACGGAGGGTGAACGCGGTCATCGCCCGGTGGAAGACCTCCTCCAGCCCCGGATCGTGGGCCAGCCGCCCGTACAGGGTCGGCTCGTCACCGGGATGGGCCTGCAGAGCGGTGTTGGTGCCCGCCCGCAGGGCCGTCGTCATGTGCGCGAACGCCGGATAGTAGACCTCCTTCCAGCCGGTCAGGATGTGGCTCCAGCTGTCCGGTTCGTCGTCCGCCGCCAGCAGGCTCTCGGCGACGGCTGAGTTGTGGTAGACGCCGTCCCGGCGCTCCAGCAGCCCCGTCGTGCAGACCGCCTGGAGCAGCACGCGCAGCTGATGGGCGGGCAGGCCGCAGAACGCCCGGATGTCCTGCGCGTCCGAGCCGGGCTTCGACGAGAGGAAGGCGAAGATCCGCAGTTCGGCGGCGGTCGTGACGGCGTTGAACAACGCCGGCGCGTTGACGAGGAAGTGGAAACGCTCAAGGACGGAATCGTCTTCGTGGGCGGCGTTCTGCATGGCTCTCCAAGGAGTGAACGGCGTCGGACGCCACGGCGCGATGGTCTCGAAACGCTAGGCGGGCCACGGTGGGGCGGCAACGACGTTCCCCACCGTTACGGGCCGTCGGCGGCCGGACACCCCTCGCCCCGCGGAGGGCGCGGGGCCGACGCGACCGCGGCGGCGGGCCGACGCACCCCCGGCGCGTGCCGGAGACGGTCGTAACTGTGGCTCCCACCGATGCTGGGCCCCGCGACTTCTCCGCACCATCACAAGTGCCCACAGGGGGCCGGAGCGCGCCCGCGCAGCAGGCGCAGCAGGCATCGACGGCCCAGCCCGCATTGAGGAGTGCACGTGATCCCTGCGTCGTATGCGCAACGTCGGCTGTGGCTGGTGGACCGGCTGGAGGGAGCCAGCGCGCTCTACACCGTCCCGCTGGTACTGCGGCTGTCCGGTGCGCTGGACGTGGCCGCGCTGCGGGCCGCACTGCACGACGTGGTGGCCCGCCACGAGGCGCTGCGCACCCGCTTCCCCCAGGTGGACGGCGAACCCGTGCAGGAGGTCGTCCCCGTCGGCGACCTCCCCGACCTGCTGACCGTCGACGCCGTGCGCGCCGACGAGGTGGACGCCGAGATCGCCCGCACCGCCCGCCACGTCTTCGACCTGGCGACCGGCATCCCGTGGCACGCCCGGCTCCTGACCGTCGACGACCGCACCGCGGTCCTCGTGCTGGCCCTGCACCACATCGCCGCCGACGGCTGGTCGGCCGCCCCGCTCTGGCGCGACCTCTCCGCCGCCTACACCGCGCGCCTGGCGGGCGCCGAGCCCGAACTCGCGCCGCTGCCCGTGCAGTACGCCGACTACACCCTGTGGCAGCGCGAGCTGCTCGGCGACGCCGACGACCCCGGAAGCCTGCTCACGGAGCAACTCGCCCACTGGCGCGCGGCACTGGCCGGGGCCCCCGAGGAACTCGCCCTGCCCGCCGACCGGCCGCGGCCCGCGGTCCCCGCGCACGCCGGGGGCACCGTACGCCTCGACGTCCCGGCCGACCTGCACGCCGCCCTCGCCGACGTGGCGCGCGCCGAGGACGCCACCCTGTTCATGGTCTGGCACGCCGCGGTCGCCGTCCTGCTCTCCACGCTCGGCGCCGGTGACGACATCCCGGTCGGCAGCCCCTTCGCCGGACGCAACGAGGCCGATCTGGAGAACCTCGTCGGGTTCTTCGTCAACACCCTGGTCCTGCGCACCGACGTCTCCGGCGACCCCGACTTCACCGAGGTCCTCCGGCGGGTGCGCCGCGCCACCGTGCGGGCCCTCGACCACCAGGACGTGCCCTTCGAACGGCTCGTGGAGGAATTGGCACCGGCCCGCTCGCTGGCCCGCCACCCCCTCTTCCAGGTCAACCTCACCCTGCACAACACCCCGCGTACACCGGTCGATCTGCCCGGGTTGACGGCCGTCGCGGAGTTCGCCGCGCCCCCGCTGGTCAAGTTCGACCTCGACCTCCAGGTCCAGGAACGCTTCGACGAGCAGGGCAGGCCCGCCGGTCAGGACGTCGAACTGCACTACTGCGCCGACCTGTTCGACCACGCCACCGCCGAGTCGTTCGCGGACCGCCTGCTGCGCGTCCTGCGGCACGCCGCCCACGCACCGCACAGCCCGCTGCACACCCTCGACGTCCTCTCACCCGCCGAGCGCGAGCGGCTGCTCGCCGTCGCGGGCGACACCACACCCCCGCCGCCCGCCGCGACCGTGCCCGACCTGTTCGCCGCGCGGGCCGCCGCCCAGCCGGACGCGCCGGCCGTCACGGACGGCGCCACCACCCTCACCTACGCGGAACTCGACGCCGCGTCCGACCGGCTGGCCCGCCATCTCGTCGCGCACGGAGCGGGCCCCGAGACCCGGGTCGCCGTCGCGATGGACCGCACCGCCGACCTGGTCACCGCCCTGCTCGCGGTCATGAAGGCGGGCGCCGCCTACCTGCCGGTCGACCCGGCGTACCCGGCCGCGCGGATCGGCGCCCTGCTGACCGACGCCGCCCCCGCCGTCCTGCTCACCACCACCGACGTCGCCGCCCGCACCGCCACCGGCCCCGCGGTGCCCCGCCTCGTGCTCGACGACCCGGCCGTCCGCTCCGCCGTCGCCGCGCACCCCGCGGGCCCGCTCACCCAGGACGAACGCACCACCCCCCTGCTGCCCGCCCACCCGGCCTACGTCATCCACACCTCGGGCTCCACCGGCACCCCCAAGGGCGTCGTCGTCGCCCACGCGCAGGTCACCACGCTGCTGCGGTCCGCCGCCGTCCGGTACGGCTTCGGCGCCGACGACGTGTGGAGCTGGTTCCACTCCTACGCCTTCGACTTCTCGGTGTGGGAACTGTGGGGCGCGCTCCTCACCGGCGGCCGCCTGGTCGTCGTCGACCACGACACCTCCCGCTCCCCGGCCGACTTCCGGGAGCTGCTGGTCTCCGAAGGGGTCACCGTCCTCAGCCAGACCCCGTCCGCCTTCCAGCAGCTCGCCCGCGCCGACGCCGGGCAGGACCCCGCCCCGCTCGACGCCCGCCTGCGGCTCGTGGTGCTCGGCGGCGAGGCCCTCGACCCCGCGCGGCTCGGGGACTGGCACGCCCGCCACGGCGCCGACGGCCCGCGCCTGGTCACGATGTACGGCATCACCGAGACGACCGTGCACGTCACCCACCTCGACCTCGACGCCCGCGCGGAGCACGGACCGCACGGCGCCTCTCCCGCGGGCCGCCCGCTGGACCACACCCGCGTGCACGTCCTGGACGGCGCCCTGCGCCCGGTACCCCCGGCGTGACGGGGGAGATGTACGTGACCGGCCCCGGCGTGGCCCGCGGTTACCTGGACCGCCCCGCGCTGACCGCCGGACGGTTCGTGGCCTGCCCCTTCGAGACGGGCACCCGCATGTACCGCACGGGCGACACGGCCCGCCGCGACGCCGACGGCACCCTCACCTACCTCGGCCGCGCCGACGACCAGGTGAAGGTGCGCGGCTTCCGCGTCGAACCCGGCGAGATCGAGGCGGCCCTCCTCGGCCACGGACAGGTCGCCCAGGCGGCCGTCACCGTGCGCGAGGACACACCCGGCGACCGCCGCCTCGTCGGCTACCTGGTGCCTCGCGACCCCGCCGACGCCGCGGGAGAGGCCGCGGCCGCGCTCGCCCGCCGGGCGCGCGAGCACGCCGCCGCACTGCTGCCCGCCCACATGGTGCCCGCGGCCTGCGTCCCGCTGGAGCGGCTGCCGCTCACCGCCAACGGCAAGCTCGACCGCGCCGCGCTGCCCGCGCCGGGACCGGAGACCGCCGGGGCGGGGACGGGGCCCCGCCACCGCGCGCGAGGAGATCCTCTGCGCGGCCTTCGCCGAGGTCCTCGGCGTGCCCGAGGTCGCGGCCGACGACGACTTCTTCGCGCTCGGCGGCCACTCCCTGCTCGCCGTGCGCCTCGTGGAGCACCTGCACGAGCGGGGCGTCCGCGTCGACACGCGGACCCTGTTCACCGCTCCGACCCCCGCCGCGCTCGCCGCCGCCGCCGGACCCGAGCCGGTCGAGGTCCCCGGGGCCACCGTCCCGCCCGGCACCACGCGCATCACCCCCGAGATGGTGCCGCTCGCCGGTCTCACCGAGGCCGAACTGCGCACCGTCACCGACGCGCTGCCCGGCGGCGCGGCCGACGTCGCCGACATCTACCCGTTGGGCCCGCTGCAGGAAGGCATCTTCTTCCACCACCGGCTGCACACCGGATCCGGTACCGAAGGCGGCGACCCCTACGTCGTGCGGTACGTCCTGGGCTTCGACACCCGGGCCGGGCTCGACGCCTTCCTCGCGGCGCTGTCCCGGGTCGTCGACCGCCACGACGTCCTGCGCACCTCCCTCGCCTGGACGGGCCTGCCGCACCCGGTGCAGGTCGTGCACCGGCACGCCGACCTGCCCGTCACCGAGGTCGGCCTCACGGACGGCACGGCCGGTGAACAGGACGCCGCCGCACGGCTGCTGGCCCTCGACGACGAACCCATGGACCTGCGCCGCGCCCCCCTGATGGACGCCAGGACCGCGGCCGACCCCGGCACCGGCCGCTGGCTGCTCGCCGTCCGCATGCACCACATCACCCAGGACCACACCACCCTCGACCTCGTGCTGCGCGAGGTCACCGCCCTCCTCGACGGCCGGGGCGTCGACCTCCCCGCGCCCCGGCCCTACCGCACCTTCGTCGGGCAGGCTCTGCTGAGCGCGTCCGCCCGGGACGACAGCGCCCACTTCACCCGGCTGCTGGGCGACGTCACCGAACCCACCGCGCCCTTCGGGGTGCTGGAGGCCCGCGGCGACGGGGACGACGTCGCCGAACGCCGCACCCCCCTGGACCCGCGGCTGACGGACAGGCTGCGCGCGCAGGCCCGCCGCGCCGGGGTGAGCGCCGCGACCGTGCTGCACGTGGTGTGGTCCCGCGTGCTGTCCGCCGTCTCCGGACGCGACGACGTCGTCTTCGGCACCCTCCTCCTCGGCCGGATGGGGACCGGCGACGGCGCGGGCCAGGTGCCCGGCCTGTTCATCAACACCCTCCCGGTACGGGCCCGCACCGACCGCACCGACGTGACCGGCGCGGTCCGCGCCATGCACCGCCAGCTCGCCGAACTGATGGCGCACGAACACGCCCCGCTCGCCGCGGCCCAGCGCGCCAGCGGCGTACAGGCCCCCGCGCCGCTGTTCACCGCCGTCCTGAACTACCGGCACAACGGCTCAGGCGCCCCCGGGACCGTCCTGCCCGCCGGGGCCGAACTCCTCGCCTTCCGGGAGCGCACCAACTACCCGCTGCTCGTCTCCGTCGACGACGACGGCCACGCGCTGGCCCTCGCCGTCCAGGCCACCGCGGCCATCGACCCCGACCTCGTCACCCGGCTGCTGCTCGCCACCACCGACCACGTGGTCACCGCCCTCGAAGAGGCCCCGCACACCCCGCTCGCCGACGTCGACGTGCTGCCCGCGGCGGAACGGCACCGCATCCTCACCGAGTGGAACGACACCGGCCACCCCGACCTGGCGCCCACCCTCACCGACCTGTTCGCCGACCGCGCCGCCGCCTCCCCGCACGCGCCCGCACTCGCCTTCGCCGACGACCGTCTCGACTACGCCGCACTGGACGCCCGCGCCAACCGGCTGGCCCGGCACCTGATCGGTCTCGGCGCCGGGCCCGAAGGACGCGTCCTGCTCCTCATGGACCGCTCGCCCGACCTCGTCACCGCGCTCCTCGCGGTCCTGAAGACCGGCGCCGCGTACGTCCCCGTCGACCCGGACCAGCCCGCCGACCGCATCGCCCACCTGTGCGCCGACGCCGCCCCGGTGGCCGTGCTCGCCACCGGCGCCACCGCCGCGCGCGTGCCCGCCTCCGCCCCGGCCCCGGTCGTCGTCGACGACCCCGCCGTCCGCGCCGAGGTCGCCGCCCGGCCCGCCGCACCGCTCACCCAGGACGAGCGCACCGGCCCGCTGCGCCCCGACCACCCCGCCTACGTCATCTACACCTCCGGCTCCACCGGCACCCCCAAGGGCGTCGTCGTCCCGCACTCCGGCGCCGTCAACCTGCTCGCCCTGCGCTGGCCTGACCTGCGCGCCGACGACCGGCTCCTGCAGTTCGCGTCGATCGGCTTCGACGTCGCCACCTGGGAGATCATGACGGCCTTCGCCGCCGGAGCCTGCCTCGTCGTCGCCCCCGCCGACCGCCTGCTGCCCGGCGCCGGACTGGAGGACGTGATCGAACGGCACGCCGTCACCCACCTCCAACTGCCGCCCACCGTCCTCGGCATGGTCGAGGACGACCACCGGCTCGACTCCGTGCGCACCCTGTGGGTCGCGGGCGAGGCCCTCGCACCGGCGCTCGTGGACCGCTGGGGCGCCGGCCGCTGGTTCGGCAACGCCTACGGCCCGACCGAGATCACGGTCATCGCCGCCGCCGACGGCCCGCTGCGCCCCGGCGACGCCCCCTCCATCGGCCGCCCCCTGCCCGGCGTCAGGCTGTACGTCCTCGACGCCCGCCTGCGCCCCGTCCCCGACGGTGTCGACGGCGACCTGTACGTCGCGGGCGCGGGCGTGGCCCGCGGCTACCTCGACCGCCCCGGCCTCACCGCCGAGCGCTTCCTCGCCGACCCGTTCGGCCGCCCCGGGACCCGCATGTACCGCACCGGCGACATCGTGCGCCGGACCACCGGAGGCAGCCTGCTGTACACCGGACGCGCCGACGACCAGGTCAAGATCCGCGGCTTCCGCGTCGAACCGGGCGAGATCGAGACCCGGCTGACCGAGCACGAGGACATCGCGCACGCCGCGGTCGTCGTCCGCGAGGACGTCCCCGGCGACAAGCGGCTCGTCGCCTACGTGGTGCCCGTCCGGCCCGGCGCGGCCGACCTGCCCGCCGTGCTCCGCGCCCACCTCGCCGCCCGCCTCCCCACCCACCTGGTGCCCGCCGCGTTCGTGCCGCTCGACCGCCTGCCGCTGTCGGTCAACGGCAAGCTCGACCGGGCGGCCCTGCCCGCCCCGGACCTCACCACCGCGGGCGGCGCGCGCCCCGCGGGCCCCCGTGAGGAACTGCTCTGCTCGGTCTTCGCGCAGGTGCTGAACGTGGACCGGGTGGGCGTGGACGACGACTTCTTCGCGCTGGGCGGCCACTCGCTGCTCGCCGTCCGCCTCGTGGGCCGCATCCGCGCCCTGTTCGACGCGGAGATCCCCGTGCACGCCGTCTTCGAGACGCCGTCGGTGGCGGGGTTGGCGGCGCGGTTGGAGGGGGTGTCGGGGGGAGAGGTGCGTCCTGCGGTGGTGGCGGGGGTGCGGCCGGTGCGGTTGCCGTTGTCGTTCGCGCAGCGCCGGTTGTGGTTCGTGGACCGGTTGGAGGGGGCGAGCGCGCTGTACAACATTCCGTTGGTGGTGCGGTTGTCGGGCCGGGTGGACGTGGGTGCGCTGGGGGAGGCGCTGGGTGATGTGGTGGCGCGTCATGAGGCGTTGCGGACGCGGTTCCCGCAGGTGGAGGGGGAGCCGTTCCAGGAGGTGGTGCCGGTCGGGGACGCGGTGGTGGATCTCGCGGTGGTCGATGTTGCGGAAGGGGAGTTGGAGGGGCGGATCGGGGAGGCGTCGGGTCATGTCTTCGATCTGGCGGGTGAGCTTCCGGTGCGTGCCTCGCTGCTGAGGGTGGACGAGGAACGTGCGGTGTTCGTGCTGGTGGTGCATCACATCGCGGGTGACGGCTGGTCCCTGGCGCCGCTGTGGCGCGACCTCTCCACCGCCTACACCGCCCGCCGCGCGGGGAAGACCCCGGACCTGGCGCCCCTCGCGGTCCAGTACGCCGACTACACCCTGTGGCAGCGC
Source organism: Streptomyces sp. SolWspMP-5a-2 (assembly GCF_900091845.1). Lineage (GTDB taxonomy): Bacteria > Actinomycetota > Actinomycetes > Streptomycetales > Streptomycetaceae > Streptomyces > Streptomyces doudnae. Next base: position 13,691 of record NZ_FMCI01000400.1, read on the forward strand.
GACCTGCTCGGCGACGCCGACGAGCCCGGCAGCGTCCTCGCCCGGCAGTTCGCCCACTGGCGGGCGGCGCTCGACGGCGCCCCCGCGGAACTCGCCCTGCCCGCCGACCGGCCCCGCCCCGCCGTCGAGAGCCACCGCGGCGGGGCCGTCCCCGTCCACGTGCCCGCCGCGCTGCACGGGCGGCTGGCGGAGCTGGCGCGGGCCGAGGGCGTCACCATGTTCATGGTGTGGCACGCCGCGGTCGCGGTGCTGCTGTCCCGGCTGGGCGCGGGCGAGGACATCCCGCTGGGCAGCCCGGTCGCGGGCCGCACCGACGAGGCGCTGGAGGACCTGGTCGGCTTCTTCGTCAACACCCTGGTCCTGCGCACCGACCTGTCCGGCGACCCCACCTTCACCGAGGTCCTCGCGCGGGTGCGCCGGGACGCCCTGGACGCCCTGCACCACCAGGACGTCCCCTTCGAACGGCTGGTGGAGGAACTGGCCCCGCCCCGGTCGATGGGCCGTCACCCCCTCTTCCAGACCGTCCTGGAGGTGCAGTCCACCCCCCTCCTCGTCCCGGAACTCGACGGGGCGGACGCGCAGGTGCTCCCCTCCACCGTCCGAGACGCCAAGTTCGACCTCGACCTGCAGGTCGCCGAGCGCTTCGACGCCGAGGGCAGGCCCGCCGGGATGGAGGGCGTGGTCGTCTACGCCGCCGACCTCTTCGACCACGCCACGGCCGAGACCCTGACCGCCCGGCTGCTGCGCGTCCTGGCCGCCGTCGCCGCCGTACCCGGGGCCCGGGTGCACACCGTCGACGTCCTCGGGACCGCCGAACGCCGGCGGATCGTGGAGGAGTGGTCCCGCGAGCAGCCGCAGATCGCCGGGCCCGACGCCCGGGTCTACGTCCTCGACGACCGTCTCGCGCCCGTGCCGCCCGGCGTGCCCGGACGCGTCCACGTCACCGGAGGCGCACCCGCGGACGACACCGTGCCCTGCCCGTTCACCGACGACGGCGCCCCCCTGCGGCCCACCGGCGCGCACGCCCGCTGGGACGACCACGGCGGACTGCACGTGCTCGCCCCCGACGACGCGACGGCGGCCCCCACCGGACCGCCCGCCGCCCAGGTCGCCCGGCGCGCGCCGGGCGTGCGCGCCGAACTGCTGCGCACGGTCTTCGCGCAGGTGCTGAACGTGGACCGGGTGGGCCTCGACGACGACTTCTTCGCCCTCGGCGGCCACTCCCTCCAGGCCGTCCGCCTGGTCAGCCGCATCCGCGCCGTCCTCGGCGTCGAACTGCGCGTCCGCGACCTCTTCGAGACGCCGTCGGTGGCGGGGTTGGCGGCGCGGTTGGAGGGCGTGTCGGGGGGAGAGGTGCGTCCTGCGGTGGTGGCGGGGGAGCGGCCGGTGCGGTTGCCGTTGTCGTTCGCGCAGCGCCGGTTGTGGTTCGTGGACCGGTTGGATGGGGCGAGCGCGCTGTACAACATTCCGTTGGTGGTGCGGTTGTCGGGCCGGGTGGACGCGGTGGCGCTGGGGGAGGCGCTGGGTGATGTGGTGGCGCGTCATGAGGCGTTGCGGACGCGGTTCCCGCAGGTGGAGGGGGAGCCGTTCCAGGAGGTAGTGCCGGTCGGGGACGCGGTGGTGGATCTCGCGGTGGTCGATGTGCCCGAGGGGGAGTTGGAGGGGCGGATCGGGGAGGTGTCGGGTCATGTCTTCGATCTGGCGGGTGAGCTGCCGGTGCGTGCCTCGCTGCTGAGGGCGGACGACGAGTTCTCGGTGCTGGTGCTGGTGGTGCATCACATCGCGGGTGACGGCTGGTCCCTGGCGCCGCTGTGGCGCGACCTCTCCACCGCCTACACCGCACGCCTGGAAGGAGACGCACCGCACTTCGCGCCCCTGCCGGTCCAGTACGCCGACTACACCCTGTGGCAGCAGCGGCTGTTCGGGGACGAGGACGACCCCGGCAGCAGGCTCACCGCACAGGTCGAACACTGGCGGACCGTCCTCGACGGCGTCCCCCGGGAACTCGCCCTGCCCTTCGACCGGCCCCGCCCCGCGGTACCCGGACGCGGTGGAGGCTGGGCGGACATCCACGTGCCCGCCGCGCTCCACGGGCGGCTGGCGGAGCTGGCGCGGGCCGAGGGCGTCACCATGTTCATGGTGTGGCACGCCGCGGTCGCGGTGCTGTTCTCCCGGCTGGGCGCCGGTGAGGACATCCCGCTGGGCAGCCCCGTCGCGGGCCGCACCGACGAAGCACTGGAGGACCTGGTCGGCTTCTTCCTCAACACCCTCGTGCTGCGCACCGACCTGTCCGGCGACCCCACCTTCACCGAGGTGCTGCGCCGGGTGCGCACGACGGCGCTGGACGCCCTCGACCACCAGGATGTCCCCTTCGACCGCCTCGTGGAGAAACTGGCACCGGCCCGCTACACCGACCGGGTCCCCTTCTTCCAGGTCCTGCTGGCCGTGCAGAACATGCCGCAGGCCCACGTGTCGATGCCCGGCCTCGACGTGCAGGCCGGACCCGGCAAAACCACGACCGCCAAGGTCGACCTCGACTTCCAGGTCGTCGAACTCCACGACGGGAGCGGCGCGCCCGACGGCATGACCGGCGGACTCACCTACGCCACCGACCTCTTCGACCACTCCACCGCACAGACCCTCGTCGACCGGCTGCTGCGCGTCCTGGACGCCGCGACCGCGGACCCCACCCGGCCCGTCGCCCGGATCGACCTCTACGACAGCGCCGAACGCAGCCGCCTGCTCAGCGAGTCGAACGGGGCCCGCAGCGACACCCTGGCCCTCACCGTCCCCGAGGTGTTCGCCGTCCGCGCGTCCCGCGCGCCGAAGGCGGTCGCCCTGTTCTGCCAGGACGGGCAGATCACCTACGGCGAACTGGAGGCCCGCTCCAACCGGCTCGCCCACCACCTCATCGACCTCGGCGTCGGCCCCGAGACACCGGTCGGCGTCGTCATGGACCGCTCCCCGGACGTCGTCACCACCCTCCTCGCCGTCCTGAAGGCGGGCGGCGCCTACCTCACCCTCGACCCCGCCCAGCCGGTCTCCCGCACCCGCGAGATGCTCCACCGCGCCGGAGTCACCGTGTGCCTGGCCGACGGCCGGTACGCCGGGGAGGCACGCGAGCTGGTCGACACCGTCGTCGTCGCCGACGCGGGCGACGCCGAGTGGGCCGACCGGCCCGCCACCGCCGTCGCCGGACGCAGCCTGCCCGACCAGCTCGCCTACATCATGTTCACCTCCGGCTCCACCGGAGAGCCCAAGGGCATCGGGGTCACCCACCGCGACGTCGTCGACCTCGCCGGTGACCGCTGCTGGCGGCACCCCGGCACCGCCCGCGGCATGTTCGCCGCACCGCACACCTTCGACGGCTCCACCGTCGAACTGTGGGTGCGGCTGCTCACCGGCGGCGAACTCGTCGTCACCCCGCCCGGCCGGACCGACGCCGCCCGGCTGCGCTCCCTCGTCGCCGACCACGGACTGACCCACGCCCACCTGACCGCCGGTCTGTTCCGGGTCATCGCCGAGGAGGACCCCGGCGCCTTCGCCGGTGTCCTCGACGTGCTCACCGGCGCCGACGTGGTGCCCAGGGAGGCCGTCCGCCGCGTCCTGGAGGCCGCCCCCGGGATCGTCGTCCGCAGCAGCTACGGACCGACCGAGGTCACCGTCATCGGCACCCAGATCCCGCTGACCGACCCCGACACCATCGGCGACGTCGTCCCGATCGGCCGCCCGCTGGACAACACCGGCGTGTACGTCCTCGACGCGGCCCTCGAACCGGTCCCGGTCGGTGTCGCCGGCGAGGCGTACATCTCCGGCGCCGGACTCGCCCGCGGCTACGTCGGCCGGGCCGCGCTCACCGCGGAACGGTTCGTGGCCTGCCCGTTCGAAGAGGCAGGCGCCCGGATGTACCGCACCGGCGACCTGGTGCGCCGACGCGCCGACGGCGCGCTGGAGTTCGTCGCCCGCGCCGACGACCAGGTGAAGATCCGCGGATTCCGGGTGGAACCCGGTGAGGTCGAGTCGCTGCTGGCCGGCCACCCCGCGATCGCCCAGTCGGTCGTCACCGTCCGCGAGGACGTCCCCGGCGACAAGCGCCTGGTGGCCTACGTGACCCCGGCCCCCGGCGAACAGCTCACCGGCGTCCGCGAGTTCGCCGCCGCGCGACTGCCCGAGTACCTGGTGCCCGACGCCGTGGTGGAACTGGACCGGCTCCCGCTCACCCCCAACGGCAAGGTGGACCGCGCGGCCCTGCCCGCACCCGGGGCCGTCGCCGCCGGGGCGGTCCGCAGGCCGCCCTCCCCGCGCGAGGAACTGCTCTGCTCGGTCTTCGCGCAGGTACTGAACGTGGACCGGGTGGGCGTGGACGACGACTTCTTCGTGCTCGGCGGCCACTCGCTGCTCGCCGTGCGCCTGGTGAGCCGCATCCGGACCGTCCTCGGCGTGGAGATCCCCGTGCACGCCGTCTTCGAGGCGTCCACGGTCAGCGGCCTGGCCGCCACCGTCGAGGCGGTCCAGACCGGCACCACGCGACCCGCGCTGACCGCCGGACCGCGTCCCGAGCGGCTGCCCCTGTCGTACGCCCAGCGCCGCCTGTGGTTCCTGGACCGTCTCGAGGGCGCCGGCACCCTCTACAACGTCCCGCTCGCCCTGCGCCTGACCGGCGCGCTCGACACCGCGGCGCTGCGCTCCGCCTTCACCGACCTGCTCGCCCGGCACGAGAGCCTGCGCACACGCTTCCTCCAGATCGACGGCGAGCCCTACCAGGACATCGTCGCCGCCGACGCGTTCGCCCCCTGCTTCGACGTCCGGACCGTGGACCGCGAGGAACTCGACGCCCGGGTCACCGAGGCCGCGGACCACGTCTTCGACCTCACCGCCGGGCCGCCCGTGCGGGCCACCCTGCTCCAGGTGGACGGCCCCGGCGCCCGGGAGGCGGTGCTCGTCCTGGTCACCCACCACATCGTCGCCGACGGATGGTCCATGGTCCCGCTGCTGCGCGACCTGTCCACCGCCTACACCGCCCGGCAGGCGGGCCGCGCCCCCGGCTGGGAACCGCTGCCCGTGCAGTACGCCGACCACGCCCTGTGGCAGCGCGGCCTACTCGGCGACGGCGACGACCCGGACAGCCTCCTGGGCCGCCAGGTCGCCTTCTGGAAGGACGCGTTGAAGGGCAGCCCCGAGGAACTGGACCTGCCCACGGACCGGCCGCGGCCCGCCGTGGCGACCAGGGAGGGCCGCTGGGTCCCGATGACCGCACCGGCCGGACTCCACGAGAAGCTGGCGAAACTCGCCGTCGACCAGGGCGCCACCACGTTCATGGTGTGGCAGGCGGCGCTCGCCGTACTGCTCTCCCGGCTCGGCGCCGGGCAGGACATCCCGATCGGGAGCCCCGTCGCAGGCCGGACCGACGAGGCCGCCGACGACCTCATCGGCTTCTTCGTCAACACCCTGGTGCTGCGCACCGATCTCTCCGGCGACCCGACCTTCACCGAGGTGCTCGGCCGGGTGCGCGGCTCGGCGCTGGGCGCCCTGGGACACCAGGACGTGCCGTTCGAGCGGCTCGTCGAGGAACTGTCGCCGACCCGTTCGCGGGCCCGCCACCCCCTCTTCCAGGTGCTGCTCGCCGTGCAGAACGTGCCCACCGCCTCCGTCGACCTGCCGGGCCTGCGCGTCGAGGCCCTGACCACCGACGTGACCCGCGCCAAGTTCGACCTCGACCTCCACGTCGCCGAACGCTTCGACGACGAGGGACGGCCCGCCGGGATCGACGGCGGCGTCACCTACGCCACCGACCTCTTCGACCGGGCCACGGTCGAGGCGCTCCTCGCCCGCCTCCTGCTCGTGCTGGAGTCCGTCGTCGAGGAACCCGACCGGCGCGTCCGTGACATCGGACTGCTCGACACGGCCGAACGCGGCCGCATCCTCACCCGGTGGAACGACACGGCGCGCCCGGCGCCGGCCGCCACCGTGCCCGACCACTTCCGGGCCCAGGCCGCCCGCACCCCGCAGGCCCTCGCCCTGGTCGCGGACGGCACCCGGATGACCTACGCCGAACTCGACACGGCCTCCGACCGGCTCGCCCGCCACCTCGCCGCCCGCGGCGCGGGACCCGAGCGCCTCGTCGCCGTCGCCATGGACCGCTCGCCCGAGATGGTCGTCGCCTTCCTCGCCGTGCTGAAGTCCGGCAGCGCCTACCTGCCCGTCGACGTCGGCTACCCCGCCGCCCGGATCGAGCTGATGCTGCGCGACGCCGACCCCGTCGCCGTCCTCACCACGGGCGACGTCGCCGACCGGCTGCCCGCGACCCCGGCCGCACCGCGGGTCGTCCTCCTGGACGACCCGCGGACCCGGGCGGCGGTGGCCGCCGAGGACGGCGCGGTCCCGGCGGGCCCGCCGCACCCGGACAGCGCCGCCTACACCATCTACACCTCCGGCTCCACCGGCACGCCCAAGGGCGTCGCCGTCACCCACCGGGCCATCGACCGCCTGGTCCGCCCCGCCGACTACGCGGACGTGCGCGCCGGGGACGTCGTCCCCCACCTCGGGTCGGTCTCCTTCGACTCCACCACCTTCGAGATCTGGGCCACCCTGCTCAACGGAGCCACCCTGGCCGTGGGACCCGCGGGCACCCCCTCCGTGGCCGTGCTGCGCGCCTTCCTCGCCGAGCACCGGGCCACCGTCCTCCTGCTGCCCACCGGCCTTCTGCACCAGGTCATCGACCTCGACGTGGAGGCGCTGCGGGGGGTCCGCTCCCTGATGACCGGCGGCGACGCGCTCTCCGCCGAGCACTGCCGCACCCTGCTCGACACCCTGCCGGGCACCACGCTGACCAACGGCTACGGCCCCACCGAGAGCACCACCTACACCCACACCCACGCCGTCACCCGCGCGGACGTCGACAGCGGCCGGGGCGTCCCCCTCGGCAGGCCCCTGGCCCGCACCCGCGCCTACGTCCTCGACGGCGCCCTGCACCCGGTGCCCGTCGGCGTCCCGGGCGAGCTGTACGTGGCGGGCGACGGCCTCGCCCGCGGCTACGCGGACCGGCCGGGCCTGACCGCCGAGCGCTTCGTGGCCTGCCCGTTCGAGGAGAAGGGCGCCCGGATGTACCGCACCGGCGACCTGGTGCGGTGGCGGTCCGACGGTGTGCTGGAGTTCGTCGGCAGGGTCGACGACCAGGCCAAGATCGCCGGGTTCCGCGTCGAGCCCGGCGAGGTGGAGGCCACCGTCTCCGCGCACCCCGAGGTCGCCCAGGCCGTGGTCGTCGTCCGGGAGGACACCCCCGGCGACAAGCGCCTGGCCGCCTACGTGGCACCGGTGGACCCCGCCGCGGACGCCCGTGAACTGGCCGCGCGCATACGGGAGTTCGTCGGAGGCCGACTGCCCGACCACCTGGTGCCGTCCTTCGTGTCCGTCCTCGAACGCCTGCCGCTCACCCCGAACGGCAAGGTCGACCGGGGCGGCCTGCCCGCTCCCGACCCGGTGTCGGAGACCGGCACCGCCCGCACGGCGTCCTCCCCGTACGAAGAGCTGCTGGCCATGGTCTTCGCCGAGGTCCTCGGGGTGCCGCGGGTCGGCCCCGACGACGACTTCTTCGCCCTGGGCGGGCACTCGCTGCTGGCGGTACGGCTGGTCAGCCGCATCCGCGCGGTCCTCGGCGCGGAGACCTCCGTGGCGGCCGTGTTCGAGACCCCGACCGTGTCCGGTCTCGCCCGGCGGCTCGCCCAGGCGGGCGGACCGCCCCGGCCGGTCGTGGCGCCCGTGCCGCGGCCCCCCGTGGTGCCGGTGTCCTACGGGCAGAGCCGCCTGTGGTTCGTCGACCGCATCGAGGGACCCAACCACCTCTACAACATCTGCCTGATGCTCCGGATCTCCGGCGAGCTGGACCCGGTCGCCCTGCGCACCGCCCTCGCGGACGTGGTGGCCCGGCACGAGAGCCTGCGCACCACCTTCCCCCAGGTCGACGACCGGCCCTCCCAGCACGTCCTGCCCGCCGACGCGGCGGCCGTCGCCCTGCCGGTCACCACCGTCACCGAGGACGAACTGACCGGCCACCTCGACGGCATCGCCGCCCACACCTTCGACCTCGCGACCGAACTGCCCCTCAAGGCACGCCTGTTCGCCCTGCCGGACGACGCGTCCTCGGGCCGCGCCCAGTGGGCGCTCTCCCTGGTCGTGCACCACATCGCCGGTGACGGCTGGTCCATGGGCCCGCTGTGGCGGGACCTGTCGGAGGCCTACCGGGCCCGCCGCGCGGGCCAGGAGCCCGGCTGGACGCCGCTGCCGGTGCAGTACGCCGACCACACCCTGTGGCAGCGCGCCTTCCTGGGCGACGTCGACGACCCCGGCAGCGTCCTCGCCGCCCAGGTCGCCTACTGGAAGGACCGGCTCCGGGGAGCGCCCCAGGAACTGGCCCTCCCGGTGGACCGCCCCCGGCCCTCCGTCGCGGACCACCGCGCCGGACTGGTCCCGTTGCGGATACCGGCACCGCTGCACCGGCGGCTGGCCGAACTGGCCCTCGGGCAGGGCGTGACCATGTTCATGCTGCTGCACGCGGCGGTCGCGGTGCTGCTGTCCAAGAGCGGCGCGGGCCGGGACATCGTGCTCGGCAGCCCGGTCGCGGGCCGGACCGACGAGGCACTGGACGACCTCGTCGGCTTCTTCGCCAACACCATGGTGCTGCGCACCGACCTGTCGGGCGACCCGGACTTCCTGGAACTGCTCGAACGGGTGCGCGCGGCCAGCCTGGAGGCCTTCGAGCACCAGGACGTCCCCTTCGAGCGGCTGGTGGAGGAACTGGCCCCGGCCCGTTCGATGGCCCGCAACCCGCTCTTCCAGGTCCTGCTCGCGGTGCAGAACAACCCGAGGGGAGCCCTGAGCCTGCCCGGGGTGGACGTGACGGAACAACCGGCCGGGGCACTGACGGCCCGGTTCGACCTCGACATCGAGGTGCGGGAACGCTTCGACGGGACGGGCGCCCCCGCGGGCCTCGACGGGGAGATCGTCTACGCGTCCCAGCTCTTCGACCGGTCCACCGTGGAGACGCTCGCCGCCCGCCTCGTCCGGGTCCTGGAGGCGGTCACCGCCGAGCCCGCCCTGCCGGTGACCCGCATCGACGTGCTCGACGACGCCGAGCGGCGCCTGGTGACCGAGGAGTGGAACGACTCGGCCGGCCCGGCACCGGACGCCACCCTGGCCGAGCTGTTCGACCGGCAGGCCGCCCTCTCCCCGGACGCCGTCGCGCTGGTCCGCGACGGCCACCGGGTCACCTACGCCGAACTCGACGAGCGGTCCGGCCGGCTCGCCCGCCACCTGATCACCCTGGGAGCGGGCCCGGAGACCCTGGTGGGCGTGGTGCTCGACCGGTCCGTCGAGCAGGTCGTCGCCCTGCTGGCCGTCGTCAGGACCGGCGCCGCGTACCTCCCCGTCGACCCCGGCCAGCCGCGCAGGCGCGTCGACCTCGTGCTCGCCGACGCCGCGCCGGTGCTCGTGCTGAGCAACGAGGAGATCACCGCCCGCCTCGGCGCTCCCGCCGGGACGGACCCGCGGGCGCGGTGGATCGCGCTGGACGGACCCGAGGCCGACACCGCGCCTGCCCGGACGGCGCCCCCGACGGTCACCGACGCCGACCGGACGGCGCCGCTGCGCCCGCACCACCCGGCCTACGTGATGTACACCTCGGGATCCACGGGCACCCCGAAGGGCGTGTCGGTGCCGCACCGCGGCGTGGTCAACCAACTGGGCTGGATGCAGGAGCAGTTCCGGCTGGACGCCACCGACCGCATGCTGCAGAGGGCGTCGTTCGGCTTCGACGCCTCGGTGTGGGAGCTGTTCTGGCCGCTGCTGAACGGCGCCGCAGTCGTGCTGACCGGCCCCGGCGCGCACGCCGACCCGGACCACCTCGCCGACGTGATCGTGCGGGACGGGGTGACCGTCGCGCAGTTCGTCCCCTCCGTCCTGCGCGCCTTCCTGGACAGCGGCGCCGCGCGGCGGTGCACGGGCCTGCGCACCGTCCTGTGCCTCGGCGAAGCGCTCCCGGCCACGGTGCGCGACCGCTTCCGCGCGGAGCTGGGAGTGCCGCTGCACAACCTCTACGGCCCCACCGAGGCGTCGATCGCCGTCACCTCCTGGGAGTGCGACGCGGACCGCGACGGCGGGTCGGTGCCGATCGGACGCCCCCTGCGCAACATCAGGGCGTACGTGCTCGACGACGGCCTGCGGCCCGTGCCCCCCGGCACGCCAGGCGAACTCTACGTGGCCGGGGACGGCCTGGCCCGCGGCTACCTGGGACGCCCTGGACTGACCTCCGCACGCTTCACGGCCTGCCCGTTCGGCCCGGCGGGGGAGCGGATGTACCGGACCGGCGACATCGTGCGCTGGAACACCGGCGGCGCCCTGGAGTTCCTCGACCGCGCGGACGACCAGGTGAAGATCCGCGGATTCCGCATCGAGCCCGGCGAGGTCGAGGCGACCCTGGCCGCCCACGGGCAGGTCGCGCAGGCGGCCGTCGTCACCCGTGCGGACCCGGCCGGCGACCCGGCCCTCGTCGGCTACGTCGTACCCGGGCCCGGGGCCGGGACGGAGGGAGAACTCGTCGCGGACGTGCGGGAGTTCCTGGCCGAGCGGCTGCCCGAGCACCTGGTGCCGGGGGTGATCATGCGGATGGAGAGGCTGCCGCTGACCCTGAACGGCAAGCTGGACCGCGCCGCGCTGCCCGCCCCGGATTACTCCGCCGCGCGCGGGGCGGGCGGCCGGGGACCGGTCACGCTGCGGGAGCAGTTGCTGTGCTCGGTCTTCCAGCAGGTCCTCGGCATCCCCTCCGTCGGCGTCGACGACAGCTTCTTCGACCTGGGCGGGCACTCCCTCCTCGCGGTACGGCTGGTCAACCGCATCAGGGCGGTCCTCGACGCGGACGTCCCGGTCAGGGGAGTGTTCGAGGCGCCCACCGTCTCCGGCCTGCTGGCCTGGATGTCCCGCCAGGGACGGCACCGGACCACGGACGTGCTCGTCCCGATGCGCGCGAGCGGCGACCGTCCGCCGATCTTCTGCGCGCACACCGTTCTGGGACTGGGCTGGGAGTACGGCTGGCTCGCCGACGCCGCCCCGCCGCAGCAGCCGCTCTACGCCCTGCGCCCCCGGGGCATGGACACCGGCGAGTCCGCGCTGCCCGAGTCCCTGCCGCGGATGGCGGCCGACTACGTCGCCCAGATCCGGCGGGTGCAGCCCACCGGCCCCTACCACCTGCTCGGCTGGTCCTTCGGCGGGAACGTCGTCCAGGAGATGGCCGCCCAGCTCCAGGACGCGGGGGAGGAGATCGCGTCCCTGATCGTCCTGGACGCCCGTCCCGTGGACGGCCCGCCCAGCGCCGCGCAGCGGGCGGGCTTCGCCGAACAGGAGGAGACGGTGGCCGGGGCGCTGACCGGCGAGGAGCACGAGGCGTACGTCCGCATCGTGCGCAACAACACCCGGATCCTGCTGGCGCACCGGACCCGCAGGACGTCCGGCACCCTGCTGCTGATCTCGGCGGAGTCGGAGGCCAAGGCCGGACTGTGGCGGCCGTTCGTCTCCGGCGAGGTGCGGGAGCACATCCTCGACTGCACGCACCGCGAGATGCTCCTGAACCCCGACGTCGTCCGCGAGATCTGGGAGATCGCGGCGGGCGAGCTGGAGCCGGGGGAGACCGGCCCCGACGCGACGTAGCTCCCGGATCGCCGAACAGATGCCCTTGCGAGATGAGGATTTGTCGTGGGTGAGTCCCTGTACACCGTCACCACCATGCCCACGGGGCGCCGACCCGGCTGTCCCTTCGATCCGCCGCCCGAGCTGCTGGAGGCCCGCAGGCACGGACCCCTCAGCCGGTACGTCTTCCCCGGCGGCGTGCCCGGCTGGCTGGTCACCGGGTACGACCTGACCAGGGCGGTGCTGGCCGACCCGCGGTTCAGCTCACGGTGGGAGCTGATGCGCCACCCCACCGTCGACCACGGCGACGCCCAACCGCCCCCGGCGCCGCCGGGCGAGTTCCTCTTCATGGACGAGCCGCGCCACGGCCGCTACCGCAAGCCGCTGATGGGCAGGTTCACCGTGCGGCGGATGCGGCTGCTCACCGAGCGCGTCGAGGAGATCACCGCCGAGCACCTGGACGCCATGGCGGAGGCGGGCCCGCCGACCGACCTGGTGACCGCCTTCGCCAAGCCCGTCCCCGCCGTCCTGATCTGCGAACTGCTCGGTGTCCCGCACCCGGAGCGGGAGGCGTTCCAGAAGCAGGTCGACGCGTTCCGGGACCTGGAGTCGGACCGCGAGGACCTGATCGCGGCCTACGAGGCCACCCGCGGCCACCTCGCCGAACTGGTCACCGCCAAGCGCGCCCACCCCACCGACGACGTGCTCAGCGAACTGACCGACGGCGACCTCACCGACGAGGAACTGGTGGGGATGTCCCTCTTCCTGCTGGCCGCCGGTCTCGACACCACCATGCACATGCTGGCGCTGGGCACCTTCGCGCTGCTGCGCCACCCCGAGCAGCTCGCCGCGCTGCGGGCGGACCCCGCGCTCACCGACCGGGCCGTGGAGGAGCTGCTGCGCTATCTGAGCGTCGGCAAGACGTTCATGCGGACCGCGCTGGAGGACGTCGAACTGGGCGGCCACACCATCGAGGCGGGCCAGACGCTGATCCTCTCCTACAACACCGCGAACCGTGACCCCGAGCGGTTCGCCGATCCCCACGTGCTCGATCTGCACCGGCGCGACGGCGCGCACATGGCCTTCGGGCACGGCATCCACCAGTGCCTCGGGCAGCAGTTGGCGCGCGTCCAGATGCGCGTCGCGTTCCCCGCGCTGATCCACCGCTTCCCCACCCTGCGCCTCGCCGTGCCCGCCGAGGAGATCGAACTGCGCCCCGAGGCGGAGATCGCGGACGTCTTCGGGGTGAAGTCCCTCCCGGTCGCCTGGGACACGTGAACGACGCTTCCCGGGCCGCCGCGACGCGTCACGCGGGTCGGCCCGGCCCCGGCCGGCGGACCACCGAACGGCCGTAACTGTGGTGAACGGGGATGCAGTTCGCCGGTCCCCCGACAGATCGTGACGCCATCCGCCGCCTCTCCGTCCCGCTCAGAGGAGCGCCGCCATGCACGTCGAAGAACCGACCCGGGTACCGCGCCGGTACAAGTCCCCCCAGCAGGACAGCGCCCGCTGGACCGACTTCCCGCTGCGCGACGGCGACATCGTCGTCAGCAGCCCCGCGAAGGCGGGCACGACATGGGTGCAGATGATCTGCGCGCTGCTCGTCTTCCAGACCCCCGAACTCCCGAAGCCGCTGTCGGCCCTGTCGCCGTGGCTCGACCAGCTGTTCACCCCCCAGGAGCAGGTCTACGCGCAGCTCGCCGAGCAGGAGCACCGCCGCGTCATCAAGACGCACGTGCCGCTCGACGGCCTGCCGCTCGACCCGCGGGTGAGCTACCTCGTCGTCGCCCGCCACCCCCTCGACCGGGCGCTGTCCATGTACCACCAGGCCGCCAACGTCCGGGCCGAGTGGCTGCACGCCTTCAACAGCGACCAGGACAGCGACTCCTCGGGACCGTCCTCGCTCACCCTGCCGCCGGTGCGCGAGTACCTGCTGAACTGGTGCCGCCCCCATCCGTCCGACGGCTGGGAGCAGGACGTGGCCGCGGCCGAACTCCACCACCCCCTCGACGCCTGGCACCGGCGCGGCGAGCCCAACGTGAGGCTCCTGCACTACGACGACCTGTGCGCCGACCTGGCGGGCCAGATGGCGTCGCTGGCCGACTGGCTCGGCATCACCGTGGACCGGTCGGTGTGGCCCGAGCTGGTGAAGGCGGCCACCTTCGACGAGATGAAGGACCGCGCGACCTACCTCGCGCCGGACAAGGAGGTCCTCGCCGACCCGGCCCAGTTCTTCCGCGAGGGACGCTCGGGCGGCGGCCGCGACGTGCTCACCGAGGACGACCTGGCGGCCTACCACGCGCGGGTCGGCGCCCTCGCCCCGCGGCCGTTCCTCGACTGGCTGCACGGCGGCGGGGCCCTCGACTGAGCCGCGGCGGCTCCGCGCCGCCCGCACCCGGGCCCCCACCGCACCGGGGCCCCGGACCACCTGACCGACCTCCCGCCCCGATCTCCGTAACGACGAAGGAGACAGCGCAGTGACGCAGTCCGCAGCACCACGGCGAGCCACCGCCCCCACCCCCGGCGACGCGTTCGACGTCCGCCCCGTCTCCGGCGCCCTCGGCGCCGAGGTGCGCGGCGTCGACCTGAACGAGATCACGGACGCGCAGTTCGACCGGATACACGCCCTCATGCTCGAACACCTCGTGCTGTTCTTCCCCGACCAGGAGAAACTGACCCCGAAGGCACACGTGGCGTTCGGCCGCCGCTTCGGCGAGGTCGAGGTCCACCCGTTCCTGCCCAAGCTGCCGGACCACCCCGAGATCACGGTGATCGAGCCCGACAAGGGCGGCAAGGCCGACGAGTGGCACATCGACGTCAGCTTCAGCCCCAGCCCGCCCATCGCCTCGATCCTCCACCTGATCACGTGTCCCCCCGCGGGCGGCGACACCATGTGGAGCAACCAGTACCGGGCCTACGAGACGCTGTCCCCCTCGTTCAAGGAGATGCTGGAGGGCCTCACCGCCGTCCACGTCCTGAAGATCCCGCCGGTCGTCGAGATGTCCGCCGAGCACCCCGTGGTCCGGATCCACCCGGTCACCGGCCACCGGTCCCTCTACGTCACCCGCATGTGGACCTCGCACATCCCGCAGCTCTCCCGGCAGGAGAGCGACGCCGTGCTCCAGCACCTCTTCGAGCACTCCGAGCAGCCGGCCTTCACCTGCCGCTACCGCTGGGACCCGCACACCGTGGCGCTCTGGGACAACCGGGTCACCCAGCACATGGCCATCAACGACTACCAGGAGCACCGCCGCGGCCAGCGCGTCACCGTCAACGGCGACCTGCCCACCGGCGGCACCCCGGCCAAGCCCGAGTACCGGCGCAACGGCGACGAGCGCTACTACCCGCGCCGCGTCAACGCCCGCGTCGGCTACTGAGGACGCACCCCGCCGCCCGCCCCGCCCGGCCGCGGGCACCGGCGTAACTGCGGCAAGCCCTGGTGCGGTGCGCCGGGCACTTCCCGAACATCGCTACCAGGCCGGGGCGAGACCGGACGGCCGCGCCCCGGTCCCGAGTCGGCCCCGGTCATGTGTCCTACGGAGGAAGACGTGCGTGGAACCCAGCAACCGGCCGCCCCGCCGCCCGGGAACCGGCCCTCCCCGGCGGGCTCCCGGGCGCCGGGCATCGTCGGTGTCGGCACCGCCGTGCCGCCCTCGTCGTACACACAGCGCGAGATCCTCGACACCTTCGGCATCACCGACCCGAGGATCCGCTCGGTGTTCCTCGGCGGGGCCATCACCCGCCGCAACCTCACCCTGCCCCCGACGGGTCCCGACGGGAGGCCCGCCGCGGAGTCCCAGGGCGACCTGCTGCGCAAACACACCGAGACCGGACTGCGGATGGGCCGCGAGGCACTCGAACGCTGTCTGGCGGACGCCGGCGCGACCCTCGCGGACGTCCGCTACCTGTGCTGTGTCACCTCCACCGGACTCCTCACCCCCGGATTGTCCGCGTTGCTCATCCGGGACCTCGGCATCGAACGGTCCTGCCAGCGCCTGGACGTCGTCGGCATGGGCTGCAACGCGGGACTGAACGCGCTCAACGCCGTCACGGGCTGGGCCGGGGGACATCCGGGCGAACTCGCCCTGATGGTCTGCGTGGAGGCGTGCTCCGCCGCCTACGTCTTCGACGGCACCATGCGCTCCTCCGTCGTGAACAGCCTCTTCGGCGACGGCTCGGCGGCCGTCGCCGTCCGGGCCCCCGCACACCCGGGCGAGGACCCCGATCCGGCCCCCAGGCTGCTGGGCTTCACCAGCCACATCATCACCGAGGCCGTCGACGCGATGCGCTACGACTGGGACGACTCCCACGGCAAGTTCAGCTTCTACCTCGACCCCGAGGTGCCCTACGTCGTCGGCGCCCACGCCGAGACCGCCGTGGAACGGCTGCTGGCGGGCACCGGACTGCGCCGCGACGACATCGCGCACTGGGTGGTGCACTCCGGCGGCAAGAAGGTCATCGACTCGGTCCGGGTCAACCTCGGCCTGTCCCGCCACGACGTGCGGCACACCACCGGAGTCCTGCGCGACCACGGCAACCTCTCCAGCGGCTCGTTCCTGTTCTCCTACGAGCGGCTGCGCGACGAGAAGGCGGCCGTGCCCGGGGACCTCGGGGTGCTGATGACGATGGGGCCAGGATCCACCATCGAGACGGCCCTGGTGGGCTGGTGACGGAAGGAAACCCCGGCGACATGAGGACCGAGCCCGACCGCACGGGGCTGCCCGGCGGACTGGGAATCGTGGCCCGGCTGGACGGCGCGAGCCCGCTGCCCGAGCTGACCGCCACGCTGAACGCGGTGTGCGAGGAGGCCGAACAGCAGCGGGAACGCACCGTCGTCGTCCTGCGGTTCACGCACACCTCGCCGCAGACCCGCGAATGGCCCGCGGACGTGACCGTCCAGGAGGTCAACCGCTGGGAGCGCGCCGTCCGGCGCCTCGAACGGCTCGACAACGTCAACATCGCCGCCGCCCAGGGCACCTGCGGCGGCCCCGCCCTCGACCTGCTGCTCGCCGCGGACTTCCGGATCGGCACCCCCGACCTGCGGCTGATGCTGCCCATCAACGACGGGCACTTCTGGCCCGGCATGGCCCTCTACCGGCTCGTCCGCCACATCGGCCTGGCCCGCGCCCGCCGCATCGTGCTGTGGGACTCCGCCATCACGCTCGCCACCGCCACCGAACTCGGCGTCGTCGACCAGGTCAGCGACGACCTGGACGAGGCCGTCCACACCGCGGCCGTGCTGCGCGGCCGGCTCTCCGACCGCGAGACCCGCATCCGCCGCCGCCTGCTGGAGGAGGCCGCCTCCGCCGAGTACGACGACGCCCTCGGCGCCCACCTGGCCGCCTGCGACCGGGAACTGCGCCGCCTGCGCGCGGGCCGGGCCGACGGGGCGGCGGCCGCCCCCGTGGAGCTGGGGACGGAGGCGGGACGATGAGCACCGATCCCTCCACCGCCGCTCCCGCCCTCGCCGTCCCCGACCCCACCGGCCACATCGGGACCGACGCCCGGCGGCTGGCCGGGCACGTCGCCGCGGCCGAACGCCGGCTCGCCGCACTGCCGCCGGTGCCCGACCGCACCCCCGAGGACCGGGACCGCGCCGCCGCGCTGCACGCGGACGCCAGGCTCGCCCGGCGCGCCTTCCTCGCCCGGCACACCGAGATCGTCTACGCGCTGCTCACCGACGGGACGACCCGCCGGGTGCGCCTGCCGGAGCTGGTCCGGGCCGCCGCCGAACGGTTCCCCGGCCTGGTGCCCACCCCCGCCCAGATGGCGGCCGAGAGCCGCTGCGTCCAGGCCGGGAAGGAGGGCCGCGAGATCGACCAGGCCCTCTTCTGCGGCGCGGTGCTCCGCTCGCCCACCGCGGGCCGCCACCTCGTCGAGACCATGCTCCACCCCACCCCGCGCGCCCTCGCGCTCCTGGACACGTTCAGGGCGGCGGACCGGGTCGAGCTGGACACGGTCCTCGTCGAGCGCCGCGGCACCGCGGGACACGTCGAGTTCCGCAACACCGCGCGCCTCAACAGCGAGGACGCCCGGCTCGTCGCCGACCTCGACACCGCCGTCGACCTCGTCCTGCTCGACGACCGGATCAGGGTCGGCGTCCTGCGCGGCGGTGTCGTCGACCACCCCGCCTATCGGGGTCGACGCGTCTTCAGCGCGGGCGTCAACCTCACCGATCTGCGCGACGGCCGGATCCCCTTCGTCGAGTTCCTCCTCGGCCGCGAACTCGGCTACGTCAACAAGATGCTGCGCGGCCTGCTCACCGACCCGGCGCCCGGTGCCTGGAGCGAACGCGGCGTCGCCAAGCCGTGGATCGGCGCGGTCGACACCTTCGCCATCGGCGGCGGCATGCAGCTCCTGCTCGTCCTCGACCACGTCGTCGCCGAGGAGGACTCCTACGTCAGCCTGCCCGCCGCCGAGGAGGGCATCGTGCCGGGACTCGGCAACCTGCGGCTGACCCGGCTGACCGGGGCCCGCCTCGCCCGGCAGGTCGTCCTCGGCGGCCGCAGAATACGCGCCACCGACCCGGACGCCCGGCTGATCTGTGACGACGTCGTGCCCGCCGACCGCATGGACGACGCCATCGACACCGCGGTGACCGCCCTGTCCGCCCCCGCCGTCGCCGCCAACCGGCACATGCTCACTGTCGCCGAGGAACCCCTGGACCACTTCCGCGCCTACCTCGCGGAGTTCGCCGTCGCCCAGGCGCACCGCACCTACGCCCCCGACGTCCTCGACAAGGTCGAACGCCGCTGGCGGGAACGCGAGCGGCGCCGCGCCGCGGGACGGACCCAGCCGTGACCGACACGACCGACCTGGACGCCCGGCACCTCCACGGCTCGCTCCAGGACCCCGTCCTGGGCACCATCGGATTCCTCAACGAGGTGATGAGCCGGCACCCCGACGCCATCTCCTTCGCCCCCGGCGCCCCCCACCCCGATTTCGTCCAGGGCCTGGACCCGCGCGCCCTGACCGACCGCTTCCTCCGCCACCTGCGCACCGACCACGGCCTCGATCCGGCCCGCGCCGAACGCACGCTCTACGAGTACGGTCCCGCACGCGGCCTCATCAACGACCTCGTGGCCCGAGCACTCGCCGCCGATCAGGGCATCCACGCCGCACCCCGCGAGATCGTCATCACGGTCGGCGCCCAGGAGGCGATGCTGCTCACCCTGCGGGCCCTGTGCCGCGACGACCGGGACGTCCTCGCCGTGGCCGACCCCTGCTACGCCGGCATCGTCGGCGCGGCACGCCTGCTCGACATCCCCGTGCTCCCGGTCCCCGAAGGACCCGGCGGAATCGACCTCGACCGCCTTACCCGGCACTGCCGTGAGGCCCGCGCGGCAGGCCGCCGCGTCCGCGCCTGCTACGTCGCCCCCGACTTCTCCAACCCGGGCGGCGTGCGGATGACCCTCGCCGCCCGCCACCGCCTGCTCGACCTCGCCGCCCGCGAGGACCTGCTGCTCATCGAGGACAACGCCTACGGATTCACCGCCCCCGAGGACGACACCCGCCCCGGCCTGAAGGCGCTGGACACCACCCGCCGCGTCGTCCACGTCGGCACCTTCGCCAAGGTCGGCTTCCCCGGCGCCAGGGTCGGCTACGCCGTCGCCGACCAGCGGGTGCGGCACGCCGGCGGCGTACGTCCGCTCGCCGCGGAACTCGCCGACCTCAAGAGCATGGTCACCGTCAACACCCCGGCCCTCAGCCAGGCGGTCGTCGGCGGCCTCCTCCTGGAACACGGCGGCTCGCTGACCGCCCTGGCCCGCGGCAAGGCCGAGCGCTACCGCGACAACCTCGCCCACCTGTCCGACGCCCTCCGGCGGCACCTGGGCGACGGCATGCCGCCGGGCGTCGTCGCGCACCGCCCGGCGGGCGGCTTCTTCGTCCGCGTCGACCTGCCGGTCCCCGCGGACCTCGCACTCCTGGAGGTGTCGGCCGACCGGTACGGCGTCCTGTGGGCCCCGATGCGCCACTTCTCCCTCACCGACCGCGGCGACCGGCAGATCCGGCTCTCCTGCAGCTACCTCGACCCCGAGCGGATCGAGACCGGCGTCCGACGGCTCGCGGACTTCCTCAGGAAGGAGACCGGGGGATGAGCACCGGCCCCGCACCGCGCGCCGCCCCCCGGTCACCGGCCACACCGTGCCCGCGTCCCGTCCCCCACGAAAGGCCCCGCCGATGCGCCTGAACAGCTACGACGACTTCACTCCGCTGAAGGAGATCGTCCTCGGCTCCGCGGACGGCTACCGCGACCGGGTGCGCGACATGTCCTTCGACATGTTCATCAGCGACAACCTGTCCGGCGCCCGCGGGTACTACCCCTCCCTCTCCACCTGGCGGGACAGCGAGGAACGCCGCCATCGCAACGACCCCGACCGGCTGGCGCTGCGGTCGCGGTTCCTCGACGAGATGATCGAGGACGTCGAGGGCATCGCCGACCGGCTCACCGAGCACGGCATCACCGTGCACCGCCCCCTGCCGCTCCCGCCCGGCCTGACGGCGGTCGCCACCCCCTCCTTCGGAGCCGCCGTCACCCCGCCGCTCAACCTCCGCGACAACACCCTCATCCTCGGCGACGAGATCATCGAGACCCCGCCGACCCTGCGCGACCGCTACTTCGAGACCCAGTTCCTCAAACCGGTCTTCCTCGACTACTTCCGCGCGGGCGCCCGCTGGACGACCATGCCGCGCCCGATGATGACCGACCACTCCTTCGACCCGGCCAACGTCGACATCGCCGCCCCGAACATCGAGGCCCCCCTCCAGCCGCGGGACTCGCCCCTCGACGTCGGCCTGGAGCCCATGATCGACGGCGCCAACTGCCTGCGCCTGGGCCGCGACCTGATCGTCAACGTCTCCAACCCCAACCACGCCCTCGCCTTCGACTGGCTCGAACGCCACCTCGACGGACGCTTCCGCGTGCACCGCATGGAGAAGCTGACCCAGAGCCACATCGACTCCGTCGTCGTCCCGCTGCGCCCCGGCACCCTGCTGCTGCGCGACGCCGGCGTCCTGGACTACCTCCCCGAGGCGCTGCGCGGCTGGGACGTCGTCGTACCGCCCCCGCCCGGCATCGACGACTACCCCCAGTACGAGAACGACGACCCGATCCCGGCCAGCCCCTACATCGACCTGAACGTGCTGTCCCTCGACGAGGACACCGTCATGGTCAACGACGCCTGCAAGACCCTCGTCGCCACCCTGGAGCAGCACGGCTTCACCGTCGTCCCGGTCCGGCACCGTCACCGGCGCCTGTTCGGCGGCGGCTTCCACTGCTTCACCCTGGACACGGTGCGCACCGGGGGCGCCGAGGACTACCTCGCCTGACCGCACGGGCCCGTCCGGCCGCCCCCGAGCCGACCCACCGACCAGCAGGAGCCTGACCATGCAGGAAGCAGCACCCCACCGGGCCGACCCGGAGCGCACGGCGTCCCGGGCACCGTCGGACGCCGTCGCCGCGCTGGCCGACGGGTGCGGGACGGACACCGAGTCGGTGCGGCTCGCCGCGCGGCTGAAGGTCGCCTCGGTGATGCTGGGCGTGCCCACCACCCCGCCCGACGCCACCTGGCGGGAGCTGGTGCGTCACGTGTCCACCGCCGCCGGGCGCGAGGAGGCCCGGGAGAGCTGGGCCGGTGCCGGCGCGCAGTCCGGCGCGGAGCCCGAGCGGCTGGACCGCTACGCCCTGCGCGCCCTGCACCTGATGACCGCGGAGCCCGACGCGCCGCACACCCGGCACGGCCTGCTCACGCAGGACGAGACGGACGCCGTCGTCGCCGCGGGCGCGGGCCCCGTACGACCGCTGCCCGGACGCCGCTTCCACGAACTGTTCGAGGAGCGCGTGCGCCGCCACCCCGACGCCGTCGCCGTCGTCCACGGCACCACCACGCTCACCTACCGTCGCCTCAACGAGGAGGCCAACAAGATCGCCTGGGCGCTGCTCGGGCAGGGCCTGGCCCCCGAGGAGGTGGTCGCGGTCGTCACCGAGCGCCACGCGCGCTGGCCCGCCGCCGTGCTCGGCGTGCTCAAGGCGGGCGGCTGCTACCTGCCCCTGGAGCCGGGGTTCCCCGCCTCGCGCATGGCCGGGATCCTCACCCGCAGCGACTGCCACCGGGTGCTGTCCGACTCCGCGGTGCCGTCCCTGGACGACGCCCTGCGCGACCGCGACACGATCGTGCGGATGTCCGTCGAGGACCTCGTCCGGGGCGAAGGACCCACCCATGACCCCGGCGTCCCGGTGACCGGCGACCAACTGGCGTACGTCTACTTCACCTCGGGCTCCACCGGCGAGCCCAAGGGCGCGATGTGCGAGCACGACGGCTTCCTCAACCACCTCTACGCCAAGATCGAGGACCTCGGGGTCCAGGACGGCGACACCGTCGCGCAGACCGCGCCGCAGTGCTTCGACATCTCCCTGTGGCAGCTCGTCTCGCCCCTCCTCATCGGCGGCCGCACCCTGCTGGTCGAGCAGGCGAACATCCTCGACGTGCGCCGCTTCCTCGACCTGATGAACCAGCACGGCGTGCAGGTCGCCCAACTGGTGCCGACCTACCTCGAACTCCTCCTCGCCGAGACCACCGACGGCCGCGCCGCGCTGCCGCACCTGCGGGTCATGGCCGTGACGGGAGAGGCGCTGAAGAAGGAACTGGTGCGCCGCTGGTTCGAGACCTTCCCCGGCGTCCCGCTCGTCAACTGCTACGGGCTCACCGAGGTCAGCGACGAGTCCCACCACGGCGTCATGCACGCCGTGCCCGACCACCACTCCGTGCCGCTCGGCGCCACCATCCGCAACGCCCGCGCCTACCTCATGGACGACCGGCTCCACCTGGTGCCCGACGGCGCGCCCGGCGAGATCGTCATCGCCGGGGTGCCGGTCGGCCGCGGCTACCTCAACGACCCCGACCGCACCGCCGCCGTCTACGGCCGCGACCCGCACCGGCCGGGCGAACGCCTCTACCGCTCGGGCGACTTCGGCCGCCGCCTGCCCACCGGGGAACTGGCGTACCTCGGCCGCCGCGACGCCCAGGTGAAGATCAGCGGCTTCCGCATCGAGATCGGCGAGATCGAGGACCGGCTCCTGCAGGTGCCCGGCGTCCGCGACGGCGCCGTCGTCGTCGCGGGCACCGACGACGAGGCCCAGCTCGTGGCCTACTACACGGACGAGGACGCCCCGGGCGCCGCGGAGGTCGCCCGGCACCTCGGCGCCTCCCTGCCCGACTACATGGTGCCGCCCCGGCTCCACCGGGCGCGCGAACTGCCCCTGTCCGCCAACGGCAAGATCGACAAGATCGCCCTCAGGGCCCGCGCCCGCGCCACCGGCGCCGACGGCACCGTCGCCGCGCCGCTCAGCACCGCCACCGAACACCGGGTCGCCGCCGTGTGGGCACGCCTGCTGCGGGTGCCCGAGCAGCGCATCGGACGCGACTCCAGGTTCACCGACCTCGGCGGCACCTCGCTCACCGCGATCCGCCTCGCGATCGCCCTCGACCGGCAGGTGAGCGTCGCCGAACTGCGCACCACGCCCACCGTCGCCGACGTCGCGGCTCTGCTCGACCGCACGTCCGCCCCCGCTCCGGCCGCCGCGAGCCCCCGCCCGGCCCCCGGTCCGCCCACCCCCGCCGAAGGCCCGGCCCCGCTGCGGATCCTCGACACCGGCACCGGGGGCGCCGACCCCGCGGCCCGCGCCACCGCGCACCGGGACGCGGCCCTGACCGCACTCGCCGGGTCCGGCGCCGTCCTGCTGCGCGGCCTCGACATCCGCGACCCCGCCGACGTCGCCGCCGTCGCCGCCGCGCTCGGCATCGAGCCGATGACCGAACGGGAGGGCTTCGCACCCCGCACGACCCTCGCGCCGGGCGTCCACTCCGCCAGCCACTGGCCGGCCGCGGACCCGATGTGCATGCACCACGAACTGAGCCACGCCGCCACCGTCCCCGGCACCCTCCTCTTCGCCTGCCTCACCGCACCGGACAGCGGAGGCCGCACCACCGTCGCCGACTCCCAGCAGGTGCTCGCCGCCCTGCCGCCCGACCTGACGGCCCGCTTCGCCGAGCACGGCTGGCTGCTGCGCCGCATGTACCACGACGTCGGCCTCGCCTGGCCCGATGCGTTCGGCAGCACCGACCGCGCCCAAGTCGACGCCTACTGCGCCGGAGCCCACATCGAGCACACCTGGCTCTCCGACGACCGGCTCCTGACCCGCCAGCGCCGCGCCGCCGTGGTCGCCCACCCCCGCACCGGAGCACCCGGCTGGTTCAACCAGATCGCCTTCCTCAACGGCCGCACCACGGACCCGGAGATCCGCGAGTACCTCACCGACGTCTACGGCCCCGACGGGCTGCCCTTCGACACCGCGGCGGGCGACGGCACACCCGTCACCGCCGACACCGTCGAGCGCATCAACGCCGTCTACGACCGCTTCACCGTCGGCACGCCCTGGCGGACCGGCGACGTCCTCCTCGTCGACAACATCCGCACCGCGCACGCCCGCGAACCCTACGAGGGCCCCAGGAACATAGCCGTCGTCCTCGGCGACCCGGTCACCCTGCCCGGCCACGTCCTGCCCCTGCCCGACGGCGGGCCCTCGTGACGGGCCCCCGCGCCGCCACCGCCGCAGACCCGCCCGCCACCACCGGCGAGCCGGTCACCGCACCGGCCTCCTACGCGCAGGAACGCGCCTGGCTCGCCGCCTGCCTCACCCACGACACACCGACCTACTGCGCGGTCGACGAGTTCCCCGTCCACGCGGGAGTCACCGAGGACGACCTCGCCCGTGCCCTCGCCGTCCTGACCGAACGCCACGAACCCCTGCGCACCGTGCTGCGCACCGTGGACGGCCGGCTCACCCAGGACGTGTACCCCCGGCTGGAACCCCCCGTGGACCACCTCGACCTCAGCGGACACGACCACGCCGCACGGACCGAGGAACGCCGCTCGCTGCGGGCCCGGCTCGCCCGCCACCCCTTCGACCCGCTCCACGCCCCGCTGTGGCGCGCGACCGTCCTGAAACTGGGGGAGGGGGTCTGGTCGGTGCTGTTCGCCGCCCACCACACCGTCTACGACACCGCCTCCCGGTTCAACGTCCACGCCGAACTCACCGAACTGTGCGCCGCCGCCGAGGAGGGCCGCGCCCCGCGCCTGCCCCCGCTGCCGTTCGGCTACGGCGCGTACGCCCGCCGCGAGCGCGAACGGCTCACCCCCGGCCGCCGCGCCGGTCTCGCCGCGCACTGGCGGGCCCACCTGGACGGACTGCCGCCCGTGCACCCGCTGCCGCTGGACCGCCCCCGGCCACGGGCCCGCGCCTTCCAGGGCGCCGAGGTGCGGACCGCCCTCCCCGTGGACGTCACCGCCGCCCTGACCGCCGCCGCCCACCGGCACGGCACCCGCCCCGCGATGCTGTTCCTGGCCGCCTACACGGCCCTGCTGCACCACCACTCCGGAGCCGACGACCTCGCCGTCGGCCTGCCCGTCACGAACCGCGCCGACCCCGGCACCCGCTCCATGGTCGGCACCTTCGTCAACATGCGCGTCCTGCGCGCCGACCTCACGGGCGACCCGGACCTCACCGAACTCGTCCGCCGCACCACCGCCGCCGTCCGGGCGGGGGAGCGGCACGACATCCCCTTCCAGGCACTGGTCGAACTCCTGCCCGCGCCCCGCCTGCCCGGCGTGCCGCCCGTCTACCAACTGGCCTTCAACCACACGCCGGCCGGCATCCTCGGCGCCCCCGTCTCCTCCTGCGAGGAGGACCTGCTGCTGGACGTCGCCGACGGCACCGCGCGCCTGGTCTACGACACCGCCCTCTTCGACCGGACCACCGCCGACACCCTGCTCGCCGACTACGTCCGGATGCTCGCCACGCTCCTGGACGCCCCCGGCACCCGGCTCTCGCGGCTCCGCGCCACCCCCCGCACCCGCAACGCCCCGGCCCCCGCCGACCCGGCACCCGCCGCCACCGCCCCCAGCGGCGCCGCGCAGAAGCGGGTGGCGGCCGTCTGGGAGGAGGTGCTCGGCACCGGCGTCACCGACGTCCACCAGGACTTCTTCGCCCTCGGCGGCCACTCGCTCCAGGCACTGCGGATACTCGCCCGCCTCACCGGCGGCCACACCACCGCGCCCACCCTGCGCACCTTCTTCGCCGACCCGACGGTGGCCGGGCTCGCCGCCGCACTCGCACCCACCGACCCCGGGAGGACGGCATGGCGGTGACCGGCCGGATCGACGGCGTCCCCAGCGACGTGTGGCACCAGGAGGTGCTCGCCCCGCAGTTCGCCCACGAGGCCGAACACCTGCTGCCCCACTACCTCGCCATCGAGAAGGCCCTCCTCCTGGAGTACCTCCGCATGGGCCTGGTGGACCCCCAGGGCGCGGCGGTGGTCGCCGACCGCCTCGCCACGATCGACCCCGACGCGATCCGCGCCGACCCCGAGCAGAACATGTCCGACATCTCCTTCGCCGTGGAACGCCACGTGCAGGCGGGCACCACCCCGCCCTTCCCGGCCTGGCACGTCGACCGCAGCCGCAACGACCTCCAGGTCTGCGCCCAGTTGATGGCGGCCCGCGACAACCTCCAGGCCGTCGCCGCGGACCTGGCGGCCTTCGGCCACGCGGTCACCGCGCTCGCCGCCCGGTACACCGACACCCCGATGCCCGGCCACACCCACGGCCAGGCGGCCCAGATCATCACCCCCGGCTACCATCTCGCCGCCCTCGCCGCCGAGACCACCGCCGCCCTGCGCCGCATGCTGCACACCTACGACGAGACCGACGCCTGCCCCCTCGGCTCGGGAGCCATGGCCGGACAGGAACTGCCCTGGGACCGGCCCCGGCTGGCCGCGCTCCTCGGCTTCGCCCGCACCCAGCCGCACGCCCTGGTCGGCGTCGCCTCCCGCACGTGGACGACCGCCATCGCCACCGACCTCGCCTCCTACGCCGCCGTCCTGAGCCGCTTCACCACCGACCTCATGACCTGGAGCGGCGCCGGGTTCGGCTTCCTCGACCTGCCCGACGAACTGGCCGGAATCTCCGCCGCCATGCCGCAGAAGCGCAACTTCCCCGTCCTCGAACGCATCCGGGGCCGCTGCGCCCACGTCGTGGGCCGGGCCGCGGACCTCGTCGCCGGACAGCGCAACACCCCCTACACCAACACCGTCGAGGTGTCCAAGGAGACCGGCGCCCACCTGCACGTCCAGACCGTCGCCATGCGCTCCCTGCTGCGCCTGGCCCACGCCGTGGTCACCGGCGCCACCTTCCGCACCGACCGGATGCGCGCCGCCTGCGCCGAGGACCACCTCGGCGGGTTCACCCTCGCCAACCGCCTCACCCTCGACTGCGGCATCCCCTGGCGCACCGCCCAGATCATCGCCGGACGGTACGTCAGGCACGCCGTCGACCGGGGTCTGAGCGCCCAGCGGCCCGACCCCGGGCTGCTGCGGGCCTGCGCCGCCGAGTCGGGGCACACCGCCGAACCCGCCGACGTCCTGCTCACCGAGTCCTTCGACATCGACCGCGCCCTGCGGGCCAAGCGGTCGGCGGGCTCCGCCCACCCCGAGCGCGTACAGGACCTGCTCGCCGAGCAGCAGCGCGAACTCGACCGGCTGGAGGCGGAGTTCACCCAACGGGCCGGGAACCGGACGGCGGCGGCCGGACACCTGGACACCCTGCTCGCCGTCCCGGAGCGCCCATGACAGGACCGGCACCGGCCGCCCGCCGCGCGGGCGTGGACCTGGACGAGGGAACCGGCGCCGCCTGCGGCACCTTCGGCGAACTCCTCCAGGGCGTCCTGCCCGACGGCACGGCCTTCCTCGTCACCTTCCCCATCACCTTCGGCACCCGCGCCTGGTTCCGCCTCGACCGGCACGGCCCGCTGCGGGTCTACCCCGCGCACAAGACCAAGTCGCTCACCCTGGCCCGGACCATGCTCGACGCCCGCGGAGCAGGAGGCGGCGGCTCCCTCGTGCTGGACAGCGACCTCCTCATCGGCAAGGGACTCGCCAGTTCCTCCGCCGATCTCGTCGCCACCGCCCGCAGCGTCGGCACCGTCCTGGGCCTGGACACCTCGCCCGCCGCCGTCGAGGACTGGCTGCGCCCCATCGAACCCACCGACGGGGTCATGCACCCCGGCGTCGTCGTCTTCGAACACCGCAGCGTCCGGCTCCGCGCCCGCCTCGGCACGCTGCCGCCCGTCACCGTCGTCGCCGTCGACGAGGGCGGCCGTCTGGACACCGTCTCCCACAACCGGCGTCCCCGGCACGTCCCGCCCGCGGTGGCCGCGGAGTACGCGCGGCTCGTCGACGACCTCGCCACCGCCGTCGGCCGCGCCGACCTGCGGGCCGTCGGAGCGGTCACCACGCGCAGCGCGGTCCTCAACCAGCGCTGGCTGCCCAAACGCCATCTCGACGCCCTGACCGGCATCGCCGACCGCGTCGGCGCGCTCGGCGTGGTGTGCGCGCACAGCGGCACCATGCTCGGCGTCCTGCTCGACGCCACCGCCCCCGGTCACGACGAGACGCTCGCCACCGCACGCGCCGCCTGCGAGCGGCTTCCCGGCACCCTCTCCGTCTACCGGTCCGCCGCCGCGACGGACCACCCCTCGGCGGATGCGCGGGTGCCCTGACCCGGCCCACGGCGGCCCCGGAACCGGAACGACCGGACCGTACCGCCCCTCACCGCCGCCCACCCGAGCGGCAGCAGAAGGAGACAAGGTGAACGAGGAGACCCTGACGGCCCTTGCGCGTACCTACTACTCCAAGGTCGACGCCGGTGACGTGGACGGCCTGCTCGACCTCTTCACGGCCGACGCCGTCTACCGGCGCCCGGGGTACGAGCCGATGCGCGGACGGCAGTCCCTGAACTCCTTCTACCGGGGCGAACGCGTCATCGCGGAGGGCCGCCACGAGGTGCTCTCCATGACGGCGGAGTCCCCGCGGGTCGCGGTCACCGGGACCTTCTCGGGCGTCCTCAAGGACGGCAGCCGGGTGCGCCTCGCGTTCGCGGACTTCTTCACCGCCGGGGCGGACGGCCTGTTCACCCACCGGGAGACGTACTTCTACGCGCCGCTGGTGTAGACACGCCGCCGCGCCGCCCCCGGGCACCGGCTTCCTTACGGCGCCCGGCACGGCGGACGGCGCCCCTCCCGCCGGGTGCGCGGCCGTCGCCGGCCGCGCACCCGGGGACAGGGACGCCGTCCCGCGGTCACCCGGACCGCCGCCGCGTCACACCGGGGTCGACGCGTCGGCCCGCTGCCAGTGCATGCCGTCCCGGCTGACGACCAG
Source organism: Streptomyces sp. SolWspMP-5a-2 (assembly GCF_900091845.1). Taxonomy (GTDB): domain Bacteria; phylum Actinomycetota; class Actinomycetes; order Streptomycetales; family Streptomycetaceae; genus Streptomyces; species Streptomyces doudnae. The sequence goes on from NZ_FMCI01000400.1 coordinate 42,640, forward strand.
TCCGTCCCCGCCCGCCGCGGAGTCGTCGACCGCCTCGCCGAAGGCCGCCTGAAGCTGGATGAGCTGTCCCTGGGAGTGGATCTGCCGCGACTGCTGCAACAGGTCCTTCTTGCGCCGGTCGCGGTGGGCCTCGGAGGTGAGCGCCGTGTCGTCCGAGGCGCCGCCGCCGACCAGCCCGACGAACGCCTCCGCGCCGGGAGCGGTCTCCCGCAGGACATCCCTGGCCGCGCTGAAGTACTGCTGCTCGTCGCGGTTGACGTCGTAGAACGTGACGAGGAAGTCGTGGAAGACCTGGTACTCCCTGCGGTAGCGGGCCTCGTACTCGGCGAAGCACTCCGCCTCGTCCAGATCGCCGCGCAGGGCGGTGTTGAGGGACCGCGCGGTGAGCAGGGCGCCGAAGGTGGCCAGGTGGACGCCGGACGAGAACAGCGGGTCGATGAAGCCCGCCGCGTCGCCCACCAGGACCATGCCGGGGCGCCAGAACGCGTCGTGCAGGTAGGAGTAGTCCTTGCGGACGCGGATCTCGCCGTAGGGACCGTCGGTGACCCGCCGGGCACCGCTCAGGTAGTCGCAGACCAGGGGACAGTCCGCGATCAGCGCGGCCAGCGCCTCCTCGCGGTCGCCGCGCACCCGGTCCGCGCACTCCGAGCGCACCACGGCACCGACCGAGGTGAGCGTGTCGCTGAGCGGGATGTACCAGAACCAGCCCGCGTCGAAGGCCACGCAGGTGATGTTCCCGGAGTTCGGCGCGGGCAGCCTCCGGCCGCCCTCGAAGTAGCCGTAGAGCGCGATGTTGCGGAAGAACTCCGAATAACGCCGCTGGCCGCCGAAGTGCGCCTTGAGCCTGCTCTGGTGGCCGGAGGCGTCGACGACGAACCGGGCCCGTGTCACGTGCTCGGCGCCGTGCTCGTCCTCGTAGCTCACCCCGCACACCCGGCCGTCGTCCTCGACCACGTCGCGCACCGCACAGCGCTCGCGGACCTCGACGCCCTTGCGGCGGGCGTTGTCGAGCAGGAGCTTGTCGAACTTCATGCGCTCGACCTGGTAGGCGAACGACGTCGGACCCGCGAACTTCTCCGAGAGGGCGAAGTCGAACGACCACGGTTCGGTGTTGGAGCCCCAGCGGAAGGTTCCGCCGCGCTTCTTCACGAACCCGGCGTTCTCCAGCTCCTCGGTCACGCCGAGCAGGCCGCATATCCCGTGCACCGTGGAGGGCAGCAGCGATTCACCGATCTGGTGGCGGGGGAACTCCTCCTTCTCCAGCAGCAGGACGCGATGGCCCTGCATCGCCACGAAGGTCGCCGCCGACGACCCGGCGGGGCCGCCTCCGACGACGATCACGTCGAACGATTCCGCCGACTGCGAGTCGTGGGCAGTGGTCATGCGGGCGCCTTCCGGACCGAGGAGACCGGCGCACCGCGCCGACCGGCGCAGCCTGCACGCTGCCACCGTACGGAATGCTCGCGAACCGCGACAGACGCCGCTTCGGTGGGATCCACCGTTACGCGTCCGGGCCGGGACGGCCGCCGGAGCGGTGCCACCGGCAGGCGCCGTCCCCGCGCGGGCTCCCGCCGTAACGGTGGATCCCACCGAGGAACGTCCCGCCGCGAGGCAGCAGGATGGCTGCGCGGCGGTGGACCGGCCACCGTGCCGAGCACGAAGAAGGGACGGTGCGCCGAGTGAACCCGTTCGACGATCCGGATGCCGTGTTCCAGGTCCTCGTCAACGACGAGGGACAGCACTCCCTGTGGCCCGCGTTCGCGGAGGTCCCCGACGGCTGGACCGTCGCCCACGACAAGGACAGCCGCGCGGCCTGCGTCGCGTACATCGAGGAGAACTGGACCGATCTGCGGCCCAGGAGCCTGGTCGAGGCCATGGAGGGCTGACCCGCCCCGCGCGACGCCCACGTGAGCCGCGCGCCGACCGCCCGGAGCGGCCCGCCGCCGTCCGGGCTCCGCGCACGGCCGCGCGGAGATCCGTCACCGTCCGCCGCGCCGTCGCGGCACACCGCCAGGGAGCGCGCATGCGTCATGACACGGTGGTCGACGCCATCGGCAACACCCCGGTCGTCCGCCTGCGCGTGGCGGCCGCGGAGGGCGTCGAGGTCTACGCCAAGCTGGAGTTGCTGAACCCCTACGCCATGAAGGACCGCGTCGCCCGCCGGGTGATCCTGGAGGCCCGGCGCAGCGGCGCGCTGCGGGACGGCGCGCCGATCGTCGAGAGCTCCTCGGGGACCATGGCCCTCGGGGTCGCCCTGGTGGGCACCTACCTCGGGCACCCGGTGCACATCGTCACCGATCCCCGGATCGATCCCGTCACCCTCGCCAAACTGGAGGCGATGGGCTGCGAGGTGCACGTGGTGGAGGCGATGACCGCCCAGGGGTGGCAGAGCGCCCGCCTGGAACGGCTGGCCGACCTGATGCGCGACCTGCCCGGCGCCTGGTGGCCGCAGCAGTACAGCAACCCCGACAACCCCGCCGCCTACCGCACCCTCGCGGCGGAACTCCTGGACGACCTGGGCACCGTGGACGTCCTGGTCGGCTCGGTCGGCAGCGGCGGCTCGCTCTGCGGTACCTCCGCCGCGCTCCTGGAGAGCGCACCCGATCTGAAGGTGGTCGGCGTCGACTGCGTCGGCAGCGTCCTGTTCGGGCAGCCCGACATCGCCGGCCGCAAGCAGAGCGGACTCGGCAACAGCCTGCACCCGGAGAACATCGACCACCGGCTCCTCGACGAGGTCCACTGGCTCTCCGACGACGAGGCGTTCGAGGCGACCAGGAGCCTCGCCCGGGATCAGAAGATCTTCGCCGGGAACACCTCCGGCTCGGTCTACCGCGTCCTCACCCACCTCGCCGCGCACGCCGCCCCCGGGACCCGGATCGTGGGCATCATGCCGGACCGCGGGGACCGTTACACCGACACCGTCTACCGCCACGAGACCTCCGGACCGGTCGCCACCGCACCGGTCGAGGTGCCCCTCGGGACGACGGTCGGCTCCTGGTCCTACGCCTCGATGCCGCGCCGGGACCGGCCCGTCCTCGCCTTCGTGGAGTCCAACACCACCGGCACCGGCATGCTCGCCCTGCGCACCGCGACCCGGCTGGGGTTCGCGCCGGTCCTGCTCACCAAGGACCCCGCGCGCTACCAGGGCCTGGACGCCACCCGGTGCGAGGCCGTCACCTGCGACACCGAGGACGACGCCGCCGTCCGCGCCGCCGTCGCCGCGGCCGCCGCCGGGCGCACCGTCGCCGGTGTCACCACGACCAGCGACTTCTATCTGGCGCACACCGCGCGTCTGGCGCGGGCCCTCGGACTGCCCGGCCACGCCCAGGAGACGGCCGCTGCCTGCCGCGACAAGTCCCTGACCCGCCAGGCGCTGGGCGACGCGGGCGTGCGGCAGCCGCTCCACGCCGTGGTCGGCGACCGGAGCGGGGCGGCCGCGGCCGTCGCCTCCGTCGGCCTGCCCTGCGTGGTCAAACCGGCCGACGGCTCCGGTTCGCAGGACGTGCGCTGGTGCGGCGACGAGGCCACCGCCCTCGCACAGGTCGCGCTGATCCTCGCCGCGACCGAGAACACGCGCGGCCAGGCACGCGCCGGGAAGGCGCTCGTCGAGGAGTACGTCGAGGGACCCGAGTACAGCGTGGAGATGTTCTGCGCCGACGGTGAGGCCGTGTGCGTCGGCGTCACCCAGCGCACCACGACCCGACTGCCGTACTTCGTCGAGACCGGCCACCTCTTCCCGGCCGCGCTCTCCTCCGCGGCGCGGGCCGAACTCGCCGAGACGGCACGGCATGCCCTCAAGGCGATCGGCTTCGAACGGGGCCCCGCCCACGTCGAGGCACGGCTGACCGAGGCGGGAGCCGTCGTCATGGAGATCAACGGACGCCTCGCCGGCGGGATGATCCCGGAACTCGTCCGTGCCGCCACCGGCATCGACCTGCTGGACCAGCAGGTGCGCGCCGCGACCGGCCGCCCCCTCAGGCTCGTCGCGGACCGGGCCCGCCACGCCGGACTGCGCTTCCTGACCGCGCCCCGGCACGGACGGCTGATCGGCGTGACGGGCACGGCCGAGGCCGCCCGCGTCCCCGGCGTCGAGTCCGTCGTCACCACGGGCACCCCCGGCCGCCTGGTCCGACCCCCGCGGGACGCCTACGACCGCCTCGGCCACGTCATCGCCGTCGCGGCCACCCCGCAGGAGGTCGACGCCGCGCTGGACCGCGCCATGGAACTGCTCCACGTCGAGACGGCCCCCACGGCGTCCAACGGTGACGAGGCGGAGGGGGAGCCGGGGGTCCCGGCACGACCGGTTCACTGAACCACGGACATCCCGCACGCGGCCCGGCACCCCGGCGCGCGGTGGTGGATGCCGGGCGGGAGCGGGAGCGCGCCGGGGGAGGGGCACCGGGTCGATGAGCAGCTGAAGGGCCAACGCGCCGCGCTCGCTGAGGAGGAGCAGGCCGACGCCGATCAGGCAGGAGGGTCTGGTTGTACCGGCCGGCTCAGCTGCGCGGGACGGCGTCGTCGACGAAGTCGGCTCCGGCGGCGACGGCGATCTCGGGGCCGAGGGCCGCGGCCGGGGTGTGGGCGCCGGGGCGTCCCTTGCCCGCACGGAGCTGGAGAGCCGTCTGCGCGGCCACGGCGGAGGTGAAGTCCATGGCGTCGCCGGTCCGCAGCCACCCCTCGCGGACGGTGCCGTCGGGCCAGGTGACGACGGCGTGGCCCCAGGTGTGGGGGCGCGGACGCGGGGCGGTCCTGGCCCTGATCCTGGACATCCGGCCGATCGCGAAGGTCCGTACGGCCCGGACCCGCAGGATCGCCGACAGCAGCGGCAGGACGGCGCGCACGGCGGGCGACTCGGGGACGAGACCGGACGTCGCCGACACGGAGCGCGCCCCGCTCACCCGGTGCGCTGCGACGAGTTCACCGGAGGGAACAGCGACCGCGGACACGCGTGCGCCGTCGGGCAGGGTCAGGCGGTGGACCTCCCCGCCGAGGCGGGTCCTGACCAACCGGCCGTCCTCGTAACGCCGTCCGCCCATCGCGAAGCCGTCCACGATGCTGGTGGCGAGGGCGACGCCGAGCACTCCTTCCTCGACGGCGACCGAAGCGAACGCGTCGACCCGGACCCGGCTCGGGACGGGACGGTTCGCGCACAGCCGCGCCACGATCGCCTCGGTTCCGGCGACGCCGAACCCCGCGCCGGTCACCAGGGTGCTCCCCGCCGCGACGGCCTCGTCGTGCAGGGCGAAGAGACGGTGGAAGGCGGTCGGATCGTTGGCCTGGTCGAGGTAGTGGCCGCCGGGCAGGCAGGCGCGCGCGAGCGGGACGGCGCCGGCGGCGTAGTCGCCGATGGTGTTGACGACCACGGCGGGCCGCTGCCGGGTGATCTCCGCCGCCATGGCGTCCGCCCCCGCCGCGACGACGATCCTCGCGTCGCCGTGGAGCCCGAGGTCGGCTGCGGTCCCGCGCAGTCGAGGGGCGTCGCGCCCGACCAGCACGGGGACGGCACCGGCCGCCACGAGCTGCGCCGCCACGGCCCGGCCCACCCGGCCGGTGGCCCCCAGAACCCAGATCTCGCCCTGTGTCATACGTCGTCCACCCCATGTGATGTCTCACTGTGTCATCACCAGGCTAGCACCGATGTCACACTGAGACATCCCCATGGGTAGGATGCGGGCATGGCACGTTGGGACGCTGGAGCTGCGGAACGCCTGCGCGAGGCGGCACTCGACCTGTTCGGCGAGCACGGCTACGACGCCGTGACGGTGACCCAGATCGCGGAGCGGGCGGGGCTGACCCGGCGGACCTTCCACCGGCACTTCCCGGACAAGCGGGAGATCCTCTTCGCGGGCTCCGAGCGGCTGCCGCCCGCCGTGGCCGAGGCGGTGCTCGCCGCGGATCCCGGACTGCCGCCGCTGCGCGCGGCGCTGTCGGCCCTCCGCGAGGTCGGCACGGAGATCAGCGCGACGGTCACCGACGCCGGGCGGCGCAGAGCGATCGTCCGGTCCAGTCCGGAGCTGCTGGAGCGCGAGCGCAGCAAGTCGGCCGATGTCACCGCCGCGCTGCGACACGCCCTGGAACAGCGCGGAGCCACGCCTGCCGAGGCGCACCTCGCCGCACGCGTGGCCGCGATCGTCTCCGAGGAGGCGTTCGGCCGCTGGGCCACTGCCGAGGGGCCCTTCGGAGAGTGCTTCGACGGCGCCGAGGAGGCGCTCCGCGCCGTGCTGGCCGAGGCCACCTGAGCCCGCCAGCAGACCAGCCCGACCGAGGCGGCCCGCACGGCGGGGGCCTGGGCCGGGAGCGTAGTCCTCGACAGGGCACCGAGCCGGTCGGCGGCACTCGGGGCCGGGGTGCCGTCCGGTGCGCGGTGAAGGGGGCACCG
>NZ_FMCI01000113.1 GCF_900091845.1 Streptomyces sp. SolWspMP-5a-2
GGTCCGCGCCGGTCGCCGGGGGCAGGCCGCCCGCCGTCCGGGCGTCGATCGCGGCACGCCGGGCCGCCTCGGCGTCGTCGCCGCTGGCCTGCGCGGTCCGGACCCCGGGCCCCGGACCGCCGGGGCCGTCCGCCGGGTCCTCGCCCGGCGGTGCCTCCGGCGGGGGCACCGGGTCGTACCCGCACAGCGCCTCTTCCGCCGCGCCGACCGCGAGGCCGGTCAGCATCACCCGGCCGTCGTCGCAGACGAGCACCGTGCGGGCGGTGACGTTGCGGTGGACCCAGCCGTGCGCGTGCAGCACCCGCAGCGCCATGAGGACGTCGGAGGCGACCTCGGCCGCCCGGTACGGCGTCAGCGGCTGCTCGGCGAGCAGCGCGGCCAGCGGCCTGGCCGGCACCGCCTCGCTCACTATCCACAGCGACCCGCCCTCGGCGAACACGTCGAAGACCTGGTCGAGCCGCGGGTGGTCGGGGATCTGCGCGGCGGCCTGCGCGGCCTCGACCGCCCGGCGCACGGCGGGATCCGCGGGACGGCGGGTGCCGCCGCGCGCGGGCCTGCGCGCCTGGCGGTCACGGGCCGTGAACCCGTCGGGCAGCCCCTCCGCGTCGAGCACCTCGGCCTCGACGACCTCGGGCAACGGCACCTGACGGACGACCACTTCCTGCCCGCTGTAGGTGTCGAAGGCCCGGCTCTCGGTGAGTTCGTACTCGTCGGAGGGCGGCAGCGGCAGGCGGTAGCGGTCGGCGAGGACCCGTCCCGCGTACTCCTCCACGTTGCCTCCCCCGGCCGCCCGGTCGGTCACCCACGTTGCCTTGCGTCTGCTCCGTACGCGCCGCTGGATGCGTACGGTCCGCAGACCTTCACGATACGTGCCGGAGGCAACGCGCAAAGAGGGGATGCCAGATCTCAGGCGGCAAACCCGACACCGTCAGGTCACGATGCGGGCTCGAACGTCGATGTGAGCGTCGCCCAGGTGTCCTCACGCAGGTCGGTGTCCCATTTGGCGTCCTTCGCCGTGTACATGAGGGCGTATCCGCGATGTCCGTTGACCACGAACCCCCGGTCGATCGTGTGGTACTTGGTGCCGCCGTCCGCGTAGGTGAACTCCCAGTCGGCCGTGTTCCAGCCCCGGTAGTCCACCTTCTCTATGTGGATCTTCTGGTACTGCGAGCGCGCCATGTAGCGCTCCTGGCTCTTCCAGTCGGCGACCGGGTCGCCCTTGGGCGTCGAGGTCCAGGCGATGAGCAGCTTCTGCCCGTCGGGGCCGGTGAACCGGTCGCCCGCGCTGCTCGCGGCCTGGTACTTCCACCCCTCGGGCAGCCCGATCCGGTACCCCTGGCCGCCCTTGTACGTCGAGTCGACGGCGGCGCCGCCCTTGCCGCCGTCCTTGCCGTCGGACGAGTCGTCGTCGGAGTCGTCCGACCCGGCCGCCGAGTCGTCGGAGCCGTCGGCTTCCCCGCCCGCCCCGCTCCCGGCGCCGCCGTCCGCCGACGCGGACGCCGAGGAGCCCCCGTCGGTACGGGTGCCGCCCTCGTTCTTGCCCGCGCCGGATCCGGAACCGGCGCTCGCGCTCGCCGACGTCTTCACGCCGCCGCCCTCGGCGCCCTTCGTCCCCCCGTCGTCACCGCCGCCGAGCGTCAGCGCCAGCACCACGCCGAGCACGGCCAGCGCCACGACCACCGCGATGATCACCAGTGTCCGCTTCGGCACCACGTCGGTCAGCGGCGCTCTCGGCACCTGCCGCGGCGGCAGGTCGGGCGGCGTCATCACGGGCCAGCCCGAACTGCGCCCGCCCGACTGCCCGTTGGTTGCGCCGTCACCCGAGGTGCCGGACGACGCGCCACCGGAGGACGACGCACCCGGCGGCCGCGACGGCGCGGGCACCGAGGCGTTCGCCGCGGCCAGCGGCTTGGTCGCGGAGACGGACCCCGTCGCCGCGGCACCCGCGCCCGACGCCCCGGACCCCGACCCGCCCGGCGCCC
>NZ_FMCI01000170.1 GCF_900091845.1 Streptomyces sp. SolWspMP-5a-2
CGGTCGCCGCGACGGCCGCCGGCGCGGCCGGGGCCACGGGATCGCCGCTCCGCCGCGCCACCCGCACGGCGAAGCCCGCGGCGAGCACCACCCACCCCGCGCAGGCGAGGACGAGGGCGATCCACGACAGCACCTCGCGCCCGGCCGACGCCAGGGCCACCGAGAGCGTGCCGGTCGCCAGCACGGCGCCCGCGGCGGCCGGGGACGGCCGCGCCCACCGGGCACGCGGGGAGAGGGGGCCGTCGGGGGCACCGGACGCGGGACCGTGGTGGGCGGGCATGGGCCGATGCTAAGGAGCCCGGGTCGGCGGGGCGGCGGGGCACGCACGCGGGGGCGGGGAAATACCCGCGGGTGCGGGCCCCGGTCCGCCCGGTCGGTCAGGCGGGGCGGACCACGCTGTGGATCGCCGACTCGCCGTCGTAGTAGATGGACTCCTCGCGGACGTACGCGCCCGGCTTCGGGGCGTGGATCATCATGCCGTTCCCGGCGTAGACGCCCACATGGGTGATGTCGTCGTAGAAGAAGACCAGGTCACCGGGTTGCGCGTCGGCGAGGGAGACCGTGGTGCCCGCGTTCACCTGGTCGTAGGTGGTGCGCGGGAGGGCGACGCCCGCGGCCTTCCAGGCGGCCTGGGTGAGGCCCGAGCAGTCGTAGGAGCCGGGGCCCGTCGCGCCCCACACGTACGGCTTGCCGATCTGCGCGCGGGCGAACGCCAGCGTCTTCGCGGCCTTCGTCGCGTACGAACCGCCGGACGACGACCCGGACGACTGCGCGGACCCGGACGACCCGGAGGACGACGACGGCGACGAGGTGTCCGCCTGCTGCCGGGCCGCCTTCTCCGCCGCCTCCTGCTGCCGCGCCAGCTCGGCCGCCTCCTCCTGCTTGCGCTTCTCGATCGCCGCCAGCCGCGCCCGCTCCTCGGCGTTCAGCTTCGACAGCACCGCGCGCGCGTCCGACAGCTTGCGCTGCACGGTCGCCTTCGCCGCGTGCAGGTCGCTCTGCGTCTCGGTCAGCGACTGGAGGCCCTGGGTGGCCTCCCGGCGCTTCTTCATCGTCTCCGACTGCTCGGTGACGTAGTCGTCGACCGCGCCCTTCTGGCGGGTGGTCAGACGGCTCATCAGCTGCGTCTGGTCGAAGTAGTCCTGCGGGGAGTCGGCGAGCAGGAACGTCGCCGTGTCCGGGGCGGAGGCGCCCGTGCGGTACTGGGCGGCCGCGAACGAACCCAGCTCCTCGCGCGCCTCGTTGAGCTTCTGGGTGCGCCTGGCGACGTCGTCGAGGAGGGTGTCGACGCGCTTGCGCTGCTTGGTCGTCCGCTCCTTGGCCGCGTTGTACTTCTCGGTCGCGCTCTCCGCCTGCCGGTACAGGGCGTCGACCTTCTTCTCGACCTCCTCCAGGCTCGGGGCGCCGTCGGCGGCGGGCGCGGCGTTGGCCGACTGGGACAGCAGGGCCACCGAGGTGAGGGCGGCCGTGGCGAGCGCGGGGGTGCGCACGCCTGCTACGCGCGTTCCGGCGGGACGCGACTTGCGGTGCGACGCCAAGACTGGCGACTCCTTCCCGTCTCCGCCTACCGAGTTAGCTGTCGGGTTCGGGCGGGTGCTTCGGAAGGGTTGCCCTACGGATGCGGCCCCCGAGGGGCTGCGGACCGATTCACCCCGGGATTCGGTGGGTCCCCGGCTCCGGTCGCGCGGCGGCGCCCCGGACTCGGCGGAGGCCGCGCGGCCCGGCGACGTTCGCCGGAGGGGGTCGTGCGGCCTGCCAGGAACGGTAGCCAACTCGTGTGCCCTCTGTGAAGGTTGATGGCCGATATGCCCGATACATTTCCGTGACCTGAAAAACCGCCCCGATCCGCCGTCGCCGCACGTGAGGGGCCGACAGCGGACGGTCGCGCCCCGGCCGCAGGCGGGCGATCTCCCCGGGGCGGGGGCGGGGTGTCAGTGGGGCGGCCTAGACTCGGAGAGCGATGAGCAGCCTCTTTGACGACAGCTTCCTGGCGAACCTCCGGACCCCCAGCGGTCACGACGAGGAACCCCCGCCGCCGCCCGAGGACGAGCACGGTCCGGAGTCGATCCCGGACGATCTGTTCGGCGGGAAGTTCGACGTGCCCCCGGAGCGGGACGCCCACTACCGCGACGGCGCCCCCCGCCCGGTCCTCGACCCCGCGGCCCTGGTCGACGGGCTGAACGAGAACCAGCGGGAGGCCGTCGTGCACGCCGGCACCCCCCTGCTCATCGTGGCGGGCGCCGGTTCGGGCAAGACCAGGGTGCTCACCCACCGCATCGCCTACCTGCTGGCCGAGCGCAACGCGCACCCCGGCCAGATCCTCGCCATCACCTTCACCAACAAGGCCGCGGGCGAGATGAAGGAGCGCGTCGAACAGCTCGTCGGCCCGCGCGCCCACGCCATGTGGGTCATGACGTTCCACAGCGCGTGCGTGCGCATCCTGCGCCGCGAGAGCAAGAAGCTCGGCTTCACGTCGTCGTTCTCGATCTACGACGCCGCCGACTCCAAGCGCCTGATGGCCTTGGTCTGCCGCGATCTCGACCTCGACCCCAAGCGCTACCCGCCGAAGTCCTTCAGCGCCAAGATCTCCAACCTGAAGAACGAGCTGATCGACGAGGAGGACTTCGCCGCGCAGGCCGGCGGGGGCGCCTCCGAGGAGAGCGGCTCCGGGGGCAGCTTCGAGAAGACCCTCGCCCAGGCGTACGCCATGTACCAGTCGCGGCTGCGCGAGGCCAACGCCCTCGACTTCGACGACCTGATCATGACGACGGTCAACCTGCTGCGCGCCTTCCCCGACGTCGCCGAGCACTACCGGCGCCGTTTCCGGCACGTCCTGGTCGACGAGTACCAGGACACCAACCACGCCCAGTACGCGCTGGTGCGCGAGCTGGTCGGCACCTCCGAGCACCCGGTGGACGTGCCGCCCTCCGCGCACGACCTGCCCCCCGCCGAGCTGTGCGTCGTCGGTGACGCCGACCAGTCGATCTACGCCTTCCGGGGCGCGACGATCCGCAACATCCTCCAGTTCGAGGAGGACTACCCGGACGCGACGACGATCCTCCTGGAGCAGAACTACCGCTCCACGCAGACGATCCTGTCCGCCGCCAACGCGGTCATCGAGCGCAACGAGTCCCGCCGCCCCAAGAACCTGTGGACCAACGCGGGCACGGGCGCGCGCATCACCGGGTACGTCGCCGACACCGAGCACGACGAGGCCCAGTTCGTCGCCGAGGAGATAGACCGCCTCACCGACGCGGGCGACGCCAGGGCCGGGGACGTCGCCGTCTTCTACCGGACCAACGCCCAGTCCCGGGTCTTCGAGGAGATCTTCATCCGCGTCGGCCTGCCCTACAAGGTCGTCGGCGGAGTCCGCTTCTACGAGCGCAAGGAGGTCCGGGACGTCCTCGCCTACCTGCGGGTGCTGGCCAACCCGGAGGACTCGGTCCCGCTGCGCCGCATCCTGAACGTCCCCAAGCGCGGCATCGGCGACCGCGCCGAGGCGATGATTGACGCCCTCGCCCAGCGCGAGCGGATCAGCTTCCCGCAGGCGCTGCGCCGGGTGGACGAGGCGTACGGCATGGCGGCCCGCTCCACCAACGCCGTCAAGCGGTTCAACACGCTGATGGAGGACCTGCGCACGATCGTCGACTCCGGCGCGGGCCCCGCCACCGTCCTGGAGGCCATCCTCGAACGCACCGGCTACCTCGCCGAGTTGCAGGCGTCCACCGACCCGCAGGACGAGACGCGCATCGAGAACCTCCAGGAACTCGCCGCCGTCGCCCTGGAGTTCGAGCAGGAGACCGGGGACGCCGAGAGCGAGACGCCCGCCGGGCTCGCCGCCTTCCTGGAACGGGTCGCGCTGGTCGCCGACTCCGACCAGATCCCCGACGAGGACGACGGCTCCGGGGTCATCACCCTGATGACCCTGCACACCGCCAAGGGCCTGGAGTTCCCGGTGGTCTTCCTCACCGGCATGGAGGACGGCGTCTTCCCGCACATGCGCGCCCTCGGCCAGCCCAAGGAGCTGGAGGAGGAGCGGCGGCTCGCCTACGTCGGCATCACCCGCGCGCGGGAGCGCCTCTACCTCACCCGCTCCTCGCTGCGCAGCGCGTGGGGGCAGCCGTCGTACAATCCGCCCTCCCGCTTCCTGGAGGAGATCCCGGCGCAGCACGTCGACTGGAAGCGCACCGGCGCCACCACGTCGTCCGCCGGTCCGGTGTCCGGGGTGGCGGGTTCCCTGTCGTCGTCCAGGTCCCGCTCGTCGGCGTCGGGCGCGTCCGGTTTCGCCACCCGCAGGACGGCGGAGAAGCCGGTGGTCACGCTGGCCGTCGGGGACCGGGTGACGCACGACCAGTTCGGGCTCGGCACGGTGGTCGGGGTCAAGGGCACCGGCGCCAACACGGAGGCCACGGTCGACTTCGGGGACCCCAAGCCGAAGCGGCTGCTGCTGCGCTACGCCCCGGTCGAGAAGCTCTGACCGGGCGCTGACCACGGCGGACGGCTCGCGGAGCCGGTCAGGAGCCGGTCACGGTCCGGCCCGTCCGGCCGGGGCGGGCCGTCCGGCCGGGGCGGGCCGTCCGGCCGGGGGAGAGCCGACCGTCCGGCCGGGGGAGAGCCGACCGTCCGGCCGGGGAGAGGGGGACCCTCCGGCCGAAGAGATGTGGGCCCTCCGGCCGGGTGCGTCAGGTCGGGTCGATGCCGTGGCTGCGCAGCCACGGGAGCGGGTCGATGGCGGAGCCGCCCGCGGGCCTGACCTCGAAGTGCAGGTGCGGGCCGGTGGAGTTGCCCGAGTTCCCGGAGAACGCGATCGGGTCGCCCGCCTTGACCGGCGTGCCGGAGGCGACGCGGTAGGTGGAGAGGTGGCAGTACCACGTCTCCGTGCCGTCCTTCGCGGTCACGATCATCATGTTGCCGTAGGCGCTGTTCCACTGCGTCCGCGCGACACCGTCGGTCGCGGCCATCACCGTGGTGCCGTAGGAGACCGGGAAGTCGATGCCGGTGTGCACCGACATCCAGTTGATGCCGGCCTGGCCGAAGTAGGCGCTCAGACCGCGCTGCGCGACCGGCAGCGCGTACTTGGGGCGCAGCCGCTCCTTGCGGGCGGCCTCCGCGATCGCCCTCTTCTTCTCCGCGACCTGCTCGGCCTTGAGGTCGATGCGCTCCTGGGTGCGGCTGGCCCGGTCGGCGAAGTCGTCGGCACCGGCCGAGAGGCTCTGGAGCTGGGTGTCGAGCTTGATGTTGGCGGTCGACGGCTTCACCGGCTGCGTGTCCGCCGCCGCGGCCGTGGTCTCGCCGTCGCCGGTCAGCGTCCCCACCGAGGCGGCCGCGATGCCCGCTACCCCCATCACGCACGCGGACGGCACGGCGATCGTCAGCAGCGCGGACCGCTTGGGCGGCGGCCTGCGGCGCGACCGCGACGCGGCCCGCCCGGCAGCGCGCCCGGCCGGGACGACCTCCTCCTGACCGTCCAGGAGCGGTGCGACGGCGGGGAGTTCACCGGTGGCGGAGAGCGACTCGGCGTCGTACGCGCCGGGTTCGTCGTACCCGGAGCCGTACTCGGGCTCGCCGTAACCCTGTTCGTGGTGCCCGGCCCCGTGATCCTGACCGTGGCGCTGGTCGTGGCCGGGTCCCTCGTAGCCGGAGGGGTCGGCGTGCTCGTGCTGCCCGGTGTGCGCGAACTCGTCGTTCCCGCCCGGGTGTCCGATCTGCTCGAAGACGGCGGTCGCCTGCTGGTCGAACCCGGTGGCGGGCCCCTGGTCCCGGCCGCCGTCGGCGGGGGACGAACCGTCCGGGTTCCACTGGGTGGCGTCGTACGCGCCCGTCTCGAAGGTCTGGGTGCCCCACTCCCACTGCTGGGTCGCGTCGGCCTGCGCGCCGGACGGGGCGGGCTGGAGCCAGCCGTTCGCGTCCCACTGCCCGGAGACGTCGGACCCGTCGGCCCCGCCGGTCTGCGGCGGCACCGCGGAGAGGTGCTGCCCGGTGCCCCAGGCCGTCGTCTCGTAGGCGCCCGTGTCGTACCCGGCGTGGTGCTGGGCCGCGTAGACGTCGTAGGCGTAGTTCTGCTGGCCGCCGCCGGTCCAGGCCGACGCGTCGTAGGCGCCGGTGGAGTCGCCCGGAAGGCTGCCGAAGAGGGGGTCGGCGGCGAAGGTCGACGTGCCGTGGCCGTCGGTGGGGAAGGCGCCGGTGTCGTAGCCGCCGTACGTGGTGAAGTCGCCGTACTGGGCTTCCTGGGTGCCGTACGGCGCCTGGTGTGCCGGGGCGGCGTCGGAAGCCGGGGTCGGGGTGGTCAGAATCCCCGACGGGTGACGGTCGTTCACCAACTTCTCTTTCGCCTCGACAACAGGGGCTGCCAGAGCAGTGCGGCGACTGTACCCGGCAGTATGCGGGCGCGACAATCTTCCGCAGGTTTCATGCTCTCAGGAAAGGGGCATTCGAGCGCCTTTCGCCGAACCACGGATGGCCCTTGGCCCTGTGTTCGATGAATGTTCGACTTCAGGCCACGGTTAGCCCGTCTGTTCGAGCATCCGAACCGGCCTCCGACTCCGCCAGATCGAGCGCCTGCCGGACGCCCGCGGCGACCGCCGGATGCACCGGAAGGGCCAGATGTCCGATCCCGCTCACCCGGACGTTCCACGCGAGCAGGTCGGGATGGTCGACGCGGGCCGTCTCCGGCGGGTCCATGAGGTGGTCGAGGTCGCTCCAGAAGCCGACGAACCGGGTCCGGCAGCCGGGCGCGGGCGCCGCCAGCTCCGTCAGCAGGTCCGAGCCGGGGCGCATCTGGCGCACGATCGGGTGCGCGTTCGCCAGCGGTGCCACCCGGGTGCCGGAGTGCGGGGTGCCGAGGGTGACCAGCGTCCGCACCCGCCGGTCGCCGCCGAGCCGCTGCGCGTAGTAACGGGCGATCAGTCCGCCGAGGCTGTGCCCCACGACGTCCACCCGCGGGCTGCCGGTGCGCGCGCAGATCTCCTCGATGTGCCGCCCGAGCAGCTCGGCCGCCGTGCGGATGTCGCAGGTCAGCGGCGAGTAGTTGAGCGAGGTGAGCTGCCTGCGGCCGTGCCGGGCGAGGCTGCGGCGCAGCAGGACGAAGACGGAGCGGTTGTCGATGAAGCCGTGCAACAGCACCACCGGCGTCCCGGCCGGGACGGGCAGCCGCAGGGCGCGGGGTGCGTCGGGTGCGTCGGGGTCGGGTGCGTCGAGTGCGTCGGATGTGCCGGATGCGCTGTCGGCGTCCGGCGTGCCGGGTGTGCCGTGCGCGCCGGGTGCGCCGAGCGTGCCGGGTGTGCCGGTCGGGCGGGGTGTGCCGGGTGTGCCGGTCGGGCCGGGCGTGGTCTCCGCGCCGTATTTTCCGTGCCCGCCGCTCCCGCCGTACTCGCCGTGCCCGTCCTGCCCGCCGTGCCCGCCGTACCTTCCGTTCCCGCCGTCCGACGGGAGCGGGGCGGGGTCCTGGTCGCGATGGCGCTCGGGGGTGATGCCGGAGGGGTAGAGGGCGAGGTGGCCGATGAGGATCGCCAGCTCCAGGGCGGTCGCCTTCAGCAGGGTCGGCGAGAGCGCCGCGGGCCGGTCGGGGAGCAGCTTCCGGCAGAGCGGGAGCAGGGGCGACATCGCGCGGGTGACCTTCATGGCCGTCCTCCTGTCGGCGCACCGAGGACGGCTCTGTCCCCCGTGTGCCCTCATGGGAAGCCGGACGGAGGCGATGGGGCCGAGGGCGGGGCGACCTCGTGACGGCTTCCTTCGCGCCTGTTCCCCCTGTGGCGCGGGTGCCGCACGCTGGATACGACCCCGAGTGCCGCAGAGACTCGGAACGAGCGCTGCGAACGTGTCCCTCTGTGTGATTTCCCCCTCGGTCGGCGCCGCGAAACTGCCGGTTGCGGGATGCTGTAGATAACGTTCGTTCACTTCACGGACGGACGTCCCAGGACGTCGTCGCTTCATGGAGGCAGTGATGGGTGTCGCAACCGGTCCGATCCGCGTGGTGGTCGCCAAACCAGGGCTCGACGGTCACGACCGCGGGGCCAAGGTGATCGCCCGCGCGCTGCGGGACGCGGGCATGGAGGTCATCTACACCGGGCTCCACCAGACGCCCGAGCAGATCGTCGGCACGGCGATCCAGGAGGACGCCGACGCGATCGGGCTGTCCATCCTCTCCGGCGCGCACAACACCCTCTTCGGCGCGGTGATCGACCTCCTCGAGGAGCGGGACGCGGCCGACATCCTCGTCTTCGGGGGCGGGATCATCCCGGAGGCGGACATCGCGCCGCTGAAGGAGAAGGGCGTGGCGGAGATCTTCACGCCGGGGGCGACCACCGGCGCGATCGTGGACTGGGTCCGCGCCCATGTGCGGCAGCCCGCTTGACGGGGAGCGCGGCTGTTCGGCGGGGGCTCCTGCGTCCTCGGGGCTGACGTCGAGGAAGGGCCTCGGGGAGAGGCGTTGGGAAGAAGCCCCGGAAAAGGGCCTCGGGGGAGGGACCTCAGCGTGATGCGGCGCCCGGGGCCTGGGGCCCGGGGCCTGGGCCTGGGCTCACCGTCCCTCCCTGACCCTCGCGAGACGCCAGGGCCGGGGCCGGGTGGGCCGGAGGGCTCAGTTCTCCGCGGTCGTCGGCTCCTTCCCCGCCAGCTCGTTCTCCATCGTGGCGCGCAGCCGCAACGTCGTCACCAGGCGCTGGAACGCCTCCGTCCAGTAGCCGACCGCTCCCGGGGACGCGTCCTCCGGTTCGTCCGGCGCGGTCAGCAGGCCGTCCAGGCGGGACGCCTCCGACGGGTCGAGGCAGCGCTCGGACAGGCCCATGACCCCGCTGAAACTCCACGGGTAACTGCCCGCGTCCCGCGCGATGTTGAGCGCATCCACCACGGCCCGGCCCAGCGGCGGAGCCCACGGCACCGCGCACACCCCGAGGAGCTGGAACGCCTCGGACAGACCGTGCGCCGCGATGAACCCCGCGACCCAGTCGGCGCGTTCGGCGCCGTCCAGCGTGGTCAGCAGCTTCGCCCGCTCCGCCAGTGACACCGCGCCGGGGCCACCGGCCTCGGGGGCCGACGGCTGCCCCAGCAGCGCCCGCGCCCAGGTGGCGTCCCCCTGCCGGGCGGCGGCACGGCACCACGCGGCGTGCAGTTCGCCCTGCCAGTCGTCCGCCACCGGCAGCGCGACGATGTCTTCCGGTGTGCGCCTGCCCAGCCGGTCCGGCCAGGTGGAGAGCGGCGCCGCCTCCACCAACTGGCCCAGCCACCAGGACCGTTCGCCCCGGCCCGCGGGCGCCTTGGCCACCACGCCGTCCCGCTCCATGGCCGCGTCGCACTCGTGCGGCGCCTCCACCGCGAGGGTCGGGACGCGGCGCGCGGTGTGGTCCAGCGCGACGCAGGAACCGGCCCGCGCCGCCATCCGCCCGGCCAGCGCCGAGTGCGGCAGCGCCGACAGCAACTCGGCAGCCGTCGAGCGGACGTTGCGGCTGCGGTCGGCCAGCGTCTCCTCCAGGAAAGGCTCGTCCGCCGCGCCCAGGCCCGTGCGCAGCGAGTCCAGGAACATCAGGCGGTCCTCCGCGCGCTCCGTCGACCAGGTGGAGGCGAGCAGTTCGCGTGCGGCGGCCGGGTCGCGGGAGCGCAGGGCCGCGAGCACCGCCACCCGCTCGGTGAACAGGCCCTCCTGCCACAGGCGCCGCACCCGTTCCTCGTCCGCCTGGCCCGGCAGGGCCGCCCCGCCGGTCGGCGCCGCGCGCAGGGCGAACCGCCAGTCCTGGTGGAGACGGGCCAGCCAGATCGCGCGCGGGCCCGCGAACGTCAGCGCCGCGGGACGCAGGTCCGTCCGGCCGCGGGCCGCGTCCAGGAGCGCGGGGAGGGACTGCACCGGGGCCGCGTACCCACGGGCGTTGGCCGACGCCAGCCACTGGGGGAGCAGCTCGACCAGGTCCGGCGCGGTGCCCCGGCGGCCACCGCCGCCCGCGCCCCGGTCGGCCAGCAACTGCGCGAGCCTGCGGGCCGCCGCCGGGGGCAGCGGGGGACGGGAATCCGGCGGTGCCTGGGCCGGGCGCC
>NZ_FMCI01000394.1 GCF_900091845.1 Streptomyces sp. SolWspMP-5a-2
CATGCCGACGAGCTGACGCACGCGATTCCGTCCGCGCACGGGGGAGACGGGCCGGGGCGGCGCCACCGCACTATCCGTGCGGGTGCGCCGCCCCGGTGCCGGGGGGCGATGCCGTCGCCACTCAGGGCGACCCGCTGAAGAGTGCCCCCCCACCGCGGTCTTCAGGCGATGACCTGCACGCTGATCCTGTTTTCTGCCTGACTGGCACTCTGATCGCGCGGTCTGCGCCCGAAGCAGCAGAAATTCGATGGCAGAGGGCGTCTTGCGGACGCGGAAAAAGGGAGACGCCCTCCAGGGGGCTGGATTCCGGATTCGATTATCGGGAATCCGGGGACGAGTCGCTGTGAGAACGTGACGATCCGTCGCCGATTCTGTTTGCCGCGCAGGCCGGGTCATGTGCTGCCGCTTGCGCTGGTGTCACTCGATCGAGTTAATCGAGTATCGGCGGCCAAGCCGCGTGCCGTGTCGATCCGGATTGCCATCGGAAGGCCCACTCCGGCGCGCGGTTTCCAGCCGTGAGGGCGGACGGGCCACACCATTCCGGCTCGCGGCCGTTTACGGGGCGGCTCGAACCGGAAGATCCCCATGACCATGAGCGGCGGTCCTGGGGATCCGCGCGGGTGGCGGATTCGGCACCGCCACCCGCAGCGACTCTCCCGTCGGCACCCGGGCAAGGACCGGGCCGCCGAGTTCATCGCCGTGGGCGGGTGGCCGAACGTACGACCCGGTCGAGGAGCAATCTCTTTGCCGCCTCTGCGGGCGACAGCGAATTCCTCTGCGATATCGAGCCCCCTGCGGCCGGGTCGAGAAGATGACGCTCCCGAGTCCGGTCACGTCTCCACCGATTATTGGCCGGGGAGCGATGCGGACGCGTGGTCCTTGAAGCTGGTATCACCGCTTGCGTCATTCCGCGTACCGGGCGGTGTGCCGGGCCTTATCGCGTACCCGGCGGCCGTGCACGCCGTGCGCGGCGGCCGGTGTCGCTGACAGCAGAGAACGGAGCCGGACACCGGCCTCTTGCCGTCCGTGGCCTCGGGAGCAGGACGCCACCCATCCAGCCCATCACTCTGAGCGATAGGTCGTCGCTTGCTGTAGTGATGGAGGGAGCGCCCCGCACTCCAGTGCGACGCGCAGCCCGTGCCCGAACCAACCGGGGCTGTCCTCGATTCCGGCCGTCGGGCGTCATCAAAGGAGATCACCAGGATGAGTGACATATCGCGGCGACTTGCCCGCGTTACCGCCCTCGGCTCCGCTCTCGCCCTCTCAGGTCTGGCGACCGGTGGCCTCGCCCTCGCCGAGGGGGCCGGGGACACCGCCGATGCCCAGGGGTTCGGGCCGGATCCCACCGGCGGTCGCACCGTCCAGCCGCTGAAGAATCAGTGCACCACGGGAGAACCCCAGGACCTCTGCCGCAACATCGGCGTCACCGACGGGTGGTTCCAGGGCAAGACCATCAAGTTCCTCTACACCCAGAACTTTTTCTGTGACCCCGCGATCGCCTCCGGCGCGCCGAGCAAGTGCGAGGCCGGAGCCAAGTACCAGAACGTCCCGCCCGGCACCACCTCGGCCAAGTTCACCGACCCGCTCTACATCCCCGTCCCGCTGTTCAAACCGGCGCCGAAGGCCCTTCAGTGCCCCGCGAACGTGCCCTGCGTGGACCATCCGACCACCATCGATCTCTCACGTCTCGCCGCCGCTCTCAAGATGCCCGCCTCGGCACTGAAGAACACCGAGCTGCCCGGCCACGACCACATCATCACCGACCGGAACAACAACCGGCCCGAGTGGTGGCCTGTCTACGTGGTGGCCGTCACCGACCCCGGATCGTTCGCCAAGATCCAGGAGGGCAAGAGCTTCGACACCGTCAAGAAGCTCGCCGCCAACCCCAACTCCGGTGTCAGCCAGCCCATACCCACCAACACCTTCCTCTGGTTCCAGACCCTCCCCGGAACCAACGGCTCCACCCCCGCGCCGTCGGGGGCCGTCGCGGCCGGAGGCGGTGGAACGCAGAGTCTGCCCAGCGCCGGGCTGGTCACCGCCGCGGCAGCCCTCACCGTGGGCAGCGTCGGGGCCGTTGCGATGAGCCGCCGCAGGAACGCCACCGTCCGGACCTGACCCCCGGCCGGTGAACGCGGGGACCACAGGCCACCACGGCGTCCCGGCCGTGGTGGCCGGCACGTGCCGTGGACGCCGACACCCGTACCGGCCGAGGCGGAAAACACGCACCCAACGGGACGACGGGGCCGCCTCCGCCTCCGGCCGCCACCGTTCACCCTTCGCGGACCCGGGGGACGCAGGCGTCGGACGCAGCGGACCGCCAAGGCGCCAGGGCATCGTGCGCAGAGGGCGACCAGGGCGTCGAGCGCACCTCCGGCCGCCGCCCTCTCCGGCCGACCGGCGCGACCCATGCCGCGTTCTCGTTCGGGTCAACCACCACCCGGTGTCGCAGTCGTTCTCCCAGCCGCCCGCCGTGCCCGCGGCAGCGGCCCCTGCCTGTGCGTTTGCTGTCAGCGCACGGTCCGTTGCCCGGTGACGCGCGCGGGA
Source organism: Streptomyces sp. SolWspMP-5a-2 (assembly GCF_900091845.1). GTDB lineage: Bacteria > Actinomycetota > Actinomycetes > Streptomycetales > Streptomycetaceae > Streptomyces > Streptomyces doudnae. The sequence goes on from NZ_FMCI01000394.1 coordinate 2,545, forward strand.
AGGGGGAGAAAACCGGACCGTCCGTGTGCTTTCCTCCTTTCGCGCAGCGATGCGCGGTGGTGTGTCCCGGGCCGGCAGTCCCCGTTGCCTTTCCTGTCGTCCCCGGACAGCGCGAGTCCGCTCGCCACGGTGCCGACCGTCAATGCCACCCACCCCTGCTTCTCTCCTGCCTGCGGCAACGCGGCGGAGGAAGCTTCCGTGTGGAAGGAAGACTGTGAAGGCAACGACCGCCGCCGGGCCCCGCTCCCGGCGCGCCCTGGACCACTCCCTTCTGGTGCTCGGCACCAGTGCCCTGGCGACCGCGCTCGGGGTGCTGACCCTGGCGCCCGGCGTCAGCCAGGCGTCCAGTCACCGCGAGGCGCCTCTCATCGCCGGCGACCCGCGCGCGGACAACACGGACGTGTACGCGTTCACCAGCCCCGACAAGGCCGACAGCGTCACCCTCGTCGCGAACTGGATCCCGTTCGAGGAGCCCAACGGCGGACCGAACTTCTACGCGTTCGCGGACGACGCCCGCTACAACATCAAGATCGACAACAACGGTGACGGCAAGGCCGACGTCACCTACACCTGGTGCTTCCACAACCAGACCCGCGACGCGGCGAACCAGTTCCTCTACAACACCGGCCCGGTCACCTCGCTGACCGACCCGAACCTGAACTTCCGCCAGGTCTACGACCTCGTGGTCACCGAGAACGGCAGGAGCAAGGTCCTCAAGTCCGGTGTGCCGGTGGCACCGTCACGTGTCGGCCCGGCCTCCATGCCGAACTACGGCGCGCTCAGGGCGCAGGCCGTCCGTTCCGTCGGGGGCGGGATCAAGACCTTCGCGGGACAGGCGGACGACCCGTTCTTCGCCGACCTGAGGGTCTTCGACCTCCTCTACGGCGGCAACCTGTCCGAGCGTGGGCAGGACACCCTCGCCGGGTACAACGTCAACTCCGTCGCCCTCCAGGTCCCCAAGAAGGCGCTCGCCCTCCGCGGCAACAGCACCCGCAACCCGGTCGTCGGCGTCTGGTCCACCACCGACCGCAAGGGGGTGCAGATCTCCGACTCGCGGACCCGGCACGACACCTGGCGGCAGGTCTCGCGCCTGGGCAACCCCCTGGTCAACGAGGTCGTCGTCCCGCTGAAGTACAAGGACGCGTTCAACACCCTCAACCCCGACCAGGACCGCACCGTCAAGCCGGTCGTGGACAAGGTCTACGACCCGATCCTGCCCAAGCTGATCCAGAAGGTCTACGGGATCCCCGCCCCGGCGACGCCCCGCAACGACCTCGCCGAGATCTACCTGACCGGCATCTGCAAGGCATGCGGCCCGATCAAGGCCGACCTCAACGCCCACCGGCTCAACAAGGACGCCGACCTCCGCAGGATCGTCCCCGCCGAGGAACTGCGCCTGAACATGGCCGTACCGCCCGCCGCACGGCCCCAGCGGTTGGGCGTTCTCGCCGGTGACCTGGCCGGATTCCCCAACGGCCGACGCCTCACCGACGACGTCATCGACATCTCGCTCCAGGCCGTCGAAGGCGCGGCCCAGACCGGCAAGCTCGTGCCCGCGCTCGCCGACGGGGACAAGGTCAACGCCAACGACCTGCCCTTCGGCACGTCGTTCCCCTACCTGGCGCTGCCGCACACCAAGTCCGTGAACAGCCGCTCCGGCGGTGACCGCGCGCAGCAGTCGTCGCTGAGGACCGCCCACGCGGCGGGTATCGGCGCGCTCGGCTCCCTGATGCTGGGTGTCGGCGGCTGGCGGCTGCGCCGCCGGAACAAGACCAGCTGACGCCTGAGTCCACAACGCCGTTCGCCCGCCGGTGCCCGACCTGCTGTGGTCGGGCACCGGCCGCACCGGCAGGGAGCACCCATGCCCACACCCCCTCCGTCGAGGCTCCGCAGTATCGCCGTCGTCCTTGTCCTGGGCGCGGCCATGTTCACGATCGGCGCCCTCGGACTGGCCCCGGACGCCAACACCACGCCTGCCGACGCCCACCGGACAGCCGCTCCCCGAGGCTCCGTCGAAGCCCTGCGGGAACGTGTCCGGACAGTCCCCGCGGACGCCGCCGCCTGGTCGGCCCTCGGCCTGGGATACGTCCAGCAGGCCCGCGCCACAGCCGACCCGGCGACCTACGCGCGCGCCGAGACGGCGCTGCGCCGTTCCCTGGCAGCCCAGCCGGACGACAACACGGGCGCGCAGATCGGCATGGGGGCGCTCGCGGCGGCCCGCCACGACTTCCCGACGGCACTCTCCTGGGCCAGGAAGGCGACCGCGAGCGCTCCGTACGACCCGGTCGGCTACGGCGTCCTCGCCGACGCCTACACCCAGCTCGGCCGCTACCCCGACGCCTACCAGGCCGTCCAGCGCATGAACGACCTGCGCCCGGACGCACCCGCTCTGGCCCGCGCCTCGTACACGTTCGAACTGCGGGGCAGGACCGGCGAGGCGGTCTCGCTCATGCGGCGATCGCTCGACGCCGCGTCCACCCCGGGCGAACGGTCCTTCGCGCACGCCGTCCTGGCCACGCTCGCCCTCCAGAGCGGCCGGCCCCGTCAGGCGCTGCGGGAGGCGGAGACCGGGCTGCGGGCGACGCCGGGTGACTCCGCCCTCCTGGAAGCACGGGCCCGCGCCCACGAGGCCCTCGGCCACACCGGACAGGCCGTCACCGACTTCCGGGCCGCCGTCGCCGTCGCGCCACTCCCGCACTACCTGCTCGGCCTGGGCGAACTCCAGCAGTCCCTGGGCAACGACACGGAGGCCGAGGCCCAGTACGCGGTCCTCCGCGGACAGGAAGCCGTCCGGCGCTCAAGCCACGCCCCCGCCGACACCGACGCCATCCTCTTCGAAGCCGACCACGGCGACCCGGAACAAGCCGTGGCCATGGCCCGACAAGCCCTGGGAAAACGCGAGTTCATCGCGATGCACGACGCCTGCGCATGGGCACTGCACCGAGCGGGACGCGACAGCGAGGCACTGCGCCAAGCAGACCAGGCCCTCGCCCTCGGCACCCGCAGCGCCCTCTTCCGCTACCACCGGGCCGTCATCCTTCACGCCCTCGGCGACGACGACGCGGCCCGCACGGACCTCACCACCGCCCTGCGCACCGAGCCCCACTTCCATCCCCTGCACGCCGCCGAGGCGCGTGCCCTGCTCCAGCGGATCGACAGCGCATGAACCATGGTTTCCCTCGCCTCACCTTCACCGCGGCATCGGCTCTCCTGGCCTGCGCCGGCGCCCTCTCCCCGGCAGCCGCCGCACCGGGCCGCCCCGCCGCCCACCCCCTGGGCAACTTCACCGTCAACTACCACACGGGCCTCACCCTGCGCCCCGACCGGATCGACGCGCGAGTGATCGTCGACCGCGCTGAGATCTCCACGCTCCAGGAACGCCCCCTCGTCGACCGCGATCACGACGGCCGTATCGATCCCGCGGAGACGCACGCCTACGCAGAGGCCAACTGCTCCGCAATGGCCCGAGAACTGCGTCTCGACGTCGCGGGTACACCCGTCGGGTGGAGCGCGGTCTCCACCGCGCTCACCTACGAGAAAGGTGAAGCCGGCCTGGAAACAAGCCGCCTGGCCTGCACCTACACCGCTCCGGCAGAACTCACCAGCCCCACCGGACTCGACCTGCGCACGTCCTACGACAGCCGGCGCGTCGGCTGGCGCGAGATCACCGTCCGGGGGGAAGGGATCCAGGTCTCCGGCACCGCTCTGCCCGCCGACTCCCCCACGGACGAACTGCGCCACTACCCCCGCGACCCGGCGACCGCACCCCTCGACCAGCGTGCCGCACACGTCAGTTGCCGCCCCGGGGAGGACGCGTCGGTGGCCACCCCGGCGACAGCCGCGACGACGGGATGGCCGGACCGGGTTCAGGCGAAGGCGTCAGCGGCCTTCGACTCGCTGGTCGGCACCCGTGAACTCACGCTGCCCATCGGCCTGTTGGCGATGCTCCTCGCCGTCGTCCTCGGGGCCTCGCACGCTGTGCTCCCCGGACACGGCAAGACCATCATGGCCTCCTACCTCGCCGGGCGCCGGGGCACCCGGCGGGACGCGATCACCGTCGGCGCCACCGTCACCCTCACCCACACCGGCGGAGTGCTCCTGCTGGGCCTCGTACTCCCGGCCGCCACCCACCTGGCCGGCGAAACCGTCCTGACCTGGCTCGGAGCGGCGAGCGGCCTGATCGTCACGGGCATCGGAGGCTGGCTCCTCGTCGGAGCGGTCCGCAACCGTCCCCGCCACGAACACCACCACCATCATCATCACGGGCACCACCACGACGAGGGGCACCACCAGGACGGGCGCCACCGTCATCACCACCACGCCCACGAGCACCACCATCACCACCCCGGGGACACCGCCGAGGCACTGCTGCCGACCGCCCGCAACCCCCACACCTCCGACCCCGCGCGCCCGAGCGGACACAACGTCGCTCTGGCCACCCTCCCCACGACAGAACGCGCCGTCACCCACGCGCATCACCACCCCGCGCCGCGCCGCCTCGGCCGCGGCGGACTGGTCGGCATCGGTATCGCGGGCGGCCTTGTCCCGAGCCCCTCCGCGCTCGTCGTCCTCCTCGGAGCCGTAGCCCTGGGACGGACGGTGTTCGGAATCTTCCTGGTCCTCGCCTACGGCCTCGGCATGGCCGCGACCCTCACCGCGGCAGGACTCCTCCTCGTACGCCTGCGCGACCGTGTCGAAGCCCACCTGCAACGCCACACGACCGCGGGCCGGGAACGCGCCCTGCGTCTGCTCACCCGCCTCGGACCCGCCGCGACGGCCCTCTTGGTCGTCTGCGTCGGCCTGGGACTCACCGCGCGATCAGCCCTGGGAATCGACTGAACGGCACGGCCGCCAGCGACTTCTGGCGGCTCGGCGCCATTCCGTGATCAAGGAGATGCAGGGGACGCGATGGTCACGCAGTGCGGTCCATGAGGAACAACCACACCGGGGGAGCGTCCCCATGAATCGCGGGAGACGCGGGCACCGGAGACGCAGAAAGGGTCTGACCCGCGATGCGGATCAGACCCTTGACCTGGTGTTCCAGCTGTCGGGGTGGCGGGATTTGAACCCACGACCTCTTCGTCCCGAATGAGGTTCGGGTGCTGATCTTGCCAGCGCGGATGATGTTTTACCTGGTCAGCGCGTTGGTTTGCCGTGGCCTCGGGTGGTCTTGAAGGGGCTCGGGGAGCGGATCGGCTCCCCGATGGCTCCCAAATGGCCTTGGCTAATCGTCTTTGGGTCCGTCCTCCCCGCCCTGTCAGTGGAGACCATCGGCGGCCACCAGTTCAACCCCCTTGCCACTTCACTCGCGATCGGGGCCAACGGCTGCGAGGTCACTGGCGGCTCTTCGCTGGCTGGGGACAGCCGAAGGGCTGGGCGGCGCATCTGGAAGTGAAACCGGACGTGCCCTGGTCAGACCGATCAGCGCGATTGCCGCAGCAACCAGGACAACAGCAGCGAGTGTCCCTCCGGGAACCGTCGTCCACGCAGGGACACTCGAGCTCGGCGGGCCCTCCGAGGTCAGTGCAGGAAGGCAGGCCAGGAACCCTGCGCCGGCAACCCAGCGTCGCCGAACCCGATAGCCGGAACCTGCTGCGCCAGCAAGGATGGCGAGAATCATGGCGGCAAGCATGGGCGCACCAGGCGATCCGACGTTCCAAGCTGGCTGGAACTTGGACAGTAGGCTCAGCCCCAGCGCCCCGAAGAAGGCGAACACGGCGCCGATCGCCAGCGCCATCGTCGTAGCGATTCTGCCATCGGGGACCACGATCCTTACTGGCGGCGTTGGCCGCGGCTCGCCGCGCAGTTCGGAGTCGAGCATGGCAACCAGTTCTCGATGACTCCGGCGACCTCGCCAGGTGAATACGGCGCTGAGGACGAGTGTTGCCACCACCAGCGGTTGCCAGTTTCCAACAACCGCCTCGACGATCGTCGCACCGTGAGCAATACGAGGGAGCAGGGTGGCGGATGCCACCCACAGCATGAGCACCCCTTGGAAGCAGCGCCGCCGATCATGTTGTTTCCGCAAGGCTCGTTCGTAGCGGGCGACCGTTTCCATCCACCGCTTTGCGCCGAAGCTGCGGGATGAAGATTCGATGTCAGTAAGCAGGCCGGCTGCCAGACGGCGCGGTAGTAACCCATTGCTGTCGAAGTACTTTGTGTGATCGCCCAGCGGATGACCGAGGACGGGTGCGGCTTCCCGCTCCACGCCCTGCGGGAGAGTTGGCAGCAGCATCCTCCCAACCATGTCGTGATGGCTGCTGTACTCCTCCCACTTCAGCTGCTTTGTCCCCTTGGTCGGCGGCAGGGCGAAGATCGACTTCGCGTTGGGGCGGATACGGAACCTGATGATCAGGCCGCACGTAAGGCTCAGTGTCGCGCTCACCGTCATGGCGACCCACCGTTCCCAAGACATGTCGCCCACGAGCAGGAGGCCGGACTGCATCCGCTCCATCGACTCGACTACGCCGTGCAACATATCGGTGCTGAACTGGGGGGACTGTGCGCCCAGCGGCACCGCCATGGAAGAAACAAGCACTTTCACCTGCATCAGCATGCTCGCCGCAATCTCTGAATTACTCGGCTCGATGAGCGGCGAAGCCCCCCAAGCCAGACAGAGGGACGCGACGGGCAGCATCCATGCCACGGCGCAGACGAGCGGCCGCTTGATCTGCTGGAGAAGCCAGATGGGCTTGAGGCCGGACCCGACGCCCACCAGCCGAATCACTTTCGACTGATTACGGCCCCCGTCGCGGGCCATGAGCTGGTGGGCCAGAAAGCCTCCCTGTGAATGAGCGATGATCACGACCTTGTCGCAATGCGCCCGCATCCAGCGCAACCGCTCCTCCAGGAAGGCGAGTAGCTTCTCTCGCTCCTGACTCCGCGCAACAGCGGTAATGACGTGGTCTCCGACGTTCAGCCGCGTGCTCAGCAGAACGATTAGAACGGCTGCACAGCTGACGGTCCACCAGGTGTGCTCCAACAGCAGTGCCGTAAACGCCGCCAGGAGTACGACCAGAGTCAGGAACCGCCACCCTATGCGGGCAATGTGGCGAAAATCTGGACCGAAAAGGAAGGCGCCAGGCCGCAGCCCCTCGAGAAGGGAGCGCGCCAAGGTCCTCTTTGGCGAAGGCTCAGTCGGCGCCCAGAAGTTGCGGTCGCGGCGGTCTGGTCCGATCAGCAGCAGTGCTGCAGGCAGGCTCAGCAAAACGTAGCCGATGGTCAGCAACCAGCGGAGATACCACGGGGGCCGACGGAAACGGTCCGCCCATACTGCCTCCGCAATGAGCACTGTTCCCCTCTCCTGCCCGGGACCGGTGATACCGACAGTTGCGTGGGCAGGGGTACCCAGGGGCCACTCGGTAGAGCTCTCCCTGCACTCCGGAGTCTCAGTCCAGGTGACTGAAGACCCGCCGTGGGCCTTCTCGATCGGATCCACGATGCCCCTGCCCATGAGGTGCAGGACGGAACGGTCGGAGCCGATGCGCCGATGCTGGTTGCCGACCCCATGGATGACGAGGTAACCGACGCGGGGCTCGTCCACGCTTCGGCTGGGCCGCCTAGGTCTCGGTGGAGCCTTCGTCCGCCCCGTCTTACTCGCACCATTCCGACTGTGACGCCGTTGTGTCCGCTTCACTCTTGGCTCCTCGCCTTTCATGCCCGACAGGAGCGATCATGGGGCACGTTGACAACCACCCGCATCCGTACAGATACTCAAAGTGACGTTTGGTGCTGGATCAGTGGGGGAGAGCAGCGGAGCCCGGTGTCAGGAAGGTGTTGCGGCCCGACGGCCGAACCGATGTCACAGTGGGCGGACGAGAGTTGAGCTTGTCGCCATTGACTCCTCCTGCTCTGAGATTGCGCGGTGCGAGCATGAGTTCTGAGGGGCTCAAGATGGCCTACGGTCGCTGCCTGATCGGCCGCCGTTCAAAAAAGAAGCTTTGCGACCCTCGGCGCAAGCGGCGGATGACATACCCCGAGGCAGCCCGAGAATTGCGCGTCAGCGAGAACTGGCTGCGGGCCCACATCATGGAGCTGCCGCACGGGAAGATCGGCAAGTTTGTATACTTTACCGAAAATGATCTCGAATGTATCGATGAGATGTTCCATCGCGAGCCGATTGTGCAGTCGGCACGGCCGGTAACGCGACATCCACTCGCGGAACTGAAGCCCAGCTCACGATCGCGCCCCGGGGCGAGCCCCAGTTCGTGAGCGCGGTCTGCTCCATGGCCAGCTACGCGCTGGTGGTCGGCGACGGACGCCAACGGTGCAGCTAGGCAGGGAAAACTTGCAGGTCGTGCATCGGAAGCTGCCTACTTTTCCTCTCATTCACAAGTGGATCTTCACGGGCCTTTGGTCTGCCTTAGCTGAGCATATTTCGGCCATTCCTCCGCGTACTACGGCCCGTTGTGCTCAATGTCGCTTTTGCGGTCTGGCGGTCTCCGCCGTTCGCCGTGAAGATGCCCGCCGTAAGTGAGAACGGGGGAACGTATGGGAGCTGCCTGGGGCACCAAGGCCCGGGAGAGGAAGAGGCAAGGGGGGTGGGGCGCCGACCAATGGCCGGGTATCCCAACGCAACGGGCACCGCACCGAGCTGATACCCCTCGGCCTGCTGAGGTCGAACCGACTGCCACCGAGGTGACGAGGCTTCTGTGTCAAGCGGTGTACGCGCGGCCGGACCGGGCGAAGCAACTCAAGTCGTGGTGGCGCAAGTTGCGTGGCAAAAGCGCGCCCGCGAAGAGGCCGCGTCGTAGCACGCGTCGGCCCATCTACCTGGAGGGCAGCGACGACTGCCCTCCGCTGGGTGAACCGACGGCTCAGTGGGTTGTCGACCATGTACTAAACGGCCCGCCGACTCCCGTGCCGTCCTATGGGTTCGATCTTGTCCCCGTGGCGAGGCACAGTGTGCGTGCGCGCCGAAGAAGGCGCCTACGGCGTCTGTGCTTCCTGCTGCTTCTGGCAGTGGTCGGATACGTCACTCCTTGGGCGACAGCGATCTGGCTGGGCGCAATCGCGATCGCCCTCACCATGAGGTGGGCAGCGTTTCGAGCCCAGCGCAAGCAGAAGCGCAACAGCCGATTGGCCCGTCGCCCACGTCTGGCATACCTACCTCTCGTTATCCCATGGCTGCTCGCGCTGGTGCCTTACGACTCGGGTGAGGACATGGTGTCGGCAACGCGTCTTGGCCTGGCCGTAGCGCCGTTCGGCTTTCTCGCCGGGATGGCGGTGGTCTATGCCGGGGACCGGCTATTTGCGAGATCCGCGCTGTCTGTGTTGAGCCGCAGCAAGGTCTCCCGTGATGCATTGCCGTGGGCGACGCCGAAGGCCGCCCGGAGGATATTCGTGCTCGGAGAGGAGCAGGAGGGACGTCTGCTGCCCTACGACGCTTCGCAGCACTTCATCGGTGCGGGCCGTGATCATTGGGGAGCCGCCCACATCAACATCCCTCTAAAGCCCCAAGACCCTGAGGAGCCGGTCAAGTCCTTCGGCGAAGCCGAACTGCTGCGGCGTGTAGGTGCCGCACTTGACGAACTGGGACGTGGCGTAAGGGAGATCACGGACCCTCTGCCAGGGTTCTCCATGGAGCGGGTGCTCGGGCTACCGTCCCACCTCTGGTTACAGCGGACCCGGGAAGGAAACGGGGAAACCCCGGACCTGACGGGCAGGGGCCGTAAGTCGCCATCTAGTGAGCCGGAACGCCTCTACCTGCGCGCGCAGTGCATCACCTGGAACGGCCAGGTTGTGGTCAGCGTCTTCGTACACGCTGCTTTGGAAGCAGGCGAGTTGAGGCTGACGGTGCGACCACACGTGATGACCCCGCTCTACAACGAGCTGAAAGTGACAGATGCCCCTGCCGGGCAGCGCGGCATGCGGCTGTGGAGATGGGTAACGGTCCAGGCTCTCCTGGATGCAGCTGTCGGCCCGCTCACTCTATGGCGACGGGTGGCCCGTGTCGGACTCGGCGAGAGCATCGAGAGTCACGTAGACGAAGAGGACCCGGTGAGCCTCAGGGACCGGTACTCGACCGAGGAAGTCACCGATATGCACCAGAGCGACGACGCCAAGCGCCACGTCGTCCTCATAGAGACCTGTGTCTTCCGCACGGTTGCCTCCTATCTGCGCGACCGGGGCATCGACACCACCGCGTACGACCAGCAGGTAGCCGCCGTGACCAACAACATCCAGATCTATGGCGACAACAACGCGCCCATCCAGAACGTCGTCGGCAACGGCAACAGCAACATTGGACAAGGCCCCTCTAACCAAGGAGGAAAGTGATGGCCATCGGACGACGTCGACCGGACCCCACGCCCGAACCGGGGCACGGGTCAGGCATCAGCATCGGCGGCAACAACATCGCCCCACTCCAGAACGTCGTGGGGCAGAACATCTCACGCGTGTACCAGGCTGCATCGGCAGACGGGACCACCGACGTCGACGCCGTGCGGGCTCTCCTCATCGCGTTCCGCGAGGATCTAGACCGCAACGCGGCGGTTCTACAGCACGCAGAGGCGCTGAGGGCCATGGCGGGCACGGTAGACGGCTCGCTCACGGCCCCGGCCGAGAGCACGAGCACGTTAAGGGGGATCGCGCAGGCGCTGCCGGCACTGGTTCTCGGGACCGTTGTCCAGCAGAGCGGAGAGGCTCTTGCGCATGCCGTGAGCGGGCTGCTGAGCTGAACCCGAGGGTGCCTGGTCGAAACCTGGGGAAGGCTGTGCGCCGCAGTTGGTGCCCAAAATGGCCCCATAAACAACGCAGGGGTCCGGCCCGGTCTGCGGGTCAGGCACCTGACCTCAACTGCAGAATTGCCACGTTGCAAGGAGGGTGCTCCAACGCCGAGCAGCGATGTGTGCCCTGGCGGAACCCCGATCACGCTGAGGGGGACATCTGCGGAATCAAACCCGTTCACGTTCTTGGTAGGAGCACCGCAAGATAGGTGCCGTGGAAGACGAAAGCACCCCCTCCATCAGGCTCGTCACGATGGACCGCGCGGCATCGTGCACCATCTTCACCCGCTCGGATGGGAAGGAGGCCCGGTTCCCCTTGGACCCCTCCCCGTTCGAGGACACGAGCGTGATTGCCAGACTGGACTTCAGTCCAGCCTTGGCAGCCCTCCTCGCTACCACCCTGAGCGGCGATCAGGTCCTTTTCGAAATGCCGCTTGCGGGGGCTGCTGAACAGTTGGCGGGACGGCTCGTCGTCTACCTCGACCAGAACCAGTGGAGCTTGCTGAGCAACGCTTCCCACGGTGCGCCGACGAGCAGCGAGGCGGATCGAGCCGCTGCGCTGAGACTCGGGGAATGGGTGGACCAGCGCCGGATCGTCTTGCCTGCTTCTGCTGGTCATTACTACGAGACCGGCAAACGGTTCAGCACCGATAAGCGCTACGACCTCGGGTTGACGATCCTGCAGTACAGCCGGGGTTGGCAGATGCGTGATCCGCTACAGGTCCGGCGAAACGAGATTCACGATGCCTTTTGCCACCGACTTGATCGGCCCGATAACAAGCGTAGCGCCCCGGTCTTCACTCTCGACTCGGATGCTCTTCACTCCTCTACCCGCATTGCTGACGGTGTTGCTGAGATGTCGTCAGTGTTCCAGGATCACTTTGTGTTCCAGCCCGAGGCGCTAGTCGCTGCCTCTGGCTCCATCGATGCCATGCTTGACACCCAGAGGGTCGGGGAGGGGCCGGACACCGGGTGGACCGCGGTAAGCCAGCGGTTCAGTGACTGGCTGGATGAGCTTGATCAGGACTCTCAGCAGAAGCGCAGGGTCGTTGACATCCACCTCGTGACAGATCTGCAGCGGGAACTTGCCGAGGAGGCAGCTGCGGCCGATGTCTCGAAGGAACTGTTCCGGCGCTGGGGCTTCAAGGGCTGGGTGCGGGCCATTGGTGAGTCTCCGGCCGTCGGCCTCTTCCGGGAGATGCTTCAGAGTCGGCACCTCAACAAGGGGACGAGGTGGCGCCCTAATGACCTGACAGACATGATTTACCTGTCCTGCGCGGCCGGATACGCGGACTTCGTCGTCTGTGAGAAGCACATGCGCGATCCGTTGCAGCACGGCCTCAAGCGCATGGGACGTTCGACGCCCGTCTACCGCCGGCTTGCTGATGCCGTAACGGACATCGAAAGGGCCCTGGAAACAAGATCCGTCCGTGCCAACCCCATTGAGTAGGGCTGGACGCTCCTTAGCTCCGGCGTTCACTTGGCGCCACAGTTCGCACGTTCCGCCTGTGCTGACCTGGTATAGAGCCCACGTCGTTGTGGGACCTCAGGATCGCTCGTAGGCCCACGCCTGACCGGTCTGGCGGTACTCCTCGACCGGGATCGGGACGACCCCGTCCTTCATGCGGGCCGTGTAGACGAGGCCGTCGAGGTGGTCGATCTCGTGGTGGATGAGCCGGGCGAGGCCGCGCTCGTAGACGGTGGTGACGGTCTCGCCGGTGAGGGTCGTGGTCTCGACGGTGATCGTCAATGGTCGCGGCACGAGACCGCGTACGTCGAAGAAGCTGAGGCAGCCCTCGTAGTGTTCGTCGGTCTCCTCGGAGCGGGCGGTGATCTTCGGGTTGAGGAGGATGACGGCGGGGGCGTTCGCAGGGGGCTGCACGACTGCTGCGGCCCTGCCGATGCCGATCTGTGGGGCGGCGATGCCCATGCCCTTGGCGAAGGGGTGGACCTGGCCGATGCGGTCCAGGGCGGCGAACAGTTCGTCGGTGATGCGCTCGGCTTCGTCGCGTTCGGCGGGCAGGCTGAAGGCGCGGGCCGTTTCGTCCAGGATGCCGGCGCCGCGCTGGACTACTCCGAGATCGCGCATGCGCTGGCTGGGCCGTACGTCGGTCACCTGAACTCCCCTTAATTTATGTCCTGTTCGGGCCTGGCCCGGAATCGCCACTCCAGACGGTACCGAGCGTGCAGGGCGGGTGTCGCTGTGATCCAGGTGAACTGCCTCAGTTCGCCTGCGTCGCTGCGGATGGGCGGGGTGCGCAGCGGGGACGCTTCGGCGGTCATGGAGGTCTCGGTTCCCCAGACGACCGGATCCAGGTGTGCGGGGAAGGCGAGTTGGACTTCGAGCTGTTCGGTGGGAAGGCGGACGGCGCGCTGGAACCAGTTGCCCCACTTGTCGTCCCCGACGGTGTACGCGTACTCGATCCACACGGATTCGCCGGGGTAGAGCGGGAAGCGCCCACGCTCGTTGTCGAACAGCAGCCAGACTTCTTTGAAGGCGTCGCGGTCGTGCTTGGCCTGCCGGCGCATCGTCTCGCCGCGACAGGTCGCCGTGAGGTCGAGTTCGTCCCAGGTCAGCGGATGAGCCCGGTAGTGGGTGTTGGAGCGTTCTGGATTTCCGGGGTAGCGGTCGACGGAGATACGGATCAGGTAGCGGGTGATCGGTTTGGTGCCGGTGTTGCGCAGCAGTCTGCGCATGGTGAGGCGGTAGGCGCTGCCGTCGTACTGGAGCAGGGCGGCGTCGTGCTCGACGACAAGAGCGGAACCGGTGGCGTACGGCTGCTCGGTCCTGGAGGAGGTCGGTGCCGGCACGGCCGGTCGGTTGGTTGCGCGAACGCGGGCTTGCTCGTAGTCGCCCCACCGACGCCAGATCGCCTTTCCGGCGTTCAGCGCTTCGTCGGCGAGGCGGGCGAACTCCTCGCTGGGCTTGTGGCGGCCTGATTCCACGTGACTCACGTAGGACGGGTCGAAGCCCATGGCCCGTGCGAGGGCGCGCTTGGACATGCCGCGTACTTCCCGCCACCTGGCTACCTCGGCCGCGAAGCCCTCGGCCGCCTGCTCGACGGTGATCTCCTCGCTGTGCGCGTCCATCGAAGCTCCGCCCCGCGTCACTTGTTGGTGAGCATGAATGAACCGTGAGTGATCCAAGTTCATCATCCCGTCACGGTGCCCGTCACCGCTTTCCTTCCCTCAGCGGCCCGGATCGACCCGTCCGGGCAGATGAGGGAGGCGACATCCCATGCGTGTGCTGTACCTGCTGAACATCTCTAACCCTGACCGCCTGTCGGCGGATTCGGGGTGGATCTTCGCCGACTTGCTGGCGCCGGCCTTGGTGGACGCCGGCGCCGAGGTGGCCGTCGCGGCCCCGGCCGCCGCCGGTGACTCCCGCTGCGGCTTCCGGCAGACGAAGACGCCCGGGACGAAGTACCGGGCCCGCTTCTCGAACGATGTCGACGAGCTCGTCACGTTGATCCGGTCGGAGCGGCCGGACGTGGTGGTGGCCAACCAGATCGAGGAGGCGCCCGCAATCCGTACCGCGCTGCTGGAGGCCGGAGTTGACGCACTGCTCGCCGGGTACTGCCACTACCTCCCCTTCTCCTTCAACAGCGGTGGTCAGCTGCTGCTCGACCCGTCCCTGAACGACGCGGGGCTCGGCCGGCCGGTGCAGCTGGCGTTCGCCGCCGGTCTGGCCGCCTGCGACCGCGTGATGGTGCACTCCTCCACGGCCGCTTCCTGGGTGTCCGCGGCAGCCACCCGTATGACCGTGGATCTGGGCGACCGGCTCCGCGTGGTTCCGGCCCCACGGGACGAGCGGCTGGTGCGCGATCCTGCCGCTACCAGCTCCGACCTCAGCTCGGACAGCAAGATCGGCATCTACAACCACCGGCTCTACGCGCACTACGGAACCGACAAGTTTGTCCGTATGGCGCGCGACCTGACGGAGTCCGGCAAGGTGCGACTGAGGGTGATGGACCTCTTCGGAGACCGCCGGGCCGAGCGCAAAGGGCTGGACGACAGCCCGGAGTGTATGCGAGACCAACTGGCCGCTCTCCCGCACGTCCAGGTGGTCTCCGATCGCGGCGACCGCACCCGCTACAAGCACCTGCTGGCCGGCGCCCGCTTCGGCATCGCCCCGTTCCGGCACGGCTGCCCCTGGTCGATGAGCGTGATCGACTGCCAGGGCATGGGCCTGCCGGTCATCGCACCCAGGCTGGGCTGGCTGGCCGAACACATCGATCCCGAGCTGTGCTTCACCGCGCCCGAAGAGGCAGTAGCCCTGGCCGAACGCCTCGTCATGGATGACGAGTTCCACGCCCTGCACGCCAAGCGCGCGTACGCCTCCACTCACGACTTCACGCCCGCGCTCATCGCCGCCCGGTACCTGGAGGCGATCTCGTGACCGGCTTCGACGCGGTCTTCCTGTCCTACGACGAGCCGATGGCCGACTCCCTGCACTCCCGACTCCAGCGGACACTCGGCGGCACGGTCAAACGTCTGCACGGGGTGCACGGCATGCGCAGGGCCTACCGGCTGTGCGCTGAGGTCGTCGACCACGAGCACTTCTTCCTCGCCGACGGTGACTTCGCCATCAACACCGACTTCGATCCGTCCGCGGTCGAACCGCTGGATGAGGGCATCTCCATGCGTGTCTGGCAGGCGGTCAATCCCGTCAACGGTCTGATCTACGGCTACGGCGGACTGAAACTGATCCGCCGCAGCGCACTGCGCGACATGGGCGCGGCCGTGGATGTCCTCGCAGCTTTGCCCGGCCGCATCGAGTTCGCCCGTCAGAACGCTGGGATCACACGGTTCAACCAAAGCCCTCTGCACGCCTGGAAGGCGGGTTTCCGTGAGTGCGCCATGCTCGCCCGCGGCAGCGAGTACGGGATGGCCGACGACGATGCCCGTCAGCGGATGAAGGCGTGGACGGGCAGCCGCACCGGCGATTTCGCCGACTTTGCCGCCGTCGGGGCGAGCGAGGGGATCGAGTTCGCCCGGGAGGCGGCCCGCGACTCGCGGCAGTTCGACCACCTCAACGACCCCGCGTGGCTGTGTGAGCGCTTCACCGCTGCGCACGGGGACCAGGTGATCTCGGGATGAGTGAGCCACTCGTACTCATCGAGCCGTACGCCCATCGCATGGGCGGACACCACCAACGCACCCTGATCGCTCTCGCCCGGGCCCGTCCCGGGAGCGTGGTGATCGCTCCGAACGGGATCGCGGCCGATGGGGAGACGGCCTTGCTGGAGACGGGAGCCCGCACGCTCGCGGGTCCGCACGGGGCCACGGCGGGTACGCTCCTGGCCTTGGCCAGGCTGGCGACTCGCGTTTCCGCTGTCGGCCAGTGGGCCTTCCGACCCCGCAGGTGGCCTCGCCGGCTTCGGCGGCTACCGCACCAGATCACGCTCCTCGCCCGCTGTCTCACCGAAGCGTCCGCCCTGCGCATCTCCCGACAGCAGGCGCCCGGTGCTGACGCGGTCGTGATCCTCACGGCGAGCGAGGCTCTGCACGGGCTGGCGACGCTCTTGGGCGGCCAGCCGCACCTGCGGTTCGTGCACGAGCAGGTCACCACCGAGGACCTGCTCGTGCGAGTGCTCGGCCGGCTCGCTCACCGAGGTGAGCAACGGACGATCGCGGTGTGCCCGACACAGGCCGTGGGCCGTCAGCTCTCTACATCGTTCCCTGACCTGCCTGCGGTCATCAGTCCGTACGCCGTGGATGACGGCCAGGGCCTCACCGACGTGGAGCGCGACGGCGGCCGAGTGGCCTTTGGCATCCCGGCAGCGGAGGCGGTGGTGTGCCTGGTCGGCGGCTGGTGGCCGTCCAAGGACATCGACACGGTCGACAAGGCTCTACCCCGGCTCAAGGAGCCCTTGCATCTGGTGGTTGTCGGCACCCCGCTCGACGAGACGGTTCTGGGGCGCTGGCGCAGCTTGCCGGGTCTGCGCGTTCACACGGTGCCTGGCCCCGTCAGTGAGGCCGTTCTGCGTCTTGTGTACGCGGCCGCCGACGTAGCCCTCGTCACCCGCCTCCCCGGCACGGGCAAGGAATCGGGCCTGGTCATGGACGCCGCACGCCTCGGGGTTCCCCTGCTCGTCTCGAACCATGACCCCGCGCTCACCAGCCGTCTGGACGGACTGCCCTGGGCCCGGATCTTCCCCGCCGGCGAACCTGCCGCCCTCACGGACGCGCTGCACACGATCATCCGCATGCCGCCCGCCCGGCCGGGCCCCGAGGCACCGGAGCAAGTCGGGATGCGCTCCGCCGCGGAGCAGGCCGACTTCCTCACCCACACCTTCGCCTCCCTGGAAAACGCGGAGCCGCGACCGAGGAGCGCCGAATGCTGACCGCACCGCCCGCACTGATCGCCGTCATCGGCCCCATCGAGCCGCCGCTCCTCACCGCCTGGGTCCGGCACTACCAGCAACTGGGCGTCGAGCGGTTCCTGCTCGCCTTCCACTTCCCCGAGCACGTCTCTCCCGTACTGCGACGTGACCTCCAGGCCACCGTCCGTGGATGCGGCATCGTTCCCATCGGGACCAGCGTCGGTCCGTGGCACGAGCACACCAACACCCGGCTCAGAGACGCACTACGGCATCGCGCCGGGCCCGGCTGGCACCTGCTCGCCGACGCTGACGAATTCCAGCAGTACCCAGCGGATCTCACCGACGTCATGGCTCGAGCCGACGCCGCCGGACACCGCGCCGTCGGCGGTCTCATGCTCGACCGAGTCGCGGCCAGCGGACGCCTTACTGGCTGGCGCCCCGAAGGCGGCGTCGATCGCGCGTATCCCCTCGGCGGCCATCTCACCCACCGCCTCCTGCGGGGAGACCCCCGCAAGGTCGTTCTCGCCCGCCACGACGTCGCCGTGGCATCAGGCAACCACCGAGCTCCGGATCATCGGCCCGATCCCGAGCACCTCTGCGCTGTCCACCACTTCAAATGGCGCGCCGGTGTCCTGGATGATCTGCGCCGTCGGGTCCAGCACTTCTCGTCCGGCGTCTGGCAGGAACACACTCCGGCTGTCCGCGATGAGGCCGGCCATCTCCTGGCCCACGTCGGACGCCACGGCGGTGCCATCAACGTGCGTGACCCCCGGTTCGCTTTCCGGCAGGTGACCTTGAACAGGATGCCGACGAGCTGGACCACGGAGGCCCACGGCATCTTCACCTCCTGGCGACCGCCACACGCGACCCCCCACCGCGGTTAGGAACAATGCCCGCTGACACACACTCGCCACAGAAGGGAAGCCTTGTGCCCCTCGCCGTTCTCCTGACCGGGCTGACCGGCTCCGGGAAGACCACCGTCGCCCAAGCTCTCGCGGCGCACGGCTTCACCCGGCTCTCCGTCGACGAGGAAGTCCACCGCCTGCATGGCCGCTACGGCGTGGACTACCCCGAGCACACCTACTTCGAGCGCGAACGCCCCGTCGTCGAGGCGATCCGGGCCCGCTTCACCAGGGAACTGCAGGCCGGTAACGACATCGTCCTCGATCACGGGCTCTGGCGCCGCGACGAGCGCGATGCCTGGCGAGACTCCGCCCGCCGAGCCGGAGGCCATCCGCGGGTCGTCTACCTCCCCGCCGACCGCGACGTGCTGCTCCAGCGCCTGGCCGAACGCAACCACCGTGAGGACGCCAACGCCCTCACGGTCACCCCTGAAGCCCTCGACGACTTCTTTGCCCGATTCGATCCGCCCGCTGAAGACGAAGACGTCGTCGTCTACGACGGGGATCCGGAGCGACTGGCGACGACACTGATGTCCGACCGGCCTAGTCGAGGCAACTGACTTCCGCCGGAATTCGACCTGCGTCGCCTTGTCTCCCCTGACAGCGTGACCGTTGACGCGAGCCGTGTAGGCGTACGCGCCCCCGTGTCCGCACTGGACATAGAAGGACATCCGCCGCCCGGCCATCCAGGAGTTGGTGGCCGACATGGCCGCGCTCGACCCCCGCCGTACGCTGCCTGAACTGCACCGCTTCAGTCGCCAACTGGGAGTCCCCGCGTGAGTGATCAGCCAGACCAGCAGACCGAGCCGAGCCAGAAGAAGCCCTTCCTGTACGTGGTCGTGTGCGCGTCCGGGATCGCCGGCGACGTGGGCAAGCTGATCACCGCGGCCCAGGAGGCGAACTGGGACGTCGGCGTCGTCGCCACCCCGCAGGGCCTCGGCTTCATAGACGCCGAGGCGGTCGAGGCACAGACCGGCTACCCGATCCGCTCAGCATGGCGGATGCCCGGTGACCCGCGCCCGCTGCCTCCTTCCGATGCCATCGCGGTGGCGCCGGCCACCTTCAACACGATCAACAAGTGGGCGGCAGGGATCTCGGACACCTTGGCGCTGGGCATTCTGTGCGAGGCGCACGGCAGGGGCATCCCCATCGCGGTCATGCCTCACCTGAACCGAGCCCAGGCCGCCCATCCCGCGTACGCGCGCAGCCTCGACGTGCTGCGCGAGATGGGCGTCCTGATCGGCTCGTACGAGCCCCACCAGCCGAAGGCCGGCGGAGGGGCCGACCGCTACCGCTGGGAGGAAGCGCTGGAACTGCTCACTCCCGGGCTGTCCCCGCGGGCCTGATCAGCGCCGCCGTGTCCGTGACGCCTTTCAGAAGGTGTACGGGGTGAACGGGAGAGCCGGTTCGATCACGAGGCGGAGGATGCGGTCGAGTTCGGCCCTATCATCGCTGGTCATCAGCTCGACCGCATTGCCGAGGTTCTTCTCGGTGAGCCGTTCCATGAACGGGGCGAGGAAGGTCTGGAGGGTGTCGGGGCTGTCCTCCTTCGTGCGCAGGTACTCCATGTAGCGCTGGTGCTGCGCGCCGAACTCCTCGAATTCGTCCTTGGTGGCGGAGAGAGCTGTTGCCTGCTCTGCCTCGGTGAACGGGCGTCCGGAGCGGTCGCTCCACGTCTTGGTGTCGGACCGGAGCTTGAAGTCAGCGCGGCACAGGAGGGTGACGATGTGCGGTCGGATTTCGGGCGAGGGCATGCAGGGGTTCCTTTCGGAGTTCGGGGGGTGAGGCCCAAATACTCCGGACAATCGCCGGTTTGGGTAATCGGCGATCGTCGGCTATGTTGCGCGCTCCTTGGTCAGCGTCGGCGCGATGGCGTCCGCGGTTGTAGGGGTGCGGCGGGCGTCGAGCGGTTTGGGCTGGTCGAGCCGGCGTAGCCGTGTGCGGCACTGCGAGCCCTTGCCGCCTGGGCCCGGGGGCTGGGGGCGTGACGCTCGCCCAGACGCCGGACGCGCCAGGTCAGTGCACGTGCGGGGCTGCGGGCGTCATACAAGGTGCGCTGGTCGAGCGCTTGGTCGAGAAGCGCGTCTGCGTTGTGCCCGGCGGCCTCTGCTTCGGCGAGCACGGCTGTGAGCGCGTCCCAGGCGGGGTCGCCCAGGATGCGCTCGGCGCGATCGGGGACCGCCTGCTGGAGGTGGCGGGCGAAGCGCTGCTTCATCTGGAGGCTGGGAGCCCGTTGCGCGAGGCCCGCCACGACCGGCTCGGCTGCCTGCGCGTACGCGATCTGCAGGTGGACAAGGGCTTGCTCGGCTGCTGCTTCCTGTTGTGCGTGCTGGTGCGTGCGGTGCCAGTGCATCGCGAACGCCACCGCCGTGAGCACGGCGTCCAGGAGCATCGTGAACCCGATTCCGTCACCGTCCGCGGGCTTCTCGCGCCAGATCGCTTGAACGCTGCGGCGCAGGACGCGGGAGCTGTCCAGGTCGGCCGCGATGCGGGAGCGGGTGGCGCGCTCGAAGGCGGATGCGACCTGTTCCAGCTCAGCCCTGACTGCGGCCGGTGCGGTGAACGACAGGATGTCCAGTGTCGCGCCGAGCGCGACCAGCTGGCCCTGGGCGGTGGGGTCGTCGCTGTGGATGAGGTGGTGGGGGACGCGTTCGGCGGCGGCTGTCGCCTGGCGCCACGGATCGGCCGGCGGGGCCGTCACGGGATCGGGGCTGGTGGTGGCGAGGCTTTTGCGGATCTTGGGCAAGGATAGGTCGGGGGCGAGCGCGGACCCCGAGTAGAAGACCGGCTCGCCCTTGTCGTTCGTGTCGGCGGGCAGGGCGAAGTTGCAGCCGAGTGCGTCGCCGGAGGGGCCGAGCTTGAGGCGTACGGTCACGCCCGTCGCCTCCAGCAGGGCGAAGAACTCGGCCTCGTCAGCTGCGGCGGCAACCGCGCGGCGCACTCGCAGACGGAGGACATCACGAGTAGCGGCGTCCTGTCCCAGGCGCTTGGCCTTGAAGTGCTCCTTGCTGGTGGGGCGCTTGGCGCCGGTGCCGTCGCCCTGCTTCAACCGCCTGAGCCCGTAGTCGACTTCTATCTTGCGGGCCGCGCGTTGGACGGCACGCTGGTCGTAGCCGCGTTCGGGGCGTCGGCCGTCCTGTCGTACGAGAGTGGCGGCGATGTGGATGTGGTCGTCGGCGTGGCGGACGGCGACCCAGCGGCAGGCTTCTTCGTCTCCGTCGGGGGCGATGCCGGCGGCGGCCACGATCCGGCGGGCGATGTCAGCCCATTGGGCGTCGGTGAGGATCGGGTCCTCGGGTGCGGCGCGCACGGGGCAATGCCACACGGTGTCCCTGGGCGCCTTGTCGCCCAGCATCTTCACGGGCTGGTCGAGTTGCGCGACGAGCTGGGCCATCACTTCCTTGGGGGCGCGATGGGGGCTGCGGCCGGGGTCGGGGGCGAAGCTGTTCCAGGAGGCCACGAGGTGCGGGTCGATGTGCTCGTTCGCCCGGCCTTTGCCGAAGAGGTAGCCGATCGTGCGGCGCGTGGCTGCTGGGCCCGAGCTGAGGATGATCTTGGGTATCACCTGATCACCGCCCCTCAGCGACCTGAGCGATGACGGTGTCCAGCTCGGCGACCGACGCATCGACGCGGTCCAGGAGTTGCTGGACGGTGGCCGGGTGAGGCCAGGCGCCGTCCTTGTGGAGGTGCCAGGTGAGCTGGTTGAGGTTGTTGCCGATCTGGCCGAGCTTGCCGTTGGCAGCCATGAGTGCCTTGATCATGGCGCGGTAGTCGGCGACGGCTGCGGTGGGATCAGCGGAGCGGGCAGCGGCGAGCGAGCACTCGGCCACATAGCCACCAGGCGCCATGCCGCTCAGGGCAGCAGCCTGCTTCACGAGGGCGAACTCGTCGTCGTTGTAACGCGGATGGAAGCGGTGCTTGCGGAACTGCTTGTCGCGCAGACGGCGGCGCTGGACGGGCTTCTGCGGAGTGCTCGGCGAGGACTTGCTGGCCCCCATCTCGGCTGGCACCCCCGGGCCGGCCGACTCCGGTGTCGCCTCGGCGCCGGACGCCTCCGCCCCCTGTGGGGCGGAGGTCGGGTAAGGACTCCTTACCCGACAACTTGCTGCGCTGTTGAGGCCGTCGGTCATCTCCTGCTGGTGGAGCGGTATTTCGTTGTGCGGGTCGTGCATGGGCTGGATCTCCGTGGGGTGCTGGGGGATGGGGGGCGCTGTAGTCGGGCCCCGTGCCTCCTCGCGCTCGTCGACACGGGGAGGCACAAGGGCGGCCAGCGCGAACGCTGGGTCAGGCCGTGCCGGACGGGGCCGTAGCGGGCTTCCTCTGCTGCTGTGGGGCGTCGCCGTCGAGTACGCCGAGAGGTTCGCCCTCGGGGCTGTCGTACGTGACGGGCTCGGGCAGGCTGGAGCGCTCGGCCCGAAGTTGGTCGCGCACGGCACGGGCGCGGTTCTGGCCGACGCGTAGTTCGTTGCGCAGACGCTCGGCGGTCAGCGAGTCGTCGCTCCAGGAGGCGGTCAGGATCCGTGCCTCCTCAAGGACTTCGGCCTCGGTGCGGAGGCGGTCGGCAGTCGGCTTGGCCGCGACGGGTACCCGACCGGTCGCCGGCCGGCGGAGGGTTCCGGTCGACTCCGCCACGGTGACCGATCGGGTTGATCGGGCCGTGGAGGCCGACTCGTCGCCCTCGGTCGGCTCCTTCACGGGCGCCGCATCGCGAGCCCCTTCGGGATCCGATTCGGCCAGGTCAGGCGCCGACTCGGAGGCTTGCGTGCCCGTGATCTGGACGGCCGACTCATCAGCGTGTTCGTCGGCCGACGGGCCAGGGGCTACTGCGGCGGAGTCGGCCGACTCTGGGGTGTGGTGCAGCACCTTCGCCACGAGGTCGGACCCGAAGTAGATCGACCCGACTGGGAGCGAGGTGGCCAGGAGTACGAGGGCCCAGTTCGCAGGGTCCCAGTCGGCCAGTCGGCCCCACCGGATCGACTCGCTGTGCAAGGCCGGTATGAGGCCGTGCACGTAGTTCAGCAGGAGGCTGGCGAGGGTGTACGTCGCCAGGACCCGAAGCGCGAACTTCCGATCGGGGCCGGTCAGTACGAGCGTGGCGATGAGCGCGAGGGCCATCAGCCCGTCGACCACGATCGGGTAGAGCAGTGCAGCGGTGGAATCGGCGCCGATGGCGCGGGCCACGTCGGACAGTGCGTTCCACGAGACGCGGAAGGCCATGAGTACGACGGCCACCAGGCCGAGGACGAGCGTGGTGCGGGCGCGTGCGCGGCGAGCCTCTCCAGGATCGGTGGCAGGGCGAGGTCGCGACTCAGTTGGGCGGAGGCGGGCGATGACGCGAGCGAGCAAGCGGGATACTCCGGGTGAGCTTGGCGCGTGGCGGCCTCGGCGCGGGGGAGGACAACGCGTGGCCGCCGTACGGCGTGATGTGTCGTACCACTCGTCGCGTGCCTGGTCAGGGCAGGTACGAGTGGCGCGGTGATGTCGACTCGACTCGTTGCGGGGTGTTCACTCGTCCCTGCGCTGACCTGCGCGGGGACGAGTGATGCGAGTGGAGTCGGGTCAGGCGGCGGTGCCGGGCAGCGGCTCGTCCGCTCTCTGGGCGGGCCCGTCCACCGGCTTCGGCTCGGGGCAGTAGCGCGCCCACGTGTCGAGGAATTGGTTGCGGGCGAAGCCCTTGGCCTGGGTGCCGTCGGGGAAGCGGCGATTGGCAGAACCGATGCCGTAGGGCTTGAGGAGCAGCTGCAGGCCGCGCGGAGTCAGGCCGTTGACGCCGTACTCCGCCCAGGGAGCTTCCTTGTCCGCGTTGAGGGACTCCAGCAGCTGCTTCGTGCTGAGCACGGCAGGGTCGCTGACGGCGGCGAAGGCGCGGCGGATGCCGACCAGGAGGCGGGTACGCAGGCCGCCTTCCTCGTCCTGGCCGGCCTCGTAGTCGGCCATGGTGCGGCAGGCGGTGCGGGCGAGCGCGGGCCAGTCGCCTCCGGCGAGGTCGGCGGTGATGACCAGCGGTTCCCAGGTGTCCGCTGCGCGGTCCTCGACCGGCATGGGCGGCTCCATCTCCATGGCCTGTACGTACAGCGGTTGGAGCCAGGCATGGAGGCGATCACGGAGCGCGTTCAGGGCGGGGGTGTCACGGCCGGTGCGGAAGGAGGCAACCTTCTCGCCCGCCGCACGGCGTCGCATCCGGATGACCACCGCGCGGTCCATGATGGTGTCGGGCAGGTCGCCGATCCCGGCGAGCGCGGCCATGGCGAAGGTAGGGAACTCCTGCACCTGGTGCTCGTGCCCGGACACCCGAAGAGTCGGGCGGCCACGCTGGTGCCCAGCGTTGATCAAGCCGCGGACCTCCTCGTTCTTCTCCGCGGCCTTGGTGGTGCTGAACATGGTGTCGGCCTCGTCGACCAATAGGGTCGGCGGGTCGTCCCCGTCGATCGACCGGAAGATCGCCGCCGCACTGGCGTTGACTGTGATCAGTCGGTTGTGCACCGTCTCGGTCACCACGTCCAGCAGGCGGGACTTACCGCACCGCTTCTCCGGCGCGACGATTGCCAGACGCGGCGCGTGCTGCCACGCACGCTGCAGATGTGTCGCCGCAATCCACAAGGCCACCGCCGTGACGGTCTCCTCGCTCGGCATCGCCACATACCGCTTCAGCTGTGCCCGCAGGTCGTCCAGGATCTGCGCCCCCTCGGGCAGCGGCGTGGGCGAGGCGAAGTCGTCGCGGTCCTCTTCTGCCGGAGGCGCAGCAGCGCCGGACGGCTGGCCGGGCACGGCGACCGGGGGCCACGATGTGCCGGAGCGGTCGGGAAGGGATGGCGTACTCGGCTGGGGATCGGTCATACTGGGCATCAGCTCCTCTGCTCGCGGGCCATATGGGACGGCAATCCCGGACTCCGCAGGTTGATCGCTAGGGATGGCGGTTGAGAGGTTTGCGCTTGAGCCCCCGGCATCGCCGGGGGCTTCTTTCATGTGACGTGCGCTCGCGTGGGGCTCCTGAGGTCAGTGATGTGGATGCCACCACTATGCCACACGAATTGCAGATTGCAGAAGTATTTTGCATCTCGCAGTATCGATGCTACTGTTTAGGCTGCGCTGCAAACCGCAGTGCATCGCTACGAACGGAAGGGGGTGCTGATGGCGGAGGAAGAACCGTCCGAGGGCGTCCTGCTCAGCGGCGAGGCGAACGTTGCGACCCGCATCAGGGTGGAGCGCGAAGCGCGCGGCTGGAGCACCAACGCCCTGTCCGACCGGCTCAACGAGGCCGGCTTCGAGATGAACCCGTCCGCGGTCTGGCGCATCGAAAACGGCAAGCGCCGCATCAACCTCGACGACGCCATCGGCTTTGCCGAGGTTCTGGGCATCGACCTGCGCAACCTCGTCGGGCCGCCCCAGCTGGCGGCCAAGGCTCGCGCCATGGAACTCATCGACGAGGTCGTGGACGCGTTCCGCGCGACGCAGAGAGCCAACATGGCCTTCACGGAGGCGCGCGAAGCGCTCGACGCCTACCTCGCCGAGTACCCCGATGTCCGCGAGGAGGCCGACCTCATGGTCCAGAGCGCCATCGCGGAGGAGGCCAGCAAGACCATGCTGAAGATGCACGGTCCTCCGCCCAGCGGACACGGCGCCCCCAGCTCCACCGGCGAGGCATAGCGTCCCGCTCCCATTCCCGTCCTGGGCCCGCAAACCCCCGGCACGGGCATCTCAACCTTCATCCCTAGCGATCGACCGGCAGGTCGGCGTTGCCGCGCCTACGCCTGCCATGACCTGAAGAGGGCTCACTCCTTGCGCCAACCCGCAATATCCCCTGCCTCCGCAACGACCTTGCGCGCCGAGGCTGCCCTGCCTCGTCTGTACGTCCCCGAGGAAGTCGCTGCTGTCCTCGGCTGCTCCGCCTGGTGGGTCAAGGACCGCGCCCGTCGGCGCCTAATCCCATTCACGCGCGTCGGCCGCGCCTACCGCTTCACCGGCGAGCACCTCGCGGAGATCATCCGCCTGCACGAGGCCCGCCCCGCGCTCCCGCAGAAGCAGGCGGCAACGCCTCCTGCCCCCAAGCCCCCTGCTCCCCAACCTCCTTCTCAGTCCGCCGCTGCCAAGGCTCACTTGCGGGCCCGGCCACCACGCCGAGCCCGCCAGAGCCAGTTCGGGACCGCGGCCTAGCACGACGACGGAGAAGGGGAGGGGTAGATGGGTTTCGGCGAGAAGCGCGGAAACTACTGGCGCGCCCGCTACAAGATCGCGCCCGGCAAGCACCTCACCGTCGTCGGTGAGGATGGCAAGCCGATCAAATTCGCCACCAAGGGCGAGGCCCAGCGCGCCGCGAGCGAGGCCGAGAACAAGTACCGGCGCGGCGACTGGCGGGACCCGGCACTCGGCCAGGAGACCTTCGGCGAGTACGCGAACCGCTGGTACGCCGCTCAGGACCTGGCCGCGTCGACCATGCAGAACTACAAGCGCCACATCGAGGAGCACCTGCTCCCCGACTTCGAGGACAAGGCGCTCGCAGGCGTCCTGCGCGCGGACGTCGAGCTGTGGGAGAAAAAGGAACGGGCCGTATACGCGGCCTCCAGCGTCAAGACCTGGCGCTCCACGCTCCACCTGATCTTCGAGGACGCGATCGACGAGGGCCTGCTCACGTCCAACCCTGCCGTCCGGCGGCGCGGGCGCGGCAAGCGCGCCGGCCGCTCCCGCGACCGCGGCCCGGAGAAGGTTGTCACCGATGCGCTCGGCATCCTGCTCACCGCCGAACGGGCAGCCCTGCTCTCCGGTCGCGACGACGAGTTCGTCGCCACGGTCCTCAAGGGCTACACCGGCAAACGCTGGGGCGAAATTGTCGGCCTGGAAACAGCGTTCGTGCGCCCTGCCGCCTTCCGAGTCGAGTGGCAGCTGTACGAGTTGGACACCGGCGAGCTGGTTCGCTGCCCGCCCAAGGACGACAGCTACCGCACCATCGACTCGACGGACTGGCTCTCCGCCCTGGTCTTCAACCACATCGCCCGCACCAAGCCGACGCCCTGCCCCTGCCACGGCCGGACGTACGTCTTCCGAGGCCAGGGCACAGCTCGTACCGGTGGTCACCAGGGCGCCAAGCTCGTCGATGTGGCCCGCCGTGCCGAGGTCTCCACGGGCACGGTCTCCAACGTCCTCAACCACCCCGACCGTGTACGCGAGGCCACCCGCGTACGGGTCGAACTCGCCATTGCAGATCTCGGGTTCCTTCGAGGCGGTGCCCCGTCGGAGCACGCAGCCCACTGGCGCCGCAACGGCTTCGCCACCTGGCTGTTCACTCCGGCGGTCTCCGGCTGGTACCCGAGGAAGGCACCCCAGGAGGCCCGCCCGGTGCCCATCCTCGGCGAGCCGTGGCCAGGCATCCCAGCCCGAGGCCGAGGCGCCGCCGCTCGGGCAGACGCCTGCTGGCTCCCGATCGCCAAGAGCCTCACACCTCACGGTCTGCGCCACACCCACCGCACGATCATGGAGGACCTCGGCACCGAGAAGGTCCTCATGGACGAACGCATGGGCCACATCGACGGCTCGGTCTCGGCACGCTATGCCCACGTCACCGTCGGCATGCGCCGACGTCTCGTTGCTGGCCTGACCCAGCAGTGGGAAGCGGCACTCGATGCCCGTCTCGCGATGTGCCCCACGTCGCCGGTGTACGCGCTCAACGATCTTCTGCGCGCACGAGCGGTAGCACTCCGATAGCTCCGCTCTGTCCCCGCAGCGTTTGCTGCGGGGACAGAGCGGACCGCAGCGCATTCGACGTCGCCCGTCTCAGTCGGTCGGCGGCCGCCTGATGACTGGATGATTGGCTCCCAGTACTTCAGGCGCCGAACACTGCCTGGTATGCGCTCTGTCCAGCCCCGAGGAGCATGGTCAGTCCAGGGGTAGCCGTACCGATTGCGGTGAGGGTCGCGTTCAGTCGATCAAATGCGGCCCGCACACGCCCCGGTTCGGCCTCGTCGGAGGCGGCAGCTTCTTCCAGAACCTCTGCGTCCAGAATCAACTGGCTCTGCTCCTCCTCGGTGACGCCCAGGCTCGGCGCGAACTGCCGTACCTGTTGGGCGAACTCGGCGAGCTTGGATGCGTCCAGGCCGAAGGAGTTGTTCTGTACGACATGCTGCTGCGAGCCGGCAACGAAGCCGTGGGAGTCGCTGATGTTGTAGGTGTCGCCGCCGGTCGGTTGACGGCTCAGAAAGTCATTCACGGTGCCTCCAGCGAGTACGCAGCGAGTGCCTTGTGCCGTGATCAGGACTGCGACCTCGGCGTCTGAGACCACTCGCTCCACAAGAGCGTGCTCACGCAGGTAGTCGAGCGCGCTGAGAACTTCTACTTCGGTCAGGGGGTCCCCGGCGAAGCTGCACAGCGGGTCGTCCAGGAAGGCCAGCGCCGGAACCGAGGCTTGCCGTCCGCCCACGCGTAGGACCCAGCGCAACAACACATCGCAGGCGTGCCCGAAGCGTTCGACTGTGTCGGTGCGCAGAGCGAGCAGGCGGCG
The DNA here is from genome assembly GCF_900091845.1 of Streptomyces sp. SolWspMP-5a-2. Classification (GTDB taxonomy): domain Bacteria; phylum Actinomycetota; class Actinomycetes; order Streptomycetales; family Streptomycetaceae; genus Streptomyces; species Streptomyces doudnae. The sequence goes on from NZ_FMCI01000394.1 coordinate 30,992, forward strand.
CGCTTCCAGGAGGCCGTCGTCCGTGGGGAACACCTCGGAGAGTCCGCCGGCGAGACTTCGCGCGATCTTGACGAGCCCGAGCTTCTCGAGTTGCAGCGCCATGGTGTCGCTATCGTCTTCCGGCAGACCTTCGCTCCGCGCGAAGACCTGCACGTCTACGTAGTGGCTCGGATTCTGCTGGACCGACTCGTACAGCCAGAGCAACAAGCGGGACAGCTGCGGATCGCTTTCGAGGCCGCTGGCACTCGCGAGGGTGAGCATGCCCATGGACGGCGGGTCGACCTCGACGGGGATGCGTACGGGGTGCTTACGGTTGGCCCGCTCGAACTCCTTGACGATCTCCTTCTGCATCTTCGCGATCGCGCGCTTGTCGATCTTGAACCCGGCCAATCCGGCCTCCTTTAGGACGGTGCTGGTTCAAGGCTAGACGGGGCCACTGACAGTGAGCCCGAGTTTCCGTCCGAAGGATCTGTTGCCCTGCGGTTGTCGCCAGGCGGTCGGCTGGGGGAGCCCGATCCCGAAGTCGGCTCCCAAACGGCTCCCAAATTGGCCCCCGAACGCAAATCAGGCCCGATACTGATTCCTCAGTACCGGGCCTGACCTGCTGTTTTGGCTGTCGGGGTGGCGGGATTTGAACCCACGACCTCTTCGTCCCGAAGCAACTCTGGCCGCTCCCTGTCCTTGGGCTACTCGGCCTGTCACCTGCGCTGATGGTCCGCTGACGTCCACGGTTGTTCGCGGCTGTGCGTCGCGGTTGTCACGCAGTTAGACACGCACTGGCTTCGGTGGAATCGCTGTTCAGGAGTAGATGTCGTCACCGACGCTCGGGGACGGCGGAGAACACTGGCTGGTCCCCGCCAGTGTGGACCCCCACGCGGCCCGCCCCGTGAAGTTCCCACATGCCGCGACTGACAGCGTCTTTGTCCACGTCGAAGCCTTGCTGAGTCAGCCACTTGGCCAGATGGTCAACGCTCATTTTCTGGTGCCGATTGCCCTGGACGTAGGCGAGGGCCGGCCCCTGCCAGCTCAGCGAGGTGCCGCCCCCCGGACTGCTGGGGACTGCCGGGGCCATCGTCTCGGCTAGGTGCAACAGGGCCGAGATGATGCCTCGGGTATCGCTGCTGCGTGTCGTCTCGTACACCTTGATCGCCTCAGCATGAAAGTCCGTCACGATTCCCCCAAATCCCTCTGTGGTCGACCTCGAATGTTAGAACCGGCAGTTCGGGAAGGTCTAGAGCGCACCGAGTGAACACATGCTTAGGAAGCTCGTTTGATCTAGGGGGAGTTGGGCGTCTGACCTGCGGCAAAGTGCTCTAATGGCGCCTCGGCACAGGCGACTTCGTGCCCGCCACTCCCCGTGGTTCCCCGGCCAACCTGGCATGGTTCTGGCACGGGTCCGAGCAGGAAGGCAGGCGGATCACTATCCGGCTCTCGGAGCTCAGTTCTCCGGGCTTAGGCATGGCTGTACCAGTGTCGCAGATGGAACGCGGTGACCTGGGGTCGTCGCCCTGGACACCTGTCGCTGTCGGTCGCTGCTGGTCACTGTCGAGCGGCCTCGGACGGCCCAGGGAAGGCCCGAAAGTCCCGGCTCAGCCATGCTCTGACCAGCTAGCATCGCGGCCAGTTCAGGGGATGGGGGCTCGCCATGGCAATCGGCCGCAAGGGTTCACGCCGCATCGTCGTCGACGGCACGACGTACCGCTGGCACCTGCGCGGCCGGCCGACGTACAGCCAGGGGCTTTGCTGGTCACCCTGTACGTACGCGGTGGAGCATGCAGATACCCCTGGGACGACCCTCGTCGTCACCACGAACCAGCCGCACGCCAGCAACTGGGTCGGAGAGCCTGTCGTCCCGGTGCTGCCCTCGGACGTCGCCGCCACCATCACGTGGGCCCTCCGGAGAGGCTGGTCCCCGACCCATCCGGGCTCGCCGGTCCACCTGGACCTGTCCGACGGCTTCACTGCCCGAGTAGTTCACGCCAAGGACACCCCCGTGGGGCTCGCGGGGGGTTGCAGCGGACGTGCGGGGCCTCACAGAGGTGCCTCCTTTGACGCCGCTGATGCCATCTGTAGATGTCAGCAGGACTCGCGTTCTGTCTCTTTGGCCTCGTCTTGTCACACCTCTCCCTTACCTTGGAAGCCGTAGCACCAAGTGGGAGGGGTCGTCCGTGACTGACGTCAATCTCGAAGATCTACTCAAAGAGCTCGACCAGAAGGCGAAGGACGAGTTCGCGTCCACCCCGGACGTGGTGGACAAGGGGCACGACCTTGACGTGTCGGCCTTGCCCATCAGCGCTCGGAGATGGCACAAGGTAACTGACGCGGTCGCCGTCGTTGCGGACTTGAAGGGCTCCACGAAGTTGGGTACCGGAAAGTGGGCTGCGAGCACCGCCAGCATCTACGAGGCCAGCACGGGCGGAGTCGTCAGAATTTTCGACAAGTTCGAGGCCGACTTCCTGGCCATTCAAGGTGACGGCGCTTTTGCGCTTTTCTGGGGGGAACGCCGGTATGAGCGTGCCTTGACTACCGGGATCACCGTACTGCGTTTTAGTTCCGACTTGGTGAGGCGGCTTGAAGCCCGGTGGCCGCACGATCCCCAATTGCCAAGCACGGGATATAAAGTCGGCGTTGCCTCCAGCCGTCTCCTAGCCAAGCGGGTCGGCACGCCGCGCAATATCAATCAGCAAGAACCAGTCTGGGCGGGCAAGGCGGTCAACTTTGCGGCCAAAGCCGCCCAGTCGGTCGATCGGCATCTAATGGCCGTTACCGGCAGCGTGTGGGACCGCGTCGAGAGGAACGACTATCTCGCCTACACGTGCCCTTGCGGCGAGGGTCCGTCCGACACTCTCTGGGTGGACCACACGATCGATCGGCTCCCTGACGGAGATCCGGAATCTCAGGGGCGTGTACTGCATTCCTCTTGGTGCGCGGTCCATGGGGAGGAGTACTGCGCAGCCGTCCTGCGTGGCGAGAAGAAGCGCAACGACGTCGATCACTTGAAGAAGGCAGCCGCCGCATCGCGAATGCGTGAAGCGATCTGGTCGAAGGCTCAACAGGAGCGCGAGGCGCTCCGAGCACGACGTTCTGGGTTCACCTCGTGATGCCAGAAACCTCAGCGAGTGAGGAGCCCGAGCAAGGCACCCCTGCTCCGGGCGCTCTCCAGCCGGAGCACGCATGGAAGGCGCTAGGCCTAGTCAACGATTGGGTGAAACACGCTGAGACTAAAAGCGTTGCAACCTTGGCTGCTGCTGGAGTCGCCGGAGGGGTCGCCTACAACCTACTCAAGGACCAGAGCAACCCCGGAATCGCACTCGACCTCGTTGCGTGCGTTACCGGTCTGGCCATCTTCCTGGCCGGACTGTTTGCCATGGCGGCTCTGGCTCCTCAGCTTAAACCTCCTCTGAGTGGCGCGGCGCGCGCGAAGTTGCGCAGCTTGTGGGCTGGGCGGCGTGTGCCAACTAACGAAAGCGAGCCAGAGCCTGCGCAGGCTGAGGCCGAGCGCAGCCCTACTAACCTGCTGTTCTACGGCGACGTCAAGCGTGTATACGAGCACGATGCGCCAACGTATTCACAGGTACTGGCAGCACTAACAGGGAACGAGCGAGAGATCACCGATCACATCGCACTTCAGGTTCACGCAAACTCTCTCGTCGCAAACAGGAAATACCTGTGGACTAACCGTGCAATCCGAGCACTGCGCGTTGGCCTAATTGGCTTGGTCCTGATCTCATTGATCATCGCCAATCGTTAGCGAAATCAGTGGGCCCGTGACGCGCACAGGTCGAACCTAGAGATTCTTTAGCGTGTGAATTCCAGTTCACGGAATCTGGGGAACCGCTGCGGTAGCCCTACCGCACCACACCCAACCTCAGCTCCCATCCCGTCCGCCGTCGACCCACACACCGTGGAGCGGGCGTGGTTCATGGCGTCCAGGTGGAGCGCGCCACTGTACGAACGACCTGGACGCCATGGGCCGCGTCTGCTCGGCTCTGCCTGGGTCGACGGTGGACGGGATGGGAGCCCCCAACGCTCGCCACGATGTGCCCGCGGCCGGGAACGGCGCCCCCTCCCACCCGGTGCCGGCCGATCCCCCGCCGGAGGCATCGTCTGTGACCGTGAGCCGCGAGCGTGTCGGATGCTCGACTCATGACCTCCGGGCCTATCCACAGTGGGCGGGCGTCGGCGCAGCGGGGCGGAGCGGGCCGAAGGCAGGAGCGGCGCCCCGAGCGGAGCCGGGAAGCCCGCCCGGCGGAGCGGAGCGCAGCCGGGTGCTTGAACCAGTAGAGAAAGTTGTAACTCAGTCGGTCGTTCGGGGTGTGTGGGGCGTGAAGTCGTATGCGCATGTAGGGAGTTCTGCGGCCCTGCGGTGTGCCAACGGTAGGAAGGTCACGGGGCTGACGGTCCAGCTGATGAGTGTGCGGGCGTGGGTGACAGACACCGTCCAGGGCACACGGCGTAGGAGGGCTCTGCGGGTGTTGACGCGGTGGTCGTAGAGCCGCTCCCACGCCTCCTCTGAGGTGTCCGTGTCGAGTGCCGGTGAGATGGTGCGCAGGATCTCGGAGACCCAGTTGTTCGCCTCGACCTCGGTGCGCGCGTCGTAAGAGCCGAAGAGTGTTGGCGGCTGGCCGTCGTCCAGGTGCCGGGTCCAGCATTCGCACCAGAAGCCCGGGGCAGTCGTCGTGGTCAGCACGGGTGACCGCCTCGTCGTACGTCCGTTAGGAGCTCCGCGGTGACCGTGTGACCGCCGTCGCTGTCGTGGACCACGACCCGGTGGGCGATCGCGCTGACCATGCCCAGTCCCCGGCCGTGCTCCGCCTCCTGGTCCCGGTGCTCGACCTTCGGAGCCGTCCCGGCGCCTCCGCCGTCCGTCACCGACAGAGCGACCACGCGCGAAGACATCGCCAACGCCAGATGGAAGCCGCCGGCCTCTCGCCCACTCGCGGTGTGGAGGATCGCGTTGGCGCTCAGCTCGCTCACGATCAGCTCGGCGTCTTCGGCCAGGGGTGAGCCTCGCAGGATGTCGCGTGTCCAGCGGCGGGCCCGGCTGACCTCCTCGGGAAAACCTGGGCAAGTGAGCCCCCAGACCCGCGCAGTGCTCGTATACTCGTGCATACAAGTTCCTTCGTGCTGGTAGGCCGCCATGTGCAGCGGGTTCGGGCTAGACGAGTTTCACGCCGTCGTGGGCGCGGATGGCCGGCGGGGATGCCGCGTCGAGTGCGTCCAGGACGCGGATCGCGTATGCCTCGTCGGCGAGTTCGGATACCTCTTCGCGGGTGGCCCAGTGAAGTGCGCGGGTCTCGTCCCCGGTGGTGGGTGTGCCGTCGGCGGCCTGGCAGCGGAAGACCAGGGAGACGATCAACCCGGTCATGTTCTTGTAGACGCCGGTGAGTGTGGCAGGGGTCGCGATCTTGATGCCGGTCTCTTCCAGGACTTCGCGCTGAAGGGCCTCGGGGAGGGTCTCGTCCCGTTCGACGACGCCACCCGGAGGTTCCCACTTACCGTTGTCGCGGCGCTTGATCAGGAGGGCGCGTCCGTGGTCGTCGACGATGACTCCGGCGACGCTCACAGAGTGCGGACGGTCAGTGCTCACGTTCCTCGGCCCTCTCAGATGGCTAGGCTCTCCACCGTAGCAACAACACTCGCCCACTCGTCTAGATACCTAAAGGAGTACACGTGACGTCACTTCCGAGCGTGCTCGGTGATCTCGACCCCACGAGCGATCGTGCGGTCTTCCGGCAGATCGCAGACCAGCTGCGCGAGGCCATCGACCGTGGGCGGTTCAAGGAGGGTGAAAAGCTCCCCTCTGAAGCTGAGCTCGTCGAGCACTACGGGGTTTCCCGGATGACAGTCCGCAACTCCTTCTCCGTCCTCACGGGCGAGGGCCTGGTACACGCCGAGCATGGCAAGGGCGTCTTTGTTCGGCCCCGGCCTCCCGTACGGCGTCTCGCCTCCGACCGCTTCGCCCGCCGCCATCGCGAGCAGGGCAAGTCCGCGTTCATCGTGGAGGCGGACGCGGCCGGTAGCCATCCCCAGGTCGACAGCCTGGAGGTGAAGGAGGAGAAGGCTAGCCAGGACATCTCCACCCGGCTCGGCTCCGTGCGGAGGGTGCTCGCCCGCCGGCGTCGGTATCTCCTCGACGGGAAGCCGGTCGAGTTCGCCACCTCCTACCTGCCGCTCGACATCGCCCGCGGCACGCAGATCGCCGAGCCCAACCCTGGCCCCGGCGGTATCTACGCCCGGCTCGAAGAACTGGGTCACCACCTCGACCACTTCGAGGAGGAGATCCGCGCCCGGATGCCCTCGCCCGTCGAGGTTCGGACTCTGCAACTCGCGTCCGGCGTGCCCGTGATCCACCTGATCCGCACCGCCTACGACACTGAGAAGCGGGCCGTAGAGGTCTGCGACACCGTCATGGCGGCGGACGCCTACGTGCTGTCGTACCAGCTCCCGGCGAACTGATCGGCGGTGCGCGAGGCCACTTCTCCGGACTCGTACACCCCGACACGCATACTCGTATAGACGAGTGGGCAAGTCGTGTGTCAGAGTGATCCCGTTCCCGGCGACGTCGGGCACCAAGGATGCAGCTTGTGTAGACGAGTAGATGGGAAGAAACCTTGCGCACCATCCGTGTGGAGACCTCGGCCGCGACGATCCTCCTGACCGAAGCTCCCGAGCCCAAGGTCCGCGACCGTCAGACCGGCGAGATCGCCAAGGACATCAACAGCGGTGAGGCGCTGATGACGATCGGCGTCGTCTACATCGAGGAAGGGGAGTCGTCGCTGATCAAGGTCACCGTCCCGGAGAGCGGGGTGTCCGAGGGCCTCACACTCGGCGCTCCGGTCTCGCTGCCCGGCCTGGTGGCCCGGCCCTGGGAGAGCGTGTTCAACGGCCAGCAGCGGCACGGCATCGCCTACCGCGCCGCCGCCGTCACTCCGGCTGCCTTCCCGGCCGCCATGGGGGCCACGGCCTGATGACCGACCTGACGACGCTTCTGGAGGTGGGAGGTCCTGTCGCCGCACTCGGCGGTGGGGCCGCCTACACCCGGGCCCACCACCCCGGGGTCTACTGGTCCACGGTTGGCCTGCCGCTCTCCACGGCCCGGTTGCTCAGCTCGTACGGCTCGGTCATGGAAGCCTGCGGCCTGACCGTCGCGCCCTCCCGGCTCCGGGCCCTGGCGGTCCAGGCCACCACCCGCCGTGAGGTCCGGCCCGTCCCGCCGCGTCGCGGCCTCATCCGCCCCACCTCGACCGGGCTCCGGCTCTGCCTGCGGCTCGCCCCGGGCCAGGAACCCGCCGACATCGCCGCCTCCGCCGAACGGCTGCGGCACGCCTGGGGAGTTCACGCCGTCTACGTGACCACGGTCAGGCCTGGTGTGGTCGAACTGCGGCTCGTCGGCTTCGACGTACTGCGCAAGGTCCGTATGCCGCGCAAGACGACAGCCGACTTCCTGAAGATCCCCGTCGCGCTGCGGGAGGACTCCACTCCCTTCGTACGCGACTACCGCACCGTTCCGCACGGCCTCACCCTCGGCGCCACGCTGTCGGGCAAATCCATGTACCTGCGCCACCTCGTCACCGGACTCGCCCGGCAGCCCGTCGCCCTGGTCGGCATCGACTGCAAGCGCGGCGTGGAGCTGGCGCCCTTCGCCGCCCGGCTCTCCGCGCTGGCCACCGACCCCGATCAGGCGGCCGAGCTGCTGCCTGTGCTCATCCAGGAGATGGAGGACCGCTACGACCTGATCAAGTCCCGGCAGGGCATCGCGCCGAGCACGCCGGACGAGGAGATCACCTCCGACATCTGGGGCCTGCCCGAACGCGAACGCCCCGTGCCCGTTGTGCTGCTCGTCGATGAGGTGGCGGAACTCTTCCTCGTCGCCACGAAGAAGGAGGAGGAACGGCGGGACGAGATGGTCACCCAGCTCATCCGCCTCGCCCAGCTCGGCCGCGCGGCCGGCATCTACCTGGAGGTCTGCGGACAGCGCTTCGGCGCCGAACTCGGCAAGGGCGCCACGATGTTGCGGGCCCAGCTCACCGGCCGTGTCTGCCACCGCGTCAACGACGAAGCCTCCTCCAAGATGGCACTTGGCGACATCGCCCCCGAAGCGGTCTCGGCCGCCTGCGCCATCGCGCCTGAGCTGCCCGGCCTGGCTGTGGCCGGTGACACCTCCGGCGGCTGGTCCCGTATCCGCACGCCGTACCTCTCGCTTGCCGACGCGGCCGAGACCTGCCGAGCCTCGGCTCACCTGGTCCCCGACCTGCCCGCGCTCAAGCCCTTCCGGCACGACGTACCCGTACCGCCGCCGGTCGAGTCCAAGGCCCCGGCCGTCCGGTCACGACCTGTGACCGACTGAGCCACTCCCTCTCCTCCCGGTCGGCGTGACCACCTCGCGCCACCTCCCTATCCCGCCCATGTCTGAATCCGAAAGGAGCCGCGACATGCGCGCCCAACTGGCCCGTGTCGACGCGGTACTCGTCCAGGCCGTCATCGCCGCAGCCCTGTCCTTCGCCCACCTGCACGACGTCGCCTCCGCGGCCGGACAGGACGGGTGGAAAGCGTGGGCCTACCCGGTCTCGGTCGACCTGCTGCTCGTCGCCGCTTGGCGCCGACTGCGAACCAGCGACGCGAAAGCCGCCGGGTGGTGCTGGTTCGCCATCGCGCTCGCCGCCTCCCTCGGAGCGAACGTCGCCACCGCCGGACTGCTCGACATGGACCATGTGCCGGCCTGGCTCCGCATCCTCGTCGCAGGTTGGCCCGCGATCGGCTTCCTCGGCGGGACTCTCCTCGCTCACTCGACGCCGAAGCCGACGCGTACGCCGACCCAGCACGACGCGACCGAGGAACAGCGCCACGAGCCCGAGGACATCGACGACCAGGAGGACGCGCCCGATTCGGTACCGGCGCTCCCGTCGCCACCGGTCACCGAGTCAGTCCCCGCTGCGCTTTCTCCGCCCGCCGTGCCCGTCCCGGCCGCACTGGTCGAGCACGCCCGCAAAGTCGCCACCGAACACCACGCCCGCACCGGTACGGCCATCGACACCACGACCCTGCGCGCCCGTCTCGGCGTTCCGCTGCCCATGGCCGACGCCATCGCCGCACAGCTCTGAAGGGAGACCCACATGAGCGCCAACCGCCGCTTCCGCTCCGTCACCCGCATCGGCCCCGTTCAGGTCGGCACGGCCTACGACAACCGGGGCCGTGAGAAGCACACCGCCGCCTGCACGGCCCCGCGGTGCGGCTTCTCCGCCGACTACGACAGCCGCGCCGCCGCCGAGCTGGCCGCCCGCACCCACCGCTGCCCCGTCCGCTGAAAGGACCGATCCACCGTGACCGTCAGCCTGCCGCTCGTCTTCGTCCTCGGCGCTTTCGCCTGGGGAGCGGTCAAGTTCCTCGGCGTCCGCACCTGGATCGTCGTCGTGATCGCCCTGTTCGGCTTCTGGCTCTCGCACACCTTCATGGCCCCGGCCATCGAGTCCGGTACGCGCTCCGGCGTGGACGTCATCAACGGCTCACATAACTAGACGAGTAGGCAAGGAGAGTTCTGCCGTGTTCCTGCCCAAGTACCCCGACAGCCCGACCCCGCCGTCCGCGCACACGCACGCGCCGACCGATCCGGCTCCTGTTCACCGGCCGGTCCCACAGATCTCCGTCAGCACCGGAGCGATCGTGACCGTCCTCGTCGGCGGCGTCGTCCTGACCGCGCTCCTGGCCGCCGTCGCCGTCACGGCCATCTCCGTGGCCATCGCGGCCCTAGTCCTGCGTTCGATGCTCCGAGACTCCCACCGCCGCTGACACCACCAGCACAACAGACCCCCGGGGCGGCCCTGATACCGCCAAGCATCCGCCGCCCCGGGGGCCCTACCCCTCCTGACCGAAGCCAGAAGGAGAAGACCATCATCACCCGCGCCACCCCGCCCCCGCTGTCCGAACTCGGCGAACTGGCCGCCCACGGCACCATGCCCGCACTCCTGCGCCAGCTCTCAGGCCTCGGCGGCTGCACCCACCCGATCCGCCTCGACGGCCACCGCACCGAACACGCGCTGAACACCGATACGGGCGAGATCGGCAAGGTCCTCCACCACCTCGACTCCGCCGCCCTCCCGGCCGGTCACCTCCTGGTCCGCTGCAACAACCGCCGCACGACCCGCTGCCAGGCTTGCGCAGAGGTCTACCGCCGAGACACCTTCCACCTGATCACCTCGGGCCTGCGCGGTGGCAAGGGCGTCCCCGAACGCGTCGCCTCCCACCCGCGCGTCTTCGCTACCTTCACCGCCCCTGGCTTCGGCCCGGTCCACAACCGCCCGACCGGCCCGGCTCGAACGATCCGCCCCTGCCGCTGCGGCGCCCTCCACGACCAGGACGACGCCGCCCTCGGTACCCCGCTCGACCCGGACACCTACGACTACGACGCAGCCGTTCTCTGGAACGCTCACGCGGGCCTGCTCTGGCGACGCTTCTCGATCTACCTCCGCCGCGAGGTCGCCAAGCGCGCCGGCCTCTCCCAACGCGCCCTCCGCGACTACGCCCGCGTCTCCTTCGCCAAGGTCGCCGAATACCAGAAACGCGGCGCCGTCCACTTCCACGCCGTCATCCGCGTCGACGGGCCCGAGGGCAGCGACACCCCTCCGCCCGCCTGGGCCACCGCCGAACTCCTCACCGACGCCATCCGCACCGCCGCCTCCGCCGCCCAGGTGGACGGCCCGGTCATCGACAACCGCGCCCACACCTTCACCTTCGGCCGCCAACTCGACGTACGCGCCATCCGATCCGCCGACTTCGAAGGAGGCCAGGAACTCACCGAGCGGGCAGTTGCCGCGTACATCGCCAAGTACGCCACCAAGGGAGCCGAGACAGCGACAGGCGCCCTCGACCGCCCCCTCAAGTTCCTCGCCGAACTCGCCCAACTCGACATCAGCGACCACGCCCGCCGCATGGTCCGCACCGCTTGGACACTCGGTGCCCGCAAGGATCTGGCAGACCTCCGGTTGCGGGCCTGGGCTCACATGCTCGGCTTCCGCGGCCACTTCTCTACCAAGTCCCGCCGCTACTCCACGACTCTCGGTGCGCTCCGCACGGCCCGCGCCGAGTGGCGCCGAGCCCAAGCCGTCACCGACGACCAGGCGCCCTCGGACACGACCCTCGTCCTCGCCCACTGGGTCTACGCCGGAACCGGCCTCACCGACACCGAAACCTGGCTCGCCGAAACCCTCGAACCCGCCCCAGGAACCGAAGGAGAACCGACGCATGCGCGAGCGTGATGACGAACTGCTGACCGTGGTACAGGTCATGGCGCGGCTCAAGCTCGGTCGGTCGAAGGTCTATGACCTGATCCGCACCCGGCGTCTGCGCTCGGTCACCATCGGCCGGTGTCGGCGCATCCCTGCTTCCGCTATCGGCGAGTTCATCGCTGGGCAGATGGAGCGGGCTGCCTGATGACGACGCGCCGTAGCCGCGGTGACGGCGGCCTGCACTGGGACGAGAAGAGACAACGGTGGATCGCCACGGCCAACCTCGGCTTCGACCCGAGCGGGAAGCGGATCGTGAAGCGGGGGAGTGGCAAGACCAAGACGGAGGCGAAGAACAAGCTCAAGGAGGTGTTGCGGGACCACGAAGACGGCCTTGCCATCGCACCCACCAACTACACGGTCAAAGACGCGGTGACGGACTGGCTGACCTACGGCCTCGCCGGCCTCGACCCCAGCACCGTCGAGACGACAACCCTCCTGAGCGAGAAACACGTCATCCCATCACTTGGCGCCCGCAAGCTCCGCGACCTCAGCGCGGAGGACGTGGACCGTTGGCTGGCAACCAAGGCGAAGACGCTCAGCACACGCACACTTCAGGGCCTTCACTCCTGCCTGAACCGTGCGGTCAAGCGGGCCATGGCGCGGGACAAGGTGAAGCGCAACGTCGTCGAGCTGTGCTCGGTACCCCAAGGGCAGGCAGGGCGCCCGTCCAAGGCGCTCACCTTCTCCCAGGCTGAGGCCGTACTCAAGGGTGCCGAGGGAACCTCGATGCACGCGTACATCGTGCTCGCGCTGCTGACCGGGGCCCGGACTGAAGAACTGCGCGCCCTCACCTGGGACCACGTCTTCCTGAAAGGCCGTCCCGACATGGACCCGCCGCAGCCTCCCCACATCGCCGTCTGGCGCTCTGTCCGGCGCACCGGGGACACCAAGACCCGGCGGTCCCGGCGCACCCTCGCCCTGCCGGCGCGCTGCGTCGAAGCCCTCTGGCAGCAATTCGAAGATCAGGGCTGGGATCGGCTCGCCGCTGACGAGAAGTGGGAGGAACACGGCCTTGTCTTCTCCTCGGCCGTCGGCAAGCCGCTCGACGCTGCCAACGTCCGCCGCGCCTTCCGCCAGGCGCTCAAGGACGTCGACGGGATCGACGGAGACGAGTGGACGCCGCGGGAGCTCCGGCACAGCTTCGTGTCGCTGCTCTCCGATCGGGGCGTCCCGCTGGAAGAGATCTCCCGGCTTGTCGGGCACTCCGGCACGGCCGTCACGGAAGAGGTCTACCGGAAGCAGATCCGGCCCGTGATCCAGACCGGCGCTGTGGTCATGGACGGGATCTTCGGCGCTGATCCGCAGCGGCCGTATATACGCGGGAACCGGTAGTCACGCAGATAGACACGCACAAACCAGATCAGCCAGACTACTCATGTGAGTAGTCTGGCTGATCTGGTGTTTCTCTGTCGGGGTGGCGGGATTTGAACCCACGACCTCTTCGTCCCGAACGAAGCGCGCTACCAAGCTGCGCCACACCCCGATGTCGCTGTGTCTCTCTGCGACGTCGTTTACTTTAGCCCACCGGTGGCTAGAGACGAAATCCGGTTTTGCCGTGGTGGCGGAGCGGCTTCGGGCGGGCGTGGTCGGCGGCGATCAGCAGGACCGCGAGGGCGTAGAAGGCCAGGCCCAGGAGGAGGGCGTTGGCCAGGACGCTCTTGTATCCGTGCAGGTCGACGTCCAGGAACGGGTAGAGGTAGCGCCCCGGCGTCCCCGGCAGGATCAGTTCTCCTCGCGTCAGCGACACGGCCAGGTATGCCAGCGGGTACAGCATCCACGGCGCCGCCTGCCGGATCCGCAGCCGGCCCGGCTGGGTCAGGAGCAGCCAGTCCAGCAGCGCCGCCGCCGGCGTCACCGTGTGCAGGATCTGGTTCGCCGCGGACGCCCAGCCCGTCGGCCCCGATCCCGGCGTCATCGTGAACGGGATCGCGCCGTCCGCCAGGAGCAGGTGGTACACCGCCCCCGTGATCACGATGTAGAGCAGCGTCGCACCGGTCAGCGCCGAGGGGAGCGGGCGGCGTGCCGACCAGTCCCGTCGGGCCGCCGCCGCGAAGACGATCGCCAGCAGGATGTTCGACTGAACCTCGAAGTAGGTGAGGACCCGGACCGGGCTGCCGAGCAGCAGCACGATCATCACCCCCGCCACCGCCACGAACGCGATCAGCGCACGGTAGACGGCGGTCAGGGGGCGTCTCACCGGCGCCATCACCGCGGACGCGGGAACCGGCAGGGGCAGCAGCGCGGGGATGCCCGGAACTGCGGGAATGTCCGGGATGTCCCTCGGTATCGGGGCGGTCATGCCCCTCACGCTAAGCAGGAGGGGTGAAATGGGCGATATGGGTGCGCCGTGTGGGTTACCTCGCCCCCGACCGGGCCTCCGGCGCGGGATGTCCCACATCCGTCCGGGGCTTCATTCCGCGATGCCCCACACCCGCCCGAGCCTCCGGCAACGGATCACCTCGCCCCTCCGACCAGGTCCTCCAGCACGGGTCACCCCGCCTCCGACAGGCTTCCAGCACGGGTCATCCCGCCCCCCGACAGGCTTCCAGCACAGGTCACCCCGCCCCCGACAGGCCTCCAGCACGGGCCACCCCGCGCCTCGACCAGGGCGCCAGCACAAATTGCCCCCGCACCCGCCCAAGGACGGCACCTGACCTCGGCTCCAGTTTCAGCTCCGGGTCCGAGTCCGGGTCCGGTTCCGGATTCGGGCCCGGCCTTGGGGCTGAGCGGGTGCCCTGCGCCCTGCGCCCAGCCGCCCCCCTACCCCCGCCCCCCTATCCCCGCTCCACCAACGTCAGCAGCGACGCCTCCGGAGGGCACGCGAAGCGGACCGGGGTGTACCTGTTCGTGCCGCAGCCCGCCGACACGTGGAGGTACGACTCCCTGCCCTCCGCGCGGTGCGTCGACAGGCCCTTCACCCGGTCCGTGTCCAGGTCGCAGTTGGTGACCAGCGCCCCGTAGAAGGGGACGCAGAGCTGGCCGCCGTGCGTGTGACCGGCCAGGACCAGGGGATAGCCGTCGGACGTGAAGGAGTCCAGGACCCGCAGGTACGGCGCGTGCACCACGCCCATCGAGAAGTCCGCCGTGCCCGACGGTCCACCGGCGACCTGCGCGTACCGGTCCCGCTTGATGTGCGGGTCGTCGAGCCCCGTCAGCTCCAGCGACGCGCCCTCGATCTTCAGCGTCCCCCGCGTGTTCGTCAGGTTGAGCCAGCCCGCCGTGTCGAAACCCTCCCGCAGGTCCTCCCACGGATTGTGGATCACGCCGGTGGCGGGCGCGTTGCCGTTCAGCCCGAACCGCCCGTTCGCCCGCTCCAGCAGATAGCGGGCGGGGTTGCGGAGCTTGGGCCCGTAGTAGTCGTTCGACCCGAAGACGTACGCGCCCGGGAACTCCATCAGCGGGCCCAGCGCGTCCAGGACCTCCGGGACGCCCTCCGGGTCCGACAGGTTGTCGCCGGTGTTGATCACGAAGTCGGGACGCAGCCCCGCCAGCGAACGCAGCCAGCGCTGCTTCTTGCGCTGCCCGCCGACCATGTGGATGTCGGAGACCTGGAGCACACGCAGCGGGCGCATCCCGGGCGGCAGGACGGGGATCGTCACCCGCCTCAAGCGGAAGGAGCGGGCCTCGAAGCCCGCCGCGTACAACACACCGGCGGCGCCAGCCGCCGCGATGGACAGAGGTACTCCGTATCGCGCGCGCATTCTTCCATCGTGTCAGATCCACCGGATGTCCCACTCCCCAGCGCCCCTTGAGGGCCGCGCCCCCGGTGGCCCGGTCCGTCCGGCCCGGCCCCCTCCCGCCCCGTCTCCCCTAAATGGAGGGGCACCGGCGCCGCGGCACCTGCGACAATCGGGTCCATGACCACCACGCTCAAGTCGAAGCTGCACGCCGACCTCAACACCGCGATCAAGGCACGTGACGAGCTCCGCTCCTCGACGCTCCGGCTGACGCTCGCCGCGATCACCAAGGAGGAGGTCTCGGGCAAGGAGAAGCGGGAGCTCTCCGACGACGAGGTGCTGAAGGTCATCACCAAGGAGGCGAAGAAGCGCCGTGAGGCGGCCGACGCCTTCGCCCAGGGCGGTCGCGCCGAGCAGGCCGAGCGCGAGAAGGCGGAGGGCGAGCTGCTCGCCGAGTACCTGCCCAAGCAGCTCGGCGACGACGAGCTGGACGCGATCGTCGCCCAGGCCGTGGCCGAAGCCAGGGCCGCCGGTGCCGAGGGGCCGCGGGCCATGGGCGCCGTCATGAAGATCGTGAACCCGAAGGTCGCGGGCCTCGCGGAGGGCGGCCGGGTCGCCGCCGCGGTCAAGAAGCACCTCGCCGGCTGAACCGGCGCCCACCCCCGGCCGCCGATCCGAGCGGTTCTCCCTCTCCCTCCCACGGCGTCCCCGCCCGGCTGAAGGTTTCTTCCCCGCCCCTGCCCCCGGGAGGGAGCAGGGGCGGCCGACCGCCCCGGGGATCTGTCAGGGGCGGCCCCGGCGCCCCGTACGGTCTCCGGCCACCGCGGCCAGCTCCAACACCCGAGCCCCGGCCGCCCGCCCCGCCCCACGGCCACAGCCGCCCCACCTCTCTCTCTCCCCCCCCGCGCGGAAACCGACGCAACGACAAAGGGGCTCCCCGGTGGTACCGGACGTGAATTCCTCACGCCCTCCACCAGGAAGCCCCTTCTCGTCGTACCGGCGCCTCTACACCCCGAGCCGCCCGCCCGACCGAGCCTCCGTCACCCGAGCCGCCGCCCAGCCGGGCTGCCGCCCGACCGAGGCCCCGTCACCCCCGTCCCGCCCCCCATGCCCGTTGCCGTTGCCGTTCCCGTTGCCCTGGAACAGGCCCTCCGGGAGGGAGAACGTCGGGGACGGGAAGGAACCGCCGTTGTTGCCGCCGTTGTTGTTGCCGCCCCCGTCGGTGCCGCCGTTCAGCAGGCCGCCGAACAGGCTGCCGTTGTCACCGCCGCGCCCCGGGTCCCCGTTGTTGCCGTCGTCGTTCCCCCGGCCCTTGTTCTTGTCGCCGTCCGGGATGTTGACGAGGTTGAAGTCCGGCGCGGGCTTGCCCTGGAGGGCGCCGTTCATCATGTCGCGCCAGATCGGGCCGGGCACCTCGCCGCCGTACACCTTCTCGTAGCCGATGCCGCCGATGTTGATGCCGATCATGCGGCGCTTGTGGGTCGGGTCGCCGACCCAGACCGCGCCCGCCATGTTGGGCGTGTAGCCGACGAACCAGGCCGCGTAGCGGTTGTCCGTCGTACCGGTCTTACCGGCGCTCGGACGGCTGCCGAGACCCGCCTGCTGGCCGGTGCCGTCCTCGACGACGCCCTTCAGGAGCGTGCTGACGGTGTCGGCGGTGGTCGGCGACATCGCCCGCGTGCAGGTCGACTTGGGCACCTGCAGGGACTTCTTCTGGCTGCCGACGGTCTGCGTGATCGACTCGATGGCGACCGGCGTGCAGTACATGCCGCGCGAGGCGAAGGTCGCGTACGCGTTCGCCATCGTCAGCGGGGACATCTCCTGGGTGCCGAGCGCGATCGAGGGCGCCTGGACGATCTTGTTGCCGTCCGCCCGGCTCACGCCCATCTTCTTGGCCAGCTCGACCACCGGGCAGATGCCGATGTCGCTGATCATCTGCACGTAGTAGGTGTTGACCGACTTCGCGGTCGCTTCCTTCATCGAGTACGGGCCGTGCTCCGACTCGTCCTCGTTGGTCAGCTTCGCCGGGTTGTTCGGGTCGTTGCGCCAGGTCTTGCCGTTGCAGACGGAGACCGGGCTCGGGTAGTCCATCTCGTACGGCGACGAGTACGACTGGGTCGCCGGGGTGCCGCCCTCCAGCGCCGCCGCCGCCACGATCGGCTTGAACGTCGAACCGGGCTGGTAGCCGGCGCCGCCGCCCATGCTCTGGTTCACCGAGAGGTTGATCGTGGTCTGGTGGTCCTTGGTGTCGATGCCGTACGGCCGCGACTGACCCATCGCCAGCACCTTGCCGGTGCCCGGCTGCACGATGGTTGCCGCGGTCGCCACGTCGTCGCTCTTGTAGACGTGGCTCTTGATCGAGTCCTGCGCCGACTCCTGCGCCTGCGGGTCCATCGTCGTACGGATCGTCAGGCCGCCCTGGTTCCACACCTTCGCGCGGGCCTCGGAGGTCTCGCCGAAGACCGGGTCGGAGAGGAACACCTGGCGGACGTAGTCGCAGAAGAACCCGGCGCCCTTGACGGCGGTGATGCAGCCGTTCTTCGGGCGGCTCGGCTTCAGCCCGAGCGGCGCCTTCATCGCCTTGTCCGCCTCGGCCCTGGAGACGTCGCCGACCTCCGCCATCCGCGCGAGCACGGTGTTGCGGCGCTTGGTGGCCTCCTCCTCGTCGTTGACCGGGTCGTACCGGCTCGGCGACTGGACGATGCCCGCGAGCAGCGCCGACTCCTGGAGGTTCAGGTCCTTGGCGTGCTTGGAGAAGTAGCGCTGGGCCGCGGCCTCGACGCCGTACGCCTGCTCACCGAAGAACGTGATGTTCAGGTAGTTCTCGAGGATCTTCTTCTTGCCCAGCTCCTCCTCGACCTGGATCGCGAACTTCAGTTCCTTGATCTTGCGGCCGAGGGTCTGCTGGGTGGCCTGCGCGACCTTCGTCGGGTCGTCGCCCGCCTCCTCCACGAAGACGTTCTTCACGTACTGCTGGGTGAGCGTCGAGGCGCCCTGGGCGACCCCGCTGCTCTGCACGTTCTTGTTGAGGGCGCGCAGCACGCCCTTCATGTCGACCGCGCCGTGCTGGTAGAAGCGCGAGTCCTCGATCGCGACGATCGCCTTCTGCACATAGGGCGACATGTCCTTCAGCGACACCACGGTCCGGTCGCGCGAGTAGACGGTGGCGATCTGGCCGCCGTCCGCGTCGAGGATCGTGGTGCGCTGGCTCAGCGGCGGGGTCTTGAGGTTGGCGGGAAGCTCGTCGAAGCTCTCCACCGACCCCTTGGCCGCGAGTCCGAGCGCGCCGAAGGCGGGCAGGGCGATGCCGGCGAGGACGGCACCGGCGAGCACACTGACACCGAGGAACTTGGCGGCCTGCTGCGCGGGAGACAGACCACCGCCCGAACGCTTCTTTGGCATGGGGGCAGCCTACGTTCTCATTCGCCGGACACGCGTATATGCCTTGGCCTAAGCTGCTCTCAACTGTCACAGCAGTAGGACCACGTATCAATACGTCCGGCGACCCCGAATCGTTCCGGGCGTACCCCATTTTCTGGGGAAGGCGTGTCCGAATCCGCCTTGTGTGTCACCTGACGCCCGTTGCGACCCATGAGAAACGTCCCGGTATGCCGGGATGATCACGCATGTCGTCAGCTCACTCCCCCGGGTGATCTGCCGCTTACCCATAGTCCGTTCGGGCCATTCAAGATTGGGCCCGACGGGGGTGTTGCCGTGTCCCCGCCTTCCGTAACGTCCTCAACTGGCGGCGGTGAATATGCCGCTGCCGCCGTGGGGGAGCCTCGATTCGGGAGAGGACGGCGCCGGTATGGGCTGGGTAAGCGACTGGAGTGCGCAGGCCGCCTGCCGCACTACCGATCCGGATGAACTGTTCGTTCAAGGAGCGGCGCAGAACAGGGCCAAGGCAGTGTGCACCGGATGTCCGGTACGCACCGAGTGCCTGGCGGACGCGCTGGACAACCGCGTCGAGTTCGGCGTGTGGGGAGGCATGACGGAGCGGGAACGCCGCGCGTTGCTGCGCCGGCGGCCCACGGTGACCTCATGGCGCCGGCTCCTGGAGACGGCGCGTACGGAGTACGAGCGCGGCGCGGGCATCGTCGCCCTCGACGACGACGAGATCTACGAGAACTACGCGGCGGTCGGCTGAGGTCACCCCTCGGCCGGGCCCCCGGTCACAGCTCCCGGCTCAGCCGTCGGCGGCGTCGAACCGCTCCGACCGGTTGGCCGCGAGCCGGTCACCGATGTCCCGCAGCCCCGCGAGGTCGTGCACGTCACCGGGGAGCGCGGCCACTTCCGCCACGGCCACCTCGGGGTGGCGGGCGGTGAAGCGGCCACGCGTGCGCAGCTCGCGGGAGAGCAGCCGCATGCGCTCGGCGTGCAGCCTCAGCAGACCCGCGGTGAGCCGGTCGACGCCCTGGTCCGCATCGTCGTCCCCGGTGGCCGAGGCGCCCACGGGGTCCGCGATGTCCACGGGGTCCATGGGGTCCGCGGTGTCCGCGTCGCCCGTGGAGGACACGCCCTTCGCGGAGTCCTCGGGGTTCGCGGGGTGCGTGGAGTCGGTGCGGTCCTTCCCGGGCCCCTGCTCGGGTCCGCGCGGACCGGGGGGATCGGCCGCGGGCCCTGAAGCCGTGGGGGAGTCTGAACCGGCGTACGGATCGGGAGAGTTACGAAGTCCAGCTTTCCCGTCGTCCTGATCCACAATGCGGGACTCCACAAGATTTTCCGCGGCGGCGAGCGCGCGCTCGGCCGACAGCCGGTCGGCGCCGCTGCCGTGGACCCGGTTGAGCACCAGACCCGCGAACGGCATCTTCTCCGCCGCCAGCCGCTCCACGAAGTACGCCGCCTCGCGCAGCGCGTCCCGCTCCGGCGCCGCGACCACCAGGAACGCCGTCCCGGGCGCCTGGAGCAGCTTGTACGTGGCGTCCGCGCGGGTGCGGAACCCGCCGAACATCGAGTCCATCGCGGCGACGAACGTCTGCACGTCCTTCAGCAGCTGCCCGCCCAGCACCTTGCCGAGCGCGCCGGTCATCATCGACATCCCGACGTTCAGGAACTTCATCCCGGCCCGCCCGCCGACCTTCGCGGGCGCCAGCAGCACCCGGATCAGCTTGCCGTCCAGGAACGACCCGAGCCGCTTGGGCGCGTCCAGGAAGTCGAGCGCGGAGCGCGACGGCGGGGTGTCGACGACGATCAGGTCCCACGCCTCGCGGGCCCTGAGCTGCCCCAGCTTCTCCATCGCCATGTACTCCTGCGTGCCCGCGAAGCCCGCCGAGAGCGACTGGTAGAAGGGGTTCGACAGGATCGCCGCGGCCCGCTCGGGGTCGGCGTGCGCCTCGACGATCTCGTCGAACGTGCGCTTCATGTCGAGCATCATGGCGTGCAGTTCGCCGCCCGCCGCGTCGTCGATGCCCTTCACCCGGCGCGGGATGTTGTCCAGCGAGTCGATGCCCATGGACTGCGCCAGCCTGCGCGCCGGGTCGATGGTCAGCACGACCACCTTGCGGCCCCGCTCGGCAGCCCGCAGCCCCAGCGCCGCCGCCGTCGTCGTCTTGCCGACCCCGCCCGAGCCGCAGCAGACCACGATCCTGGTCTCCGGGTCGTCGAGCAGCGGATCGACGTCGAGCACGCGCGCGGGGGCGATGCGGTGCCGCGCGCTGTCGTCGGTGTGCGCCGGTTGTGGACTCATGACATCCCCTGGTTGCGCAGCTCGGTGGCGAGTTCGTACAGGCCCGCGAGATCCATGCCCTCGGCGAGCAGCGGCAGTTCGCGCAGCGGCAGCCCCAGCTCGCCCAGGGCGGAGCGCTGCTCGTGCTCCAGCGCGTGCCGTTCCGCGTACTCGGCCGCCTGTTCGAGCAGCGGGTCCACCAACTGCTCCGCCTTGCCACCGCGCCGGGCCCCGCCGAGCCCCGCGGCGGAGAGCGCCTGGGCGACGGCGGTGCGCGGCACCTCCCGTACGAGTTCCAGGTCGGCCGCGTCCAACACCTGCGGGCGGACCATGTTGACGATGATCTCGCCCACCGGCAGCCGCGCCGCCCGCAGTTCGGCGATGCCGTCGGAGGTCTCCTGGACCGGCATCTCCTCCAGCAGTGTCACCAGGTGCACGGCCGTCTCCGGCGACTTCAGCACCCGCATCACGGCCTGCGCCTGATTGTGTATGGGGCCGATCTTCGCGAGGCCCGCCACCTCGTCGTTCACGTTCAGGAAGCGGGTGACGCGGCCGGTGGGGGGCGCGTCCATCACGACGAAGTCGTAGACGAACCGTCCGCCCTTGTCCTTGCGCCGGACCGCCTCGCACGCCTTGCCGGTCAGCAGGACGTCCCGGACGCCCGGCGCGATGGTGGTCGCGAAGTCGATCGCGCCGAGCTTCTTCAGGGCCCGCCCGGCGCTGCCCAGCTTGTAGAACATCTGGAGGTAGTCCAGCAGCGCCAGTTCGGGGTCGATGGCGAGCGCGTACACCTCCCCGCCCCCCGGCGCGACGGCGATCTTCCTCTCCTCATAAGGCAACGCCTCCGTCTCGAAGAGCTGCGCGATGCCCTGGCGGCCCTCGACCTCGATGAGAAGCGTCCGCTTCCCCTCCGTCGCGAGAGCCAACGCGAGGGCTGCGGCGACCGTGGTCTTTCCGGTCCCGCCCTTGCCGCTGACGACCTGGAGCCTGCTCACGTCTTCGAGCCTAACCAGTCCCTGTGCCAACCACGCGACAGGCTGTGGACAACCGGGCCGCGGGCACCGTCCGGGCCCGCCGGGACAGCGGCGGTCCGGCCTGTCACGGCAGCGGCTAGAGTCGCCCGTATGACCAAGTGGGAATACTCGACCGTGCCGCTGCTCGTCCACGCCACGAAGCAGATTCTGGACACCTGGGGCGAGGACGGCTGGGAGCTGGTCCAGGTCGTCCCCGGACCCAACCCGGAGCAGCTCGTGGCGTACCTGAAGCGGGCCAAGGCGTGAGCGCCGTCGAGGAGCGCCTCGCCGGGCTGGGCCTGACCCTGCCGGACGTGGTGCCGCCGCTGGCCGCCTACCAGCCGGCCGTGCGGTCGGGCGCCTACGTGTACACCTCCGGCCAGCTCCCCATGGTGGACGGCAAACTGCCCGTCACCGGCAAGGTCGGCGCCGAGGTCACCGCGGAGGAGGCCAAGGAGCTGGCCCGGGTCTGCGCGCTGAACGCGCTGGCCGCCGTCAAGTCCGTCGCCGGTGATCTGGACCGCGTCGCGCGCGTGGTGAAGGTCGTGGGCTTCGTCGCCTCCGCGGCCGACTTCACCGGCCAGCCGGGTGTCGTCAACGGCGCCAGCGAGCTGCTCGGCGAGGTCCTCGGCGAGAAGGGCGTCCACGCGCGCAGCGCGGTGGGTGTCGCGGTGCTCCCGCTGGACGCGCCGGTCGAGGTCGAGATCCAGGTGGAACTCGTCCCGTAGCGGAGGAAGGCGCGGTGGCGGCCCGGGTCGCCCCGCTCCGATCACCTCTCGAACATTCGCGCGCCACGGGATAGCCTCCGCCCATGGCGAATGGGCAGTGGTTCCCGCAGGACTGGCCGGAACGTATCCGCGCGCTGGCGCGGGGCACGCTCACCCCGGTCGTCCCCCGGCGGGCCGCCACCGTCATGCTCCTCAAGGACGGCGGCGCGGGCGCCGGACCATCCGTCCACATGCTGCGCAGACGCGCCTCCATGGCCTTCGCCGGGGGCGCGTACGCGTATCCGGGCGGCGGTGTCGACCCGCGCGACGAGGAGCGGGGCATCCGCTGGGCGGGCCCCACGCGCGCGTGGTGGGCGCGGCGCCTGGACGTCGACGAGGTCGCGGCCCAGGCGATCGTCTGCGCCGCCGTCCGCGAGACGTACGAGGAGGCCGGCGTCCTGCTCGCCGGGGCCGCCCCCGACACCGTGGTCGGCGACACCACGGGCGCCGACTGGGAGGCCGACCGCGCGGACCTGGTGGACCGCAAGGTGTCCTTCGCGGAGTTCCTCGACCGGCGCGGGCTGGTGCTGCGCTCGGACCTGCTGGGCGCCTGGACCCGCTGGATCACCCCGGAGTTCGAGGCGCGCCGCTACGACACGTTCTTCTTCGTGGCCGCCCTGCCGCCCGGCCAGCGCACCCGCAACGCCTCCACGGAGGCCGACCGCACCGTCTGGATCCGCCCCGGGGAGGCCGTCGCCGGGTACGAGCGCGGCGACCTGCTGATGATGCCGCCCACCCTCGCCACCCTGCGTCAGCTCGCCCCCTACGCCGCCGCGGCCGACGCCCTCGCCGACGCCCCCGCCCGCGACCTCACCCCGGTCCTCGCGCGGGCCCGCCTGGAGGACGGCGGCATCGTCCTGACCTGGCCGGGGCACGACGAGTTCACCCGGCACGTCCCGACCGACCCGCCCACCGGGGGAGCTCCCGCATGACGGACGCAAGCGCCCTGCCGGGACAGCCCCGCGGTGTGGTCCGCTCGGGCCCCGCCACCGCGCGCGCGGTCAACGTCCTGGCGCCGAACGCGTCGGCGATGACCCTGGACGGCACCAACACCTGGCTGCTCGCCGAGCCGGACTCCGACCTCGCCGTCGTCATCGACCCCGGCCCGCTGGACGAGGGGCACCTGCGGGCCGTCGTCGACGCCGCCGAGCGGGCCGGACGGCGCGTCGCGCTCACCCTCCTCACCCACGGCCACCCCGACCACGCCGAGGGGGCCGCCCGGTTCGCCGAGCTGACCGGCACGAAGGTGCGGGCCCTCGATCCGGCGCTGCGGCTCGGGGACGAGGGGCTGGCCGCCGGGGACGTCGTCACCGTCGGCGGTCTGGAGCTGCGGGTGGTGCCCACGCCGGGCCACACCTCGGACTCCCTCTGCTTCCACCTCCCGGCCGACCGAGCGGTCCTCACCGGGGACACGGTCCTCGGCCGCGGCACGACCGTCGTGGCGCACCCGGACGGCCGTCTGGGCGACTACCTGGACTCGCTGCGCCGGCTGCGCTCCCTCGCGGTCGACGACGGCGTCCACACCGTCCTGCCGGGCCACGGGCCCGTCCTGGAGGACGCGCAGGGCGTCGTGGAGTACTACCTCGCCCACCGCGCGCACCGGCTCGCCCAGGTGGAGACGGCGGTCGAGGACGGCCACGGCACCCCGGCCGAGGTCGTCGCGCACGTCTACGCGGACGTCGACCGTGCGCTGTGGCCCGCCGCGGAGCTGTCGGTCCGGGCCCAGCTCGACTACCTGCGCGAACACGGCATCATCTAGGGCCCGCGGGACGCCGTCTCAGGCGGTCCCCGGGCCGTCGCCGGGGCCGGGGCGGCCGTCCGGGGGGAGCCGCCCGGTGCCGTGCACGCGCGCGTACTCGGCGGCGAGCCAGGGGCCGAGGTCGTCGACGTAGTGGCGCAGCACGGCGGGGTCCGCGTCCGGCCCGGACCCGCGCCGGGCCGCCGCGCGCAGGTCGGCCGCCCGCTCCCCGTAGTACGTCCCGAAGACCTCGGCCATCTCGGTCAGGTCGCTCGTCCAGCCGTTCCAGCGGGGCATGACGAGCGAGAACCCGGTGCGGACGAGACGGCGCGACAGGGACCGGACCAGGGCCCGCCGTTCGGCGACGGCGGCTTCGCTCTCCCCGGCGTCCGCCGCGGCCAGGACGCGCCGCCGCCAGCCGGGCAGCAGCGCCGCCAGGTCGCCGTTGGTCCCCGCGGCCAGGCGGGCGTCCGGGCGGTAGCGCGGCAGGTACTCGCCGAGGTCGTCGCCGAGCAGCGGGGTGCACAGGCAGGCCACGAACCAGCCGAGGTCGTACGTCTCGTCGTCGCTCAGCAGCCGGGCCCTGCCGTGGACGAGCGTGTCGACGCCGTCGACCTCGGGGAACTCCCGGTCGACGGCCGCGTCCAGGGCGCGCGCGGTCTCCCGGTCGGCGGCCGTGGGCTCCTCGCGCAGCGCGACCAGGAGGTCCAGGTCGGAGCGGCCCGCGCGGGCGGTGCCGCGCGGCACCGAGCCGTACAGGTAGGCGCTGTGCAGCCGGTTCCCGAAGGCGTCCAGGAGACGGTCCCTGGCGTGCGCGACGACCGGGCGGAAGACGGCGGGCACGCGCGCGAGGGAGCCCTCACGGGCGATGTACCCCTGCGCGTCGAGCCCTCTGACGCCCTCTCGGGCCGCGCGCCCGCCCGGGGGCGGCTCGGTGGCCGGGGAGCGCTCTGGTTCAGCCATGGGGCCACTTCCTGCCGGACCAGGCCCGCCCGGCGCCCGGGGACGGCTCGGGGCGGAGCCGCGGGCGCCCGGCGGGACCAGGGGCGGGCGGTCAGCGCGAGCGCTTGGCGAGCCGCTCCACGTCGAGCAGGATCACGGCCCGCGCCTCCAGCCGCAGCCAGCCGCGCTGCGCGAAGTCGGCCAGTGCCTTGTTCACCGTCTCGCGGGAGGCGCCGACGAGCTGCGCCAGCTCCTCCTGGGTGAGGTCGTGGACGACGTGGATGCCCTCCTCGGACTGCACGCCGAACCGGCGCGACAGGTCGAGCAGGGCGCGCGCGACCCGGCCGGGCACGTCGGAGAAGACCAGGTCGGACATCTGGTCGTTGGTCTTGCGCAGCCGCCGCGCGACGGCGCGCAGCAGGGCGCCCGCCACCTCGGGCCGTACGTTCAGCCAGGGCTGGAGGTCGCCGTGGCCGAGGCCGAGCAGCTTCACCTCGGTCAGCGCGGTGGCGGTCGCGGTGCGCGGGCCCGGGTCGAACAGCGACAGCTCGCCGATCAGCTCGCCGGGGCCGACGACGGCGAGCATGTTCTCGCGGCCGTCGGGGGAAGTGCGGTGCAGCTTCACCTTGCCCTCGGTGACGACGTAGAGCCGGTCACCGGGGTCACCCTCGTGGAAGAGCGAGTCGCCGCGCGCGAGGGTCACCTCACTCATGGAGGCGCGGAGATCCGCGGCCTGCTCGTCGTCGAGCGCCGCGAAGAGCGGGTTGCGCCGCAGAACGTCGTCCACGAGTACTCTCCTTGTCGACCTGCTCAGGGGATGTTTTCCCCCACTTGCCAAGGGACCGTGCTCCCCATTTTGCCGGACGGTCCAAACAGTGTGATCTGTCACAAGGATGCCGCACTGGTGTGCTGAGGTACGCGGCAGGGGTCCAATCGGGGGCCGATCTCCCGGCTCCGGAGCGGATGTCAGTGCCGGGCCCTAGGCTGGCCGGGTGTCCAAATCGCGGTGAGAGCACAGGCCAAGGGGGCTGCGCGGGTGGTTGTACGTCGTGATTCCGCCGTGGGCGAACAAGCGCCCGACGGAGGAAGGAAACCGGCAAAAGCAGCAAAGAGGGCGCCTGCCGGGAAGACGGCCGGAAAGGCGTCCGAAGAGACGACCGCGGGGGCGCCCGGCAAGAAGGCGGCCGCGAAGAAGACGGCTGTGAAGCGGGCGCCCGCGGGGAAGGCGGCGGCCATGAAGAAGGCTCCCGAGAAGGCGGCTCCCGCGAAGAAGGCGCCCGCGAAGAAGACGGCGGCCACGGAGGCGGACCCGGCGAAGGCGGACTCCCCGAAGGAGACCCCGGCCGCGAAGAAGGCGCCCGCGAAGACCCCGGCGGCGAACAAGACCGCGCCCGCGAAGAAGGCTCCCGCCAAGAAGACGCCCGCGAAGAAGGCGGCGCCCACCGAGGCGGACCCCGCGAAGAAGACCCCGGCCGCGAAGAAGACAGCTTCCGCGAAGACCGCGCACGCGAAGAAGGCTCCCGCCAAGAAGGCGGCCGTCTCGAAGAAGGACGCCACCCAGGCCGCTGCGTCCCCGAGGACGCCCGCCGCGCCGCCGCGCGACGAGTCGCACACCGCGCTCGTCCGGCGGGCCCGGCGGATCGACCGCGAGCTGGCCGAGGTCTACCCGTACGCCCACCCCGAGCTGGACTTCGAGAACCCCTTCCAGCTCGTCGTCGCCACCGTCCTGTCCGCGCAGACGACGGACCTGAGGGTCAACCAGACGACCCCGGCGCTCTTCGCCGCCTACCCGACCCCCGAGGACCTGGCCGCCGCGGTCCCCGAGGAGGTCGAGGAGATCCTCCGCCCCACCGGGTTCTTCCGGGCGAAGACCCGGTCGGTCATGGGCCTGTCCAAGGCGCTCGCCGAGGAGTTCGGCGGCGAGGTGCCCGGCCGTCTCGAAGACCTCGTCAAGCTGCCCGGCGTCGGCCGCAAGACCGCGTTCGTCGTGCTCGGCAACGCCTTCGGGCGGCCCGGGATCACCGTGGACACCCACTTCCAGCGGCTGGTGCGGCGCTGGAAGTGGACGGCGGAGACGGAGCCCGACAAGATCGAGGCCGCCGTCGGCGCGCTCTTCCCCGCGCGCGACTGGACGATGCTCTCGCACCACGTGATCTTCCACGGCCGCCGCATCTGCCACGCCCGCAAGCCCGCCTGCGGCGCCTGCCCGATCGCCCCGCTCTGCCCGGCCTACGGCGAGGGCGAGACGGACCCCGAGAAGGCGAAGAAGCTGCTCAAGTACGAGAAGGGCGGCTTCCCGGGACAGCGCCTCAACCCGCCCCAGTCGTACCTGGACGCGGGCGGCAGGCCCGCCCCGCCCGCGTCCCCCGCCCCGGCGGCCGGATGACGGCACCACCGGCGGAACGATCAGGGCACGGTCACGCGTTGGAACGGTCGGAACGGGGGCGGCGATGAGGCGCGCGAGTCACACACGGGTCGGATCGGTGGCGGTCAGCAGGGAGGGCCTGCCCGACTGGCTCGACCCCGTGGTGCGCGCGGTCGACACCGTCGAGCCGCTCCAGCTCAGCCGCTTCCTGCCGCCCGAGGACGGACGGGGACGGCAGTCGGCCGTGCTGGTCCTGTTCGGCGACGGCGCCCGCGGCCCCGAACTGCTCCTGATGGAGCGCTCCAGCTCGCTGCGCTCGCACGCGGGCCAGCCCTCCTTCCCCGGCGGCTCCCTCGACCCCGAGGACGGCGACCCGAACGGCGAGGGCCCGCTGTGGGCCGCGCTGCGCGAGGCCGAGGAGGAGACCGGCCTCGACCCGTCCGGGGTCCAGATCTTCGGCGTGCTGCCCCGCCTCTACATCCCCGTCAGCCACTTCGTGGTGACACCGGTGCTCGGCTGGTGGCGCACCCCGAGCCCGGTCGGCGTCGTCGACCCGGCCGAGACCGCACGGGTGTTCACCGTCCCCGTGGCGGATCTCACGGATCCCGCCCACCGCGCGACGACCGTGCACCCCAGCGGCCACCGAGGTCCGGCATTCCTGGTCGAATCGGCCCTGGTGTGGGGCTTCACGGCGGGAATCATCGACCGGCTGCTGCACTACGCGGGCTGGGAGAGACCGTGGGACCGCACGAAGCAGGTGCCACTCGACTGGCGGTCGTGACAGGGTGTCTGCCGTGCTCTGTTCGGTGGCGAGGCGAGGCAAATAGCGGTGAACGTGCTGGACATCCTGTTGCTGCTCGCCGCGGTGTGGTTCGCGGTCGTCGGCTACCGCCAGGGATTCGTGGTCGGCATCCTGTCGGTGACCGGCTTCCTGGGCGGCGGCCTCGTGGCCGTGTACCTCCTCCCCGTCCTCTGGGACGTCCTGACGGACGGCGCGGAGGTGAGCACCACCGCCGCCGTGGCCGCCGTCGTCATCGTCATCGTCTGCGCCTCCGTCGGGCAGGCCCTGACCACCCACCTCGGCAACAAGCTGCGCCGCTACATCACCTGGTCACCGGCGCGCGCCCTGGACGCGACGGGCGGCGCCCTGGTCAACGTGGTGGCGATGCTGCTGGTGGCCTGGCTGATCGGCTCGGCCCTCGCCGGGACGACGCTGCCCACGCTCGGCAAGGAGGTGCGCAGCTCCCGGGTGCTGCTCGGGGTCTCCCGCGCGCTGCCCGCCCAGGCCGACAACTGGTTCGCGGATTTCTCCTCCGTGCTCGCCCAGAACGGCTTCCCGCAGGTCTTCAGCCCCTTCTCCAACGAGCCCATCACCGACGTGCAGCCCCCGGACCCGGCCCTGGCCGGCAGCAGGGTGGCCGCCGCGGCGAAGAACTCCGTCGTCAAGGTGACCGGCACCGCGCAGAGCTGCGGGAAGGTCCTGGAGGGGTCCGGGTTCGTCTTCGCCGCCCGGCGCGTCATGACCAACGCGCACGTGGTCGGCGGGGTCGACGAGCCCGTCGTGCAGATAGGCGGTGAGGGCCGCCGCTACGACGCCAGGGTCGTCCTCTACGACTGGCGCCGCGACATCGCCGTCCTGGACGTGCCCGGCCTGGACGCGCCCGCCCTGAAGTTCGCCTCCTCCGACGCGCGCAGCAGCGACAGCGCGATCGTGGCCGGATTCCCCGAGAACGGCTCGTACGACGTCCGCTCGGCCCGGGTGCGGGGCCGGGTGATGGCCAACGGCCCGGACATCTACCACCGCGGCACCGTCCGCCGCGACGTCTACTCGCTGTACGCGATGGTCCGTCAGGGCAACTCGGGCGGACCGCTGCTGACCCCGGACGGCCGGGTGTACGGCGTGGTCTTCGCCAAGTCCCGGGACGACGCCGACACCGGGTACGCGCTGACCGCGGACGAGATCAAGGACGACATCAGCCAGGGCCGCACGGCGAACCAGCAGGTGGACAGCGACAGCTGCGCCCTCTGAGCGTCGACGACGGGCCCGCGGCATGCCGCGGGCCCGTCGGTGTGTCAGGTGTGGGGCCCTTCACGGAGACCGGAAGGGCGGTTCGGTGGAAAGGCGCGCGTCAGGCGCGCGGATGGCGCAGCCGCACCGAGACCCAGCGGGCCCGGCGCCGCAGGATGCGGGGGATCCCCACGCGCGGATCGGTCTCCGTCGCCTGCGGGGAGCCACCTCGTTGGTGGGGGCTCGGGCCGCCCACTGTGCGGCGATTGCGTGCTACGTCACTGTAGTCGTGCGTCCAGCCCATACCCGGACGTCTGCCCCCGCCCCAAGGTCGATAACCGCCTCGCGCGGCCCCAATTGGCCTATGCACCAGGCAACCCGGTGTTCGTCGGACAGGTGTTCAGATCCGGACGGCGGGCGGGTCCCGCGGGTCACCGGTCGGGTTCCGGGTCCTTCAGCCAGTTGACCAGTTCGGTGGAGAAGGCGACCGGGTCCTCCTCGTGCGGGAAGTGCCCGAGCCCGTCGAACAGCCGCCAGCGGTAGGGCGCCTCGACGTACACCCCGGACCCGGCCGCGCTGCGGATGCGCATCACGGGGTCGAGCGAGCCGTGCAGATGGAGCGTCGGCACGCGCAGCGGGCGCTTCATCCGCCGGTTGAACTGGATGCCGTCCGGCCGCGCCATCGACCGGACCATCCAGCGGTACGGCTCGATCGCGCAGTGCGCGGTGGACGGGATGCACATGGCCCGCCGGTAGGTCTCCACCGTCGCGTCGTCCGGCAGCCGCGGGCCCGACCAGTCCCGGATCAGACGGCCCACCAGCTCGCCGTCGTCCGCGGTCAGTCTGCGCTCCGGGATCCACGGCCGCTGGAACCCCCAGATGTACGAACCGGCGCCGGTCTGCTTGACGTCCGAGAGCATCGCCGAGCGCCAGCGGCGGGGGTGCGGCATTGACGCGACCGCCAGGCGCCGCACCAGCTTGGGGCGCATCACGGCCGCCGTCCAGGCCAGGTAGCCGCCCAGGTCGTGGCCGACGAGGGCGGCGTCCGGCTCGCCGAGGGACCGGATCACCCCGGTGATGTCGAGCGCCAGGTTGGCCGGGTCGTAGCCGCGCGGCGTGCGGTCGCTGCCGCCGACGCCCCGCAGGTCCATCGCGACGGCCCGGAACCCGGCGTCGGCGAGCGCCGTGAGCTGGTGCCGCCAGGCCCACCAGAACTGGGGGAAGCCGTGCAGCAGCAGCACCAGCGGGCCGTCGCCCACCTCCGCGATGTGGAAGCGGGCGCCGTTCGCGGCGACATCACGGTGTGTCACCCGGGTGCCGTCGGGAAGGGTCTCCGGTCGGACGACCGAGGCGGGCTGCGCCGAAGGTGTGGCGGGGTCGGTCATGAGGACGAGCGTGCCACAGCCTCGACGGCGGCGGGGGACCGGTCCTCGATCGCCGGGAACTCCGGGCGCGGGTGCGGCTTGGCGTTCTGCAGGACGCCCGCCGTCTCCTTCACCGACGCGGCCACCTTCTGCGGGCCCTTGCCCTTCTTCGCCTTCTTGAAGAAGACGAATCCGATCAGCCCGAGGAGGAGCGCCACCAGCACGTTGGCCGCGAACGACAGCAGGAAGCACCAGCCGAGGTTCAGGCCGGTCCAGGCGTGCAGGCCGTAGGCGAGGGCGAAGCTGAGCATCGGCAGGGAGAACACCAGTACCAGGAGGGCCGCCAGGACGGCGACGGTGCCCAGACCACCGCGCTTGACGTCCTGCTTCAGCTGCGCCTTGGCCAGCGCGATCTCGTCGTGCACCAGCGCCGACATCTCGGCCGTGGCCGAGGCGAACAGCTGGCCGATGCTGCGTTCGGCGCCGACCGGGCTGCTGTCGGGTGTGCTCATCGCCGTCTCCCTCGTATCTCTTTTGTACCGTCCCGTCAGATCATGCCGGACGGTCGTCCCGATCGCCTGCCCCGCCCGTCACTTCCGCACTCCCGTGGCGCGCGGCTGCGGTCTCCTCGGCGAGCCTGCGGTGCTCCGCGGCCTTGCGTTCGAGCAGCTCCGCCATGCGCAGGTGGTAGGCCGGGTCGTCCTGCTCGTAGATGTCGGGGATGCCGTCGCGGTCCTCGTCGCGCTCCTCCGCCTCGCACATCCGGCGGTACTTGGCGTTGCGCACCTTCAGCAGCACGGTCGCCAGCACCGCCGCGATCAGCGAGCCGGTCAGGACGGCGGCCTTGACCTCGTCGGTCAGCTGCGCGTCCCCGGTGAAGGCCAGCTCGCCGATGAGCAGCGACACGGTGAAGCCGATCCCGGCGAGCGTGGCGACCGCGAAGACGTCCGCCCAGGCGAGGTCGTCGCTGAGCGAGGCCCGGGTGAAGCGGGCCGTCAGCCAGGTGCCGCCGAAGATGCCGACCGCCTTGCCGACGACGAGCCCGAGCGCCACGCCGAGCGTCTCCGGCCGGGTGAAGACGTCGCCCAGCGCGCCGCCCGACAGCGTCACCCCGGCGCTGAACAGCGCGAACAGCGGCACGGCGAGCCCCGCCGACAGGGGGCGCACCAGGTGTTCGACGTGTTCGCCGGGGGAGCGGGTCTCGCCCTCGCGGGTGGTGCAGCGCAGCATCAGGCCCATGGCGACGCCCGCGATGGTGGCGTGGACGCCGCTGTTGTACATCAGGCCCCAGATCACCAGCGCGAGCGGCACGTACACGTACCAGCCGCGCACGCCCTTGCGCAGCAGCACCCAGAAGACGGCCAGGCCCACCACCGCGCCCGCCAGCGCGACGAAGTCGATGCGGCTGGTGAAGAAGACCGCGATGATCAGGATGGCGAAGAGGTCGTCGACGACGGCGAGGGTGAGCAGGAAGGCGCGCAGGGCGCTGGGCAGCGAGGTGCCGATGACGGCGAGGACCGCGAGGGCGAAGGCGATGTCGGTCGCGGTGGGCACCGCCCAGCCGCCCAGGGAGCCGCCGCCGACGGCGTTGACGAGGGTGTAGACGAGCGCCGGGGCGGCCATGCCGCACAGGGCCGCGACGACGGGCAGCGCCGCCGTCCGCGGGTCGCGCAGGTCACCGGCGACCAGTTCGCGTTTGAGTTCGACGCCGGCGACGAAGAAGAAGACGGCCAGGAGCCCGTCGGCCGCCCAGTGCGCGACCGACAGATGCAGCCCGAGGGCCGAGGGGCCGAAGTGGAAGTCGCTGACCTCGTGGTAGCTGCCGCCGAGCCCGGGGACGTTCGCCCAGACCAGTGCGGCGACCGCGGCGAGCAGCAGCAGCACGCCGCCGACCGTCTCGGTGCGCAGCGCGTCGGTCACATAGGTCCGCTCGGGCAGCGAGAGGCGGCCGAGGAACCTGCGGGCGGGGGCGGGGCGGGGCGCGGGCACGGTGGGATCCTCCGGTCGGTGGGCAGCACTGAACGCATGCCGACCAGACTTCCCGGCGCACCTTTTCCCTCACTTTACTCAATCGGCCGCCGGTGCGGTCAGGTGATCTCACCGTAAGGACGAAAAGGGCACCCGGCGAACGCGCCGGGTGCCCTCGCCGCCGTACCGGTGGGCTCAGTCCTCGCTGGACGAGGCGGGCAGCTTCGCCTGGATGAAGTCCATCACCGTGGAGTCGGTCAGCGTGGTGACGTCACCGAGCTGACGGTTCTCCGCGACGTCCCGCAGGAGCCGGCGCATGATCTTGCCGGAGCGGGTCTTGGGCAGCTCCGCCACCGGCAGGATCCGCTTCGGCTTGGCGATCGGGCCGAGCGCCGAGCCGACGTGGTCGCGCAGCCGTGCGACCAGCCCCTCGTCCTCCGAGGCGGTGCCGCGCAGGATCACGAACGCGACGATGGCCTGGCCGGTGGTCTCGTCCGCCGCGCCCACCACGGCCGCCTCGGCGACCGACGGGTGCGAGACGAGCGCGGACTCCACCTCGGTGGTGGAGATGTTGTGGCCCGAGACGAGCATGACGTCGTCGACCCGGCCCAGCAGCCAGATGTCGCCGTCGTCGTCCTTCTTGGCGCCGTCGCCCGCGAAGTACCGGCCCTCGAACCGCGACCAGTAGGTGTCGAGGAACCGCTGGTCGTCGCCCCAGATGGTGCGCAGCATCGACGGCCACGGCTCGGTCAGGACGAGGTAGCCGCCGCCGCCGTCCGGCACCTCGCGGGCCTCGTCGTCGACGACGGTCGCGCTGATGCCGGGGAGCGGCGTCTGCGCGGAGCCGGGCTTGGTCGCGGTGACGCCCGGCAGCGGCGAGATCATCATCGCGCCGGTCTCCGTCTGCCACCAGGTGTCGACGATCGGCGTGCGGTCGGCGCCGATGTGCTTGCGGTACCAGATCCACGCCTCGGGGTTGATCGGTTCGCCCACCGAGCCCAGCACCCGCAGGCTGGACAGGTCGAACTTGGCGGGGATGTCGTCGCCCCACTTCATGAACGTGCGGATCGCGGTCGGCGCGGTGTACAGGATCGTCACCCCGTACTTCTGCACGATCTCCCAGAAGCGGCCCTGGTGCGGGGTGTCAGGGGTGCCCTCGTACATCACCTGCGTGGCGCCGTTCGCCAGCGGCCCGTAGACGATGTACGAGTGCCCGGTGACCCAGCCGACGTCGGCGGTGCACCAGTAGACGTCCGTCTCCGGCTTGAGGTCGAAGACCGCGTGGTGCGTGTACGACGTCTGGGTGAGGTAGCCGCCCGAGGTGTGCAGGATGCCCTTGGGCTTCCCCGTCGTCCCGGACGTGTAGAGGATGAACAGCGGGTGCTCCGCGTCGAACGCCTCCGGGGTGTGCTCGGACGACTGCCGGTCGACGACGTCGTGCCACCACACGTCGCGCGTGTCGTCCCAGGCGACCTCCTGGCCGGTGCGGCGGACCACCAGGACGTGCTCGACGATGCCCGCCTTGGTGGCGGCCTCGTCGACGGCCGGCTTGAGGGCGGACGGCTTGCCGCGCCGGTAGCCGCCGTCGGAGGTGATGACGACCTTGGCATCCGCGTCCTGGATCCGGGTCGCGAGCGCGTCGGCGGAGAAGCCGCCGAAGACCACGGAGTGCGCGGCGCCGATCCGGGCGCAGGCCAGCATCGCGATCGCCGTCTCCGGGATCATCGGCATGTAGACGGCGACCCGGTCGCCCTTGCGCACGCCCAGCTCGGTCAGCGCGTTGGCCGCCCGGGAGACCTCGTCCTTCAGCTCGGCGTAGGTGATCGCGCGGCTGTCACCGGGCTCGCCCTCGAAGTGGATGGCGACCCGGTCGCCGTTGCCGGCCTCCACATGACGGTCGACGCAGTTGTACGCGACGTTCAGCTCGCCGTCCTTGAACCACTTGGCGAACGGCGGGTTCGACCAGTCGAGCGTCTCGGTCGGCTCCTTGGCCCAGGTCAGCCTGCGCGCCTGCGCGGCCCAGAACCCGAGCCGGTCTGCCCTGGCCTGCTCGTACGCCTCTGCCGTGACGTTGGCGTCCGCGGCCAGGTCAGCGGGCGGCGCGAAGCGACGCTCCTCCTTCAAGAGGTTGGCCAGGCTTTCGTTGCTCACGACATCTCCCTTTCCCAGGGTGTCCGTTGTGTCCCAGGCCACAGCTCATCAGACCCGGGGGTCCGCTGACAAGGGCCGACCACACATTGGTGTAGACCTCTTCGAACGCAGGTCCTCACCTGGTCAACCCGGCTCATTGGTACCCACGGACACCACCCGGAAGCAGTTCAGCCGTACCGGACCCGGGACGCGCCGGACGCCCCGGACACCGCGAACGCCCTGGACGCGCCCCGGACGTTCCGCTCGTCCAGGACGTTCCGCTCGTCCGGAACGTTCCGCACGTCCCGGACGGGACGGTGGTGCGCGGCCCCGGCGGTGGGCCGCGCACCGGGCACCCGTGTCACCCGGGCCGCTCGACCGCCTCGACGTGGTCGAACACCCCGGACCCGCCGGGACCGGCCAGCAGGTACGCCTGCGCCTCGCCGACGTGGAAGTACATCCCGCGCAGCTCCAGCGATCCGTCCCGCAGGGCACGGGCCACCGAGTCGTGGGCGCGCAGATGCTCCAGCTGCTGCACCACGTTGGTCAGGCACAGCTGCTCGACCGCGTCGGCCGGGGCCCGCCCGGACAGCCGCGCCCACGGCCGCCCGTCGTCGGCCATCCGCGCCACGCTCGGCAGCCCGTGCCGCAGCCACCGCCGCAGCGGCGTCAGGGCGCCGCCCGGTTCGCCGTCGAGCAGCGCCTGCATGGCCCCGCACCCGGAGTGCCCGCAGACCGTGATGGACCGCACCCGCAGCACGTCCACCGCGTACTCGATCGCCGCGGCGACCGAGTCGTCGCCGCTCTCCCCGCCCGGTGGCGGGACGAGGTTGCCGACGTTGCGCACCACGAACAGGTCGCCTGGACCGCTCGACGTGATCATCGACGTCACCAGCCGGGAGTCGGCGCAGGTGAGGAAGAGCTGCGAGGGCCGCTGTCCCTCCCGGGCCAGCCGGGCCAGCTCACCGCGGACCAGGGGCGCGGTGTTCCGCTGGAACGCGCTGATCCCGCGCGCCAGTTGATCCCCGCCGGGGAGATCCGTGCCGGCGTCGAAGCCGGTGCCTGTGCCGGTGGCGGTGCCTGTGCCGGTCTCGGTCTCGGTCGCCAGGAAGAGGGGGTGCGGGGAAGGGGCCGGAGCGGTGGCGTGGACGCGGTCGTTGGGGGCGGGGTGCCCGAAAGGGGCTGCGGGGGCGGGGTTGACGGAGGGTGCGGTGGTCGGCGCGGTGGCCGGGGACCCGGGGGCGGGGGCGCCGTCGGGGGGCTCGACTCCGGTTCCCCTGTCGGCGGGGCGGGTTGACTGCCGGGCGGGCTGCGGGGCTCCGCAGTGGTGGTTGCGCCAGGGGGTCCAGGGGCGGCAGCGGCAGGCGGGGGCGGGTGCCCGGCGGTGCCGGAGGCGGTGGTCCCGGCGGACGCGGCGGTGCCGACGAGGGGGGAGGCGGCCTCGGGCGGCAGGGGTCCTGCGGGCCGGTCTCCGCCGGGCGGGTCGTCGCGGAACCCCGCGCGGCGGTCCGTCAGTTCCACGGTGCCGCCCTGCGCGGTGTGGGTGTTCTGCCAGTCCTGGAGCGACTCGTAGGCCGCGTGGTCCATGAAGGAGCCGTCCAGCCGCACCACGGCGCGGGTGCCGTGCGGGACCAGGTGCAGGGCCCGGCTGAGGCGGGGCACCGCGAGGAACGTCAACTGGCCCCGGACGTGGACGTGATGGGCTCCCTCCCGCTCCTCGTGCGTGATGCGGGTGCGGGCGAGACGGTGCATGGCGACGGCCACCGCGACGGCGATCCCCAGGATCACGCCCTGGAGGACCCCGGAGAGGACGACGCCGAGGGTGGTCACGACGTAGACGAGCACTTCCCGGTGGCGGGTGACCGTGCGGATGTGGTGCAGGGACACCATCTGGATGCCGACGGACATCACCAGGGCGGCGAGCGAGGCGAGCGGGATCAGTTCGAGCAGCGGGACCATCAGGAGCGCGGCCGCCACTACGAGAACGCCGTGCAGCAGCGTGGAGTTCCGGCTGACGGCACCCGCGTTCACATTCGCCGTGCTCCGTACGGCGACCCCCGCGACGGGCAGCCCGCCGAGGGCGCCCGAGACGACGTTCGCGGTCCCCTGGCCGAGCAGTTCGCGGTCGAGGTCGGAGCGGCCGACGCGGGTGGAGAGGCCGGGGCGGGCGGCGACCAGCTTGTCGACGGCGACCGCGCCCAGCAGCGACTGCACGCTGCACACCAGCGTGGTGGTGAGGACGGCGGCGGCGATCCCGAGCACCGGACCCTCGGGCAGCCCGGCCAGGGCGTGGCTGCTCCACGAGGGCAGTTCGACCCGGGGCACGGTGAGACCGGCGAGCGAGGCGACGGCGGTGGCACCGGCGACGGCGACCAGCGCGGCGGGGACCGTCCGCAGCAGCCGTCCCACCCGGCCGGGGACGCGCGGCCAGAGCAGCAGCAGGGTGAGGGTGAGCACGCCCACCGACACCGCCGCGGGGTGCGGCCCGGCCACCTGGGCGGGCAGCGCGCGCAGGTTGTCGAGGACGGAGCTCTGCGGGGTGCCGCCGAGCACGATGTGCAGCTGGGCGACGGCGATGGTGACCCCGATGCCCGCGAGCATGCCGTGCACGATGGCGGGGCTGACGGCGAGCGCGGTGCGGGCCACCCGCAGGCAGCCGAGGCCCAGTTGGGCGACACCGGCGAGGATCGTGATGGCACAGGTGGTGCGCCAGCCGTAGCGGTGGATGAGGTCGGCGGTGACCACGGTGAGACCGGCGGCGGGGCCGCTGACCTGGAGCGGTGAGCCGCCGAGCCGTCCGGCGACGAGCCCGCCGACGGCGGCGGCGACCAGGCCCGCCTGGAGCGGGGCGTCGGTGGCGAGGGCGATGCCCAGGGAGAGCGGGAGCGCGATCAGGAAGACCGCGATCGAGGCGGACAGGTCGGCACCCGCGATCCGGAAACGGCGGGTCGGGGGCGGCGGGGGGCTGTGTGAGTGCTGGATGGTCGTCGTCCGAGTCGGGTCGGTGGCGTGGGGGGTGGCGCAGGCTGACATGGTTCCCGTCTCCTCCGGGGCGGCGCGGTCGCGGAACAGGTGGTCCCCCGTCGAGAGCGGGGGGCGGGTCGCGGCCGTGGGTCACGGCGTGCAGCGGCGGGATGCATCAACGCTTGGTAAACGGATCGTAATTCAGAGTAAAAGCAAGGCATAGTTTTTGCTGGCAAATAGCGCAATATGTCACCTCACGGAGTGAAGCAAGCATTTCATCGGCTTGTCGTATTAATTCCTTCTCGGCCCCGTGCGACCTTGGCGGCGCTGTCGGTACAGACCCGGCACATCACCAGAAAACGCCCTTGTCGGCGTTGGCCTCAGAGAAGGAAGAAGGTGGGCGGAAGATGGCCGCCACCCAGAGAATCGCGGTCGGCGCCGTGATCGTCGCGACCTGCGCGGCGTCCCTCGCCGGCTGCGGACTCGGCTCCGACACCACGTCGGGCGCCTCAGGTCCGCAGAAGGCCGGGCAGGGCCGGGCCCCGCAGAACGCGGTCCGCCTCATCGGCGACGGCTCCACCGCGTACACCGGTGCGCAGCCGCACCTGCCCAGGGCCGAGCGGCTCAAGCCCGGTGAGAAGCCCCCGCAGTTCGTCGTCTTCTCGTGGGACGGCGCCGGGGAGGACAGCCAGAAGCTGTTCTCCCACTTCCGTCAGGTCGCCAAGGACAACCACGCGACGATGACCTACTTCCTGAGCGGCGTGTACCTGCTGCCGGAGGACAAGCGCGACGAGTACAAGCCGCCGCAGCACTCGCCCGGCCGCTCCGACATCGGCTTCAACGACGAGCAGGGCATCGCCGACACCGTCAAGCAGCTCCGCCTCGCCTGGCAGGAGGGCAACGAGATCGGCACCCACTTCAACGGCCACTTCTGCGGCGCCGAGGGCGGCGTGGGCCAGTGGTCGGTGGACGAGTGGAAGAGCGAGATCTCCCAGGCGAAGCGGTTCGTGAAGTCCTGGAAGACCAACACCGGGATGAAGAAGGCGGCCCCGCTGCCCTTCGACTACGACAAGGAACTCGTCGGCGCCCGCACGCCCTGCCTCGAAGGCCAGAAGAACTTCACCAAGGCCGCGAGCCAGCTCGGCTTCCGCTACGACACCAGCGGCGTCAACAACCAGGTCTGGCCGGGGAAGAAGGAGAACCTCTGGGACCTGTCGATGCAGCTCGTGCCGTTCCCCGGCCACTCCTACGAGCAGCTCACCATGGACTACAACTTCATGGTCAACCAGTCCGGCACCCAGACCCAGGGCGACCCGGACAAGCACGCCTACTGGGGCGACCAGATGCGCGACGGCCTCCTCCAGGGCTTCCAGCGCGCCTATGACGGCAACCGCGCGCCGCTGGTCATCGGCAACCACTTCGAGTCCTGGAACGGCGGCACCTACATGAAGGCCGTCCAGGAGGTCGTCGAGAACGTCTGCAACAAGCCCGACGTGCGCTGCGTCTCCTTCCGGCAGCTCGCCGACTGGCTGGACGCCCAGGACCCGCAGACCGTGGCGAAGCTGCGGACCCTCCCGGTCGGCCAGGCACCCAAGCAGGGCTGGGCGTCCTTCCTGTCGGCCGACCCGGCGCCCGCCCCGAAGGGCGTCCCCGGAGCGCCCGCCGTCAAGCAGTGAGCGCCGGGGCGGCCGGGCCTAGACGCCGGCCGTGACGCCCTCACGGAGCACGAACCCGGGGTCGACCTGCGCCGCCAGGTCGGCCCCGGTGCGCGCGTTGCCCCAGGACTCGGCGTTCTTCAGGTGGAAGTGCACCGTCTGCCGGGTGTAGCGCTCCCAGTCCCGCAGCTCGTACGTCGCGTCCGCGGTCTCCTGGAGGGTGCGCAGGGCCGCGCGGTTGGCCTCCTCCAGGGCGTCGAAGCGGGGCGGGCGGCCCTTCTCCATGGCCCGCACCCAGTCCGAGTGCCCGACCGTCACCAGCAGGTCGTCGCCGGCCTCGGCGCGCAGGAAGTCGAGGTCGTCCTCGCCCTGCACCTTGTTGCCGACGACCTTGAGGGTGACGCCGAAGTCCCGGGCGTACTCCTTGTACTGGCGGTAGACGGAGACGCCCTTGCGGGTCGGCTCGGCGACCAGGAACGTGATGTCGAAGCGGGTGAACATGCCGGAGGCGAAGGAGTCCGAACCGGCCGTCATGTCGACCACCGCGTACTCGTCACGGCCGTCCACCAGGTGGTTCAGGCACAGCTCCACCGCTCCCGTCTTGGAGTGGTAGCAGGCCACCCCCAGGTCGGCGTCGGTGAAGGGGCCCGTGACCATCAGACGAACGGCGCCGCCGTCGAGTTCCACCGGCCGGGCGCAGGCGTCGTAGACGGGGTTGTTCTCGTTGACCCGCAGCAGCCGCGAGCCCTCGCCCGGCGGGGTCGTCTTGATCATCGTCTCGGCGGAGGCGATGCGCGGGTTGGAGCCGCGCAGGTAGTCCTTGATCAGCGGCAGCCGCTCGCCCATCGCGGGCAGCGCCGCGGCGACCGTCTCGTCCAGGCCGAGTGCCGGGCCCAGGTGCTGGTTGATGTCCGCGTCGACGGCGAGAACCGGGGCGCCGGTGGCCGCGAGGTGGCGGATGAACAGGGAGGACAGGGTGGTCTTGCCGCTGCCGCCCTTCCCGACGAAAGCAATTTTCATGTTCACCAAGGGTAGTGGTCGGGTAGCTGTGGGTGGCAGCGGTTCGTGAAGAACACCACTCCTTCGGGGAGCGCGGGCGCGGTGTGCGTAGGGTCGTACTCATGAGTACGACAGGCGCGACCGCAGATCCGCTCGCGACCCTGGGTTCGCTGCCCGGTGTGGCCGAGTCCGTGGAGTCCGTACGCAAGGCCGTGGACCGGGTCTACGGACACCGGGTGATGCGACGGCGCAGCCCCGAGATCACCGCCGAGGCGGCGCTGCGCGGCGCGCGCGGGTCGGCCGCGCTCTCCGGCGCCGACTGGGCCCTCGAAGAGGTGCGCAGGCGCACCGACTTCAGCGGTGACGACGACGCGCGCGTGGTGGGCGCCGCGCTGCGGCTGACCGCCGAGGCGGGTCAACTGCTGTCCATCTGGCGGCAGTCGCCCCTGCGGGTGCTGGCCCGCCTGCACCTGGTCGCCGCAGCAGGCGCGTCCGACGACGTCGGACGGCCGCGCCAGGAGGGCGAAGCGGTCGACGAGCCGCTCGTCGAACTGCCCCTGCCGGGAGCGGCCGAGGTGCACGGACGGCTGGAGGGCCTGGCCGCACTCGTCGTCACCGGAACCGCCGCGCCCGCCCTGGTGACGGCCGCGATCGTGCACGGCGAACTGCTCGCGCTGCGCCCCTTCACCTCCCGCAACGGCCTGGTCGCGCGCACCGCCGAACGCGTCGTCCTGGTGGGCAGCGGCCTCGACCCGAAGTCGGTCTGCGCGGCCGAGGTCGGTCACGCGGAGCTGGGACGGGCGGCCTATCTGGCGGCGCTCGACGGGTACGTCTCCGGGACGCCCGAGGGGATGGCCGCGTGGATCGGGCACTGCGCGCGGGCGGTCGAGCTGGGCGCGCGCGAGTCGACGGCGGTGTGCGAGGCGCTCCAGCGCGGCGCCGCGTAGCGGTCACCGGGGCCGCGTGCCCGGGTGACCGAAAAGGGCCCCCGGGAGGGGGCCCTCTGGAAAGGGTTGCGGCGGTACGAGGTCTCGTACCGCCGCCGGCATGTCGGCCGGGTTACCAAGCGTCCTCGAAGTGGTGCCCATCAGGGCGGGAGCATTGGCCCGTCCCTGGTGCGGCTGGCCCGTAATCGACGGGTCGACGTCGCGTGGGTGCCCGGTGTCCATGCGCGGTCCGTGGGGCCGTGTGCGTCGGTGAAGGAGATCCTCTCGGATGGCCTTGGTCTCGCGGGCCGTTGACTCCTTTGTACTCCACGACCGCGAGGAGCGGAACCCCCACCTGCGGTTCTTTACTTTTACCCTCAATCAGGTGCGAAACGGACGGGGGGAGGGAGGGGGTCGGCGGGGGCGCGGGGGGAGCCCGCGGGGGCGGTCACAGGGCCGTCGCGCGGCGGCGGCTCGAGTACCAGACGAGGCCCGCGGTGGCCGCGGCGGCGCCTATCGCGGCGGCCGCGACCAGCGCCGGGCGGGGCGGCACGGAGAACGCCGGGATGCGCTGCTTGAGGCGGACGGGCCGGTGGAAGTCGAGAATCGGCCAGTCCCGGGCGAGCGCCTCGCGGCGCAGCGACCGGTCCGGGTTCACGGCGTGCGGGTGGCCGACGCTCTCCAGCATCGGCAGGTCCGTCGCCGAGTCGCTGTAGGCGTAGCACCGCTCCAGGTCGTACCCCTCGGACGCGGCCAGCTCCCTGACCGCCTCGGCCTTCGTCGGGCCGTACGCGTAGTACTCCACCTCCCCGGTGAAGCAGCCGTCCTCGCCGACGACCATGCGGGTCGCCACCACGCGGTCGGCGCCGAGCAGTTCGCCGATCGGCTCCACCACCTCGGCGCCCGACGTCGAGACGATGACGACGTCCCGCCCGGCCGTGTGGTGCTCCTCGATGAGGGAGGCGGCCTCGTCGTAGATGATCGGGTCGATCAGGTCGTGGAGCGTCTCGGCGACGATCTCCTTGACCTGTCGGACGTTCCATCCGCGCACCATCCCGGAGAGGTACTTCCGGGTGCGTTCCATCTGGTCGTGGTCCATACCCCCGACGAGGAACACGAACTGCGCGTAGGCGGTGCGCAAGGCCGCCCTGCGGTTGATCAGACCGCCTTGGTAGAACGACTTGCTGAAGGTGAGCGTGCTCGACTTGGCAATGACCGTCTTGTCCAGGTCGAAGAAGGCGGCTGTGCGAGGCAAGGACCGGTTATCCACGCCCCCGAGCATAGGCGCAGCCCATTCGGCGTAAGGTGTGGCGCGTGGGTTTGCCTGAGAAGGCTCTCGGGTACACCATGGAAGTCACGGATCGTTCGCGACCGTGCTAACCCGGCCCGACTCCTCCCCCCCGAGTCGGCCGTGGGGACGACCCCCGCTCTCCCCCCCGGCGGGGGTCGTCGCATGTCCGGGTGGGTTTTCGGTGACTTCCACCGGCCGTGGTGCCGGTCCGGGGCGGCTGCGGCCGCCCCTTTTTCGCGCCCATGATTCCTCACTCTCCGTGACTTTCCTGGTGCTCTGCGGAAGGTGAACGGGGCGTGACGAGGGCCTGTGGAGCGGGATGCGGACCGTGGTGCGGCGGTCACCGGTACGGGTGATGAAGTTATTCACAGGACCTGAGTCGTCCACAGATTTCGAGCAAGATCCACATCATTTCCGCGATCCCCGCATCGTGATTCCCGACGCACCGCGCTCGCACCGACTTCATGACCGGAGCCGGATTCCCGGGCCGGTTCGGCCGTTTCTACGGGCCGT
This sequence comes from Streptomyces sp. SolWspMP-5a-2, assembly GCF_900091845.1. Taxonomy (GTDB): domain Bacteria; phylum Actinomycetota; class Actinomycetes; order Streptomycetales; family Streptomycetaceae; genus Streptomyces; species Streptomyces doudnae. Next base: position 74,262 of record NZ_FMCI01000394.1, read on the forward strand.
GCATATGGGGGGCCGCTTTCCGCTTCCGTACGGCCTTTGGGAATGGCGTGGCCGCGCGGACCGCGCGGCCGGCCCAGCGAAGGGGGACGCAGACCGTGTCAGGACCCGTCACACACGAACCACCGCCCGCCGCCTCCGGGCGGCAGGCCGGACCACTGATCGTCACGGAGGACGCCCGGCTGCTCGACGACCTGCTGCGGTTGTGCGCGGCGGCCGGGGCGACGCCCGAGGTCCACCACACGGTCCCCGAGCCCGCCGGACGCTGGGAGGCGGCGCCGCTCGTGCTCGTCGGCGACGACGCCGCCCGGCGGCTGCGCGGAGCCGCCCGCAGGAGGGGCGTGGTGCTGGTCGGCCACGACCAGGACGACCCCGGCGTCTGGCGGCGGGCCGTCGAGATCGGCGCCGACCACGTCCTCGTGCTGCCCGACGGCGAACAGTGGCTGATCGACCGGATCGCCGACGTCGCCGAGGGCGTCGGCAGGCCCGCCCTCACCGTCGGGGTGATCGGCGGCCGGGGCGGGGCCGGGGCGTCCACCCTCGCCTGCGCCCTCGCCGTCACCTCCGCGCGGGAAGGGCTGCGCACCTTGCTCGTGGACGCCGATCCGCTCGGCGGCGGACTCGACGTCCTCCTGGGCGGCGAGACCGCCGACGGACTGCGCTGGCCCGCCTTCGCCGCCTCCCGGGGCCGGGTCGGCGGCGGCGCCCTGGAGGAGTCGCTGCCCCGCCTCCACTCGCTGCGGGTGCTCAGCTGGGACCGCGGCGACTGCGTCCTGGTCCCGCCGCAGGCCGTCCGCGCGGTGCTGGCCGCGGCCCGCAGACGGGGCGGCACGGTCGTCGTCGACCTGCCCCGCCGCCTCGACGACGGGGTCGCCGAGACCCTCGCCCAGCTCGACCTCGGGCTCCTCGTGGTCCCGGCCGAACTGCGCGCGATCGCGGCGGCGGGCCGCATCGCCTCGGTCGTCGGCATGGTCGTGCGCGACCTGCGGGTCGCCGTGCGCGGCCCCTACGCGCCCGGCCTGGACGACCGCGAGGTGGCCCGCCTGCTCGGGCTGCCGCTGGCCGGTGAGGTGCCCGTCGAATCGGGGCTGCTGCGCCCGGGGGACGGCAGGACACCGCCCGGGGCGACCGGGCGCGGGCCGCTGGCGCGCTTCTGCAAGCGGTTCTGGGAGCGGGCGCTGACCGAGGCGGGGACGGCGTGAACCGCGCCGTGGGAGCGCACGCGCGGCCGGAGCGGATCCCCGTCGGCGCCGAGGTGCCGTCCGGGCTGCTGGACGGGGTGCGGCGGTGGCTGGTCGAGAGCGGTGCCGAACCCACCCCCGCGCGCGTGGCGCAGGCGCTGCGGCACCAGGGACGGGTCCTGGGCGACGCCGAAGTCCTCGGAGCGGCACGGCAGTTGCGCTCCGAGCTGATCGGCAGCGGACCGCTGGAGCCGCTGCTCGCCGACCCGTCGGTCACCGACGTCCTGGTCTCCGCGCCCGACCGGGTCTGGGTGGACCGGGGCCGCGGCCTGGAACTCACCGCGGTGGCCTTCCCGGACGCGGCGGCCGTACGGCGCCTCGCGCAGCGGCTCGCCGCGGTGGCCGGCCGACGGCTCGACGACGCGCGCCCCTGGGTCGACGCGCGGCTGCCGGACGGGACCCGGCTGCACGCGGTCCTGCCCCCGGTCGCCGTCGACTGCGCCTGCCTGGCCCTGCGGGTGGTGCGGCCGCGGGCGTTCACCCTCGGCGAGCTGGTCGCGGCGGGCACCGTGCCGCCCGGCGGGGACGCCCTGCTGCGGGCGCTCCTGGACGCCCGGCTGTCGTTCCTGGTCAGCGGCGGCACCGGCTCGGGGAAGACGACCCTGCTGAGCGCCCTGCTCGGGCTGGCCGGGCCGGGCGAGCGGATCGTCCTCGCCGAGGAGGCGGCGGAGCTGCGGCCCGACCACCCGCACGTCGTCCGGCTGGAGACCCGCCCGGCCAACCAGGAGGGCGCGGGGCTCGTCACCCTCCAGGACCTGGTCCGGCAGGCCCTGCGGATGCGCCCCGACCGGCTGGTCGTCGGCGAGGTGCGCGGGCCCGAGGCGGCCCATCTGCTCGCCGCGCTGAACACCGGGCACAGCGGCTGCGGCACCCTGCACGCGAACACGGCCGCCGACGTACCGGCCCGCCTGGAGGCGCTCGGCACGGCGGCCGGGCTCGACCGGGCCGCGCTGCACAGCCAGTTGGCGGCCGCCCTCTCGGTGGTCCTGCACCTCGTACGGGACCGCACGGGCCGCCGCCGGATCGCCGAGGTGCGCGTCCTGGAGCGGGACGCGTCCGGCCTGGTGCGCACGGTCCCGGCGCTGACCTGGGGCGACGAGGCGTTCGTCCGCGAGCGGGGCTGGGCACGGCTGAGCCGCCTGCTGCGCGGCGCAGATGCCGGCCCCGGCCCGGACGAGGAGGGGGAACGGTGACGCTCACCGGCGCGGCCGTGTTCTGCGCGGGAGCGGCGGCCTGGCTGCTGGCCGAGCGCGACTCCGGTGCCCGGCGGGCCCGGCTGCTGCTCGCGGGCGGGGGAGCGGCCGGAGGCGGTCCGGTCACCTGGCGGGAGATGGCGGCGGGGCTGCGGCGGGCCCGGCAGCGGCTGCGCCCCGAGTGGTGGGCGCTTGCCGCGGGACTGATGCTCGCGGTGGCGGGCGCCTCGGTGGTGCCGGTCCTCGCGGGCGCGGCCGGGGTGCCGTTGCTGCGCCGGGCCCGGCTCGCCAGGCAGGCGCGCGGGGTGCGGGAGGAGCGGCGGGACGCGGTGATCGCCCTGTGCGGGGCGCTCGCCGGTGAGGTGCGGGGCGGACGGCAGCCGGGGGAGGCCCTGGCGCGTGCCGCGCGGGACACCGGCGGTCTCGGGGAGGCGCGGCCCGCGGTGCTCGCGGCGGCCCGGTTCGGCGGTGACGTCCCGGGCGCGCTGGCCGGGGCGGCGCGGCATCCGGGGGCGGAAGGGCTGCGGGGCCTGGCCGCGTGCTGGCGGGTGGCCGTGGACCAGGGGGCGGGGCTCGCCACCGGACTCGACCGCCTGGAAGGGGCGTTGCGTGCCGAGCGCGATCAACGCGCCGACCTGAGAGCCCAGTTGGCGGGTGCCCGGTCGACGACGCTGATGCTCGCCGGGCTCCCGGTGCTCGGCCTGCTGCTCGGCACGGCCCTGGGCGCCCGCCCGCTGCACGTCCTGCTGCACACCGGGCTGGGGCTGGGCTGCCTGGTGACGGGCGGGGTGCTGGAGGCGGCTGGCGTGTGGTGGGCCGGGCGGATCGTGCGGGGGGCGGTGTCATGAGCGGCGAGGTCGTCCACAGGCTGGGGGTGTTCCTGGGGGTGCTGGCCGGGGCCGGGTTGCTGGCCCGGCGCTGGGCGGCCGCGCGGCGCGACCGGAGGACACGGCGCAGGCTCGCCGCGCTGATGACGGGCGTACGGGCGCGGGACGGCGGGGCGTGGGCCCCGGTGCGGGAGAGAGCGCGGCGGTGGGCGCCCCCGGTCGCGGTGGCAGGTGCCGGGTGGGTGCTGGTCGGAGGCGTCCCCGGGCTCGTCACGGGGCTGGCCGCGGCGGTGGCGCTCCGGTGGTGGCGGGCCCGGCGGACGGCGGGCGGGCCCCGGCGGGTGACGCGGGTGAGGCGGCGGACCGACTGCCCCTGGC
>NZ_FMCI01000182.1 GCF_900091845.1 Streptomyces sp. SolWspMP-5a-2
CCGCCCGCCGGTGCCGCCCGGCCCCGCGGCCCCCACGCCCTCCCTGCTGGAGCGCCAGGACGACCGCGAACGCCTGGTCCGGCTGCTCGCCCGCGGCCGCTCCGTGCGCCTCACCGGCCCCGCGGGCTCCGGCCGCACCAGCCTCCTCGACCTGGTCGCCGAGGACTGCGCCGACCTCGCCCCCGACGGCGTCGTGCGCCTCGACGGCTCCCACCGCACCGCCGACGACCTGCTCCACGACCTGCTGCACGCCGTCCACGACGCGCCCCTGCACCGCCCGGACCACGGCGAACTCCTCACCCTGGTGCGGGAGATCGGCGCGGTCGTCGTCGTCGACGACATCGAGTTCGGCGGCGCCGCGCTCGACACGCTCCTCGACGCCACCCCCGAGTGCGCGTTCCTGCTCGGCGCCACCCCCGACGTGCCCGCGCCCTCGGCCGACTCCGGTGTCGAGGAGGTCCTCCTCGGCGGACTCGACCGCGCGGGCGGCGTCGCGATCCTGGAACGCGCCGTCGGCCGGACCCTCACCGAGGAGGAGGCCAACTGGGCCGGTGACCTCTGGTTCGAGTCCGAGGGCCTGCCGCTGCGCTTCGTGCAGGCCGGTGCCCTCCTCGACCAGCGCGACCGGCAGCGCGCCGAGGCGGGCGCCGTCGACCTCTACGGCGTCTTCGCCGACCAGCCGCCCGCCGCCGACGCCGCCGACCTCGACCCCGACGACGCCGCCGCGATCCCGCTGCCGTCCCTCGGTGAGGCCGCCGCCCCGGCGCCGCTGCTCGCCTCCCGGCTCAGCGGCCCGGCCCGCGACACCCTGCGGTTCGCCGTCGCGCTCGCCGGTGAGGTGCCCCACCAGGCGCACCTGCCCGCGCTGATCGGCGACACCCACGCGGACGCGGCCCTCGGCGAGCTGGCCGCCTGCGGTCTGGTCTCGCCGGTCGGCTCCCGCTACCGGCTCGCCGCCGGGGTCCTCACCCAGCTGGAGGCCGCCGGGTACGGCGAGAGCGCCGACGGGGCCGAGCCGCGCGCGCTCACCGCCGCCCAGCACTACGCCTGGTGGGCCGGACACCCCTCGGTCGCCCCCGAGCGGGTCTGCGCCGAGGCCGACGCGGTGCTCGCGGCCCTCGCCGCCCTGGTCCCCGACACCGTCCCGGCCGCCGAGGACGAGGAACGTCCGGTCGCCGTCCGGCTGGCCCGCGCCGCCGCCCCCGCCTTCGCCGCCGGGCTGCACTGGAGCGCCTGGGAACGCGCGCTGCGGGCCGGTGCCGAGGCCGCGAGGCTGGCCGGTGAGGTGGCGGAACAGGCCTACTTCCACCACGAGTTGGGCGTGCTCGCGCTCTGCGAGGGACAGCTCGACCGGGCCCGCGCCGAACTGGAGGTCTCCGTCGGGCTGCGCGGCGCCCTCGCCGACCAGCGCGGCACCGTCGCGGGCCGCCGCGCCCTCGCCCTGGTCGCCGACCGCTCGGGCACCGCGCCGGGAGTGGTCGCCGCCCTCGCCCCGGC
>NZ_FMCI01000136.1 GCF_900091845.1 Streptomyces sp. SolWspMP-5a-2
AGGGCCGTCAGACGGGCCCGCGAGGCGGGGACGAGCGCGGTGGCCGGGCGGGGCACGGCGCGCGCGAGACGGGCCCGTACGTCGTGCTCGGCCGCCAGCCGGCAGTGGTCGAGCAGCGCCGCGGCGACCGGGTTGCCGCGCAGCGCCCGCAGGGCGGCGAGGTCGTCGGCGCCCGGCCGGTACCCCGCGCGCAGCGCCTCCTCCAGCAGGGTGAGGTACCCGGCGGCGGTGCCGGGCAGCGCGGCGCGGTAGCGGGCGAGGTCGGCCACCAGGAAGGCGCGCAGCCGCAGGCCCTCGTTCAGGGCCTCGTCGAGCGACTCGGCGAGGCGATGGCAGTCCTGGACGTCCTCGGCCGAAGCGGGGGCGGGGTTCAGGGCGAGGGCGAGCGCGCGGCGGAGCACACGCAGCTCCTCCGCACCGAACGCCATGCCGCCGCGGGATCCGTATGGCGTGGGCATGTGCCGACGATACGCGCTAATCAGACAAACTCGACATAGCGGGTGGGGTGTGGCGTGGTCCGGCCACCCGGTCGGGCCGCGCCGCCCCGCGTCACATGCGGGACACGTTCCGCTCGTAGACCAGCCGTAGGCCGATCAGGGTCAGCCAGGGCTCGTGCTCGTCGATCACCGCGGCCTCGCCCAGCACCATCGGGGCCAGGCCGCCGGTGGCGATCACCGTGACCTCGTCCGGGTCGGTGGCGAGTTCGCGGGCCATCCGCGCGACCACGCCGTCGACCTGTCCGGCGAAGCCGAAGACGATGCCCGCCTGCATGGCCTCGACCGTGTTCTTGCCGATCACGTTGCGCGGGCGGGCCACCTCGATCTTGCGGAGCTGGGCGCCGCGCACGCCGAGCGCCTCGACGGAGATCTCGATGCCGGGCGAGATCACCCCGCCGACGTACTCGCCGCGCGCGCTGACCGCGTCGAACGTGGTCGCCGTGCCGAAGTCGACGACGATCGCGGGACCGCCGTACAGCTCGACGGCCGCCACCGCGTTGATGATGCGGTCGGCGCCGACCTCCTTCGGGTTGTCCATGAGGATCGGCACGCCCGTCTTGACGCCGGGCTCGACCAGGACGGCGGGCACGTCGCCGTAGTAGCGGCGGGTGACCTCGCGCAGCTCGTGCAGCACGGACGGCACGGTGGCGCAGATGGCGATGCCGTCGATGCCGTCGCCCAGCTCCTCGCCGAGCATCGGGTGCATGCCCATCAGGCCCTGGAGGAGGACGGCCAGCTCGTCGGCGGTGCGGCGGGCGTCCGTGGAGATCCGCCAGTGCTCGACGATCTCCTCGCCGTCGAAGAGGCCGAGGGTGGTGTGGGTGTTGCCTACGTCGATCGTGAGCAGCATGGCGGCTACTCCGCCGCGCGCAGGTCGAGGCCGATGTCCAGGATCGGCGAGGAGTGGGTCAGGGCCCCGACGGCGAGGTAGTCGACGCCGGTGGCGGCGTACGCGGCGGCGTTGTCCAGGGTCAGCCTGCCGGACGCCTCCAGGGCGGCGCGGCCGTGCACGACGGCCACCGCCTCCTCGCACTCGCCGGGGGTGAAGTTGTCCAGGAGGATCAGGTCGGCGCCCGCGTCGACGACCTCGCGGAGCTGGTGCAGGGTGTCGACCTCGACCTCGATCGCCAGGTCGGGGAACGCCTCGCGGACGGCCTTGAAGGCCTGCGCGACCCCGCCCGCGGCGACCACGTGGTTGTCCTTGACCAGTGCCGCGTCCGACAGCGACATGCGGTGGTTGACGCCGCCGCCGCAGCGCACCGCGTACTTCTCCAGGGAGCGCAGGCCGGGCGTGGTCTTGCGGGTGTCGCGCACCCGCGCGCGCGTGCCCTCCAGCGCCGTCGCCCACGCGCGCGTGGCGGTCGCGATGCCGGACAGGCGGCACAGCAGGTTGAGCGCGCTGCGTTCGGCGGTGAGCAGGTCGCGGGTGCGGGCGGTGACCGACAGGAGCTTCTGGCCCGCGGCCACGCCGTCGCCGTCCTCGACGTGCCGCTCGACCTCGAACTCGTCCTCGCAGACCACGGACAGGACCGCCTCGGCGACCCGCAGCCCGGCGACGACGCCCGCCTCGCGGGCGGTGAAGTCGGCGGTGGCGACGGCCTCCTCGGGGATGGTCGCGACGGTCGTCACGTCGACCCCGCCCGCGAGGTCCTCCTGGAGGGCGACGTTGGCGATGTCCTCGACCTCGACGGGGTCGAGCCCGGCCGCGGTCAGCAGGTCGGCGAGGGCGGGGTCGAGCCCGCACTCCAGGTACGCGGCGTACCCCGCTTCGGGGTCGCCGTCCGCGCCGCAGGCACAGCCGTCACCGCAGCCGCCGGACGACACGAGGGGAAGGTCGGGGGTGCTCACTTCTGTCACTGCTCCTGGGGGCGCTGGGACGGCCGGGTCGGGGGGAAGTCTGGGGTGTCCGTGGTCCGTACGGCCAGCGTCCGGTCGGGATTCAGCCGTACGACGATGTGGCGGCGCCAGGCGGTGTCGTCGCGCTCGGCGTGGTCCTCGCGCCAGTGGCAGCCGCGGGTCTCCTCGCGCCTGCGGGCCGCCTCGACCAGGACGGCGGCCACCGACAGCAGGTTGGTGGCCTCCCAGGTGTCGACGCCGGGCTCGGCCGTCTTGCCGTTCTCCTCCAGGGCGACGCGCGCCTCGGTGTGCAGGTCCCTGAGCTGGTCGGCGGCGCGGGCGAGGGAGGCGGCGGAGCGCAGGACGCCCGCGCCCTCGGACATGATCCGCTGGACGGCGAGGCGGGCCTCGGGGGCGAGCAGCGGGTGGGCGGGGCGGTCGCCGGGGGCCGGGGGGACGGCGGGCACGCGCGCGGGGAGAGCGCCGGCGGCGTGCCGGGCGGCGAGGTCGGCGGCGATCCGCTCGGCGTAGACGAGCCCTTCGAGCAGGGAGTTGGACGCGAGCCGGTTCGCGCCGTGCACGCCGGTGCAGGCGACCTCGCCGCACGCGTAGAGGCCGGGCACGGTGGTGCGGCCCCGGTCGTCGGTGCGGACGCCGCCGGAGGCGTAGTGGGCGGCCGGGGCGACGGGGACGGGCTCGGTCACCGGGTCGATGCCGTGGGCGCGGCAGGCGGCCAGGATCGTCGGGAACCGCTGCTCCCACATGGCGGCGCCGAAGTGCCGGGCGTCCAGGTACATGTGGGCGGCGCCCTGTTCGATCATGCGGCGGGTGATGCCCTTGGCGACGATGTCCCGGGGCGCCAGCTCGGCCAGTTCGTGGGCGCCCACCATGAAGCGGACGCCGTCGGCGTCGACGAGGTGGGCGCCCTCGCCGCGGACCGCCTCGGAGACCAGCGGCTGCTGGCCCTCGGCGTCGGGTCCGAGGAAGAGCACGGTCGGGTGGAACTGCACGAACTCCAGGTCGGAGACGTCGGCACCGGCCCGCAGCGCGAGCGCCACGCCGTCCCCGGTGGAGACGGAGGGGTTGGTGGTGGCGGAGAAGACCTGGCCCATCCCGCCGGTGGCGAGGACCACCGCGGGGGCGTGCACGGCGCCCACGCCGTCGTGCTGGCCCTCGCCCATGACGTGCAGGGAGACACCGGCGGTGGCGCCCTCGGCGTCGGTCAGCAGGTCGAGGACGAGCGCGTTCTCGATGACGCGCGGTCCGGTGCGTTCCGTGCCGGTGCCGTGTCCGACGACCGCCTCGACGAGCGCCCGGGAGATCTCGGCGCCGGTGGCGTCGCCGCCCGCGTGCGCGATCCGGCGCCGGTGGTGGCCGCCCTCGCGGGTCAGTTCCAGGCGGCCCTCGGCGGACTCGTCGAAGTGGGCGCCGGTGTCGATGAGCCGGTGCACGGCGTCCGGGCCCTCGGTGACCAGGAGGCGCACGGCGCCCTCGTCGCACAGGCCCGCGCCCGCGACCAGGGTGTCGTCCAGGTGCTGCTGCGGGGTGTCGCCCTCGCCGAGGGCGGCGGCGATGCCGCCCTGCGCCCAGCGGGTGGAGCCGTCGTCGAGGCGGGCCTTGGTGACGACGACGGTGCGCAGCCCGGCCGCCTCGCAGCGCAGTGCCGCGGTGAGCCCGGCGACGCCGGAGCCGACGACCACCACGTCCGCGGCGATGGACCAGCCGGGGGCGGGCGCGTGCAGACGTATGCCTGTGCTGGTCACGAGGCGGCTCCGAAGGTCAGGGGGAGGTTGTCGATCAGCCGGGTGGCGCCGACCCGGGCCGCGACGGCGAGGACGGCCTCGCCGGTGAAGCCGTCCCCGATCTCGGTGAAGTCGGCGGGGTCGACCAGCGCGACGTAGTCGAGGGCGAGCGGCGGGTCGAGCCGGGCGGCCTCGTCGAGGACCTGGCGGGCGGCGGTCCGGACGGCGGAGGCGGTGCCCGGCGCGGCGGTGGCGACGGCGTGCGCGTCGGCCGCGGCGCGGGGTTCGCCGAGCGCGCCGAGCGCCTCGGCACGCGCGTGCGTGGCGTGCGTCTCGCGGGCCCGCGCGCGCAGCGCCTCCTGGGCGGCGTGCCGGTCCCGCCCGGCGAACAGAGCGCGGGAGAGCGCGAGCGCGGTGCGCCGCTCGTCGGTGGAGAGGAAGCGGTTGCGGCTGGACAGGGCCAGTCCGTCGGGCTCGCGGACGGTGGGCACGGCGACGATGTCGATGCCGAAGTCGAGGTCGCGCACCATCCGCCGGACCAGGGCGACCTGCTGGGCGTCCTTCTGGCCGAAGAGGGCGGCGTCGGGCCGGGTGAGGTGCAGCAGCTTGCCGACGACGGTGAGGACGCCGTCGAAGTGGCCGGGCCGTGAAGCGCCCTCCAGGCGGTCGCCCATCGGACCGGCGCTGATCCGGACCTGGGGGGCGCCGCCGGGGTAGACCTCGTCGGCGGAGGGCGCGAGGACGACGTCCGCGCCGCTGCGCCCGGCGATCTCCAGGTCGGAGTCGAGGGTGCGCGGGTAGCGGTCGAGGTCCTCGCCCGCGCCGAACTGGAGGGGGTTCACGAAGACGGTGACGACGACCTCGCCGTCGGCGCCCGCGAGGTCGCGCGCGGCGCGGATCAGGGTGGCGTGGCCCTCGTGCAGGGCGCCCATGGTCATGACGACGGCGCGGCGGCCCGCGCGGGCGCGCGCGTGCAGGGCGTCGGCGGTGCGCAGCAGGGCGGTCATCGGTCGTCCCCCTCGGTGCCGGTCGGGCGCGGTCCCGCGCCGTCGGCGAGCACGCCGAGGAGGTCCTCGGCCAGTTCGGGCCTGAGCATGCCGTGGGCGAGCGCGCGGTCGGCGGTGGCGCGGGCCATCGCGAGGTACCCGGCGACGGTCCGCGGGGCGTGCGCGCGCAGTTCGGCGATGTGGGCGGCGACGGTCCCGGCGTCCCCGCGCGCGACCGGGCCCGTCAGCGCCGCGTCGCCGGAGCGCAGGGCGTTGTCCAGGGCGGCGCCGAGCAGCGGGCCGAGCATCCGGTCGGGGGCGTCGACCCCGGCCTCGCGCAGCAGCTCCATGGACTGCGCGACCAGGGTGACCAGGTGGTTGGCGCCGAGGGCGAGGGCCGCGTGGTAGAGCGGGCGGTGTTCCTCGGCGATCCACTCGGGTTCGCCGCCCATCTCGACGACCAGGGCCTCGGCGGCGAGCCGCAGCTCCTGCGGGGCGGTGACGCCGAAGGAGCACCCGGCGAGCCGCTGGACGTCCACGGGGGTGCCGGTGAAGGTCATCGCCGGGTGCAGGGCGAGCGGCAGGGCGCCCGCGCGCAGGGCGGGTTCCAGGACCTTGGTGCCGTAGCGCCCCGAGGTGTGCGCGAGGAGCTGTCCCGGGCGCACGGCGCCGGTCTCGGCGAGCCCTTCGACGAGGCCGGGCAGGGCGTCGTCGGGGACGGTGAGCAGGACCAGGTCGGCCCGCTGGAGGACCTCGGCGGGCGTGACCAGGGGGACGTCGGGCAGCAGGTGCGCGGCGCGGCGCCTGGAGGCGTCCGAGACGCCGGAGACGGCGACCGGGCGGTGCCCGGCGAGCCGGAGGGACGCGGCGAGCGCGGGGCCCACCCGGCCGGCGCCGACGACGCCGACGGTGAGCCGCGCGGGGCGGTCCCGGGGATCTGGTGGTTGGACTGTACTCACGCGACGGTGGCCTTCCCGTTCCAGTCCGCTCTGGGTACCGGACGATTTCTCGTCATGTTAACGCGATCTGTTCCGGGGGGCTCCGGCCGTCCACAGCCTGTGGGTAAATCCGGATGCCCGCGCGGGGCCCGCACGGCATGATCCGGTGGATGAGCGAGCAGACACCCCGGCCGGAACCCGACGCGGCGCGGCGGGACGAGGAGACCACGGACGACGAGCGGCGACGGCGCAGGCGCGCGCGGCGGCTGCGCGCGCACCGGGGCGCCGGGCGCGTGCTCGCGCGCCCCGGCCATCTGGAGACCCTGCGCGAGCGCCTCGCGCCGCTGGCCGACGCCGGTGACCTGTACGACCTCGACGAGCGGGGCGACGTCTACGGCAACGGCGTCGTCGCGGCCCTGGAGGAGCGGGTCGCCGCGCTGCTCGGCACGGAGGCCGCCGCGTTCTTCCCGTCCGGCACGATGGCGCAGCAGGTGGCGCTGCGCTGCTGGGCGTCCCGCACCGGCAACCCGGCGGTCGCCCTGCACGCGCTGGCGCACCCCGTGGTGCACGAGCGGGACGCGCTCAGCCAGGTCGGCGGGTTGCGCCCGGTGCGGATCACGGCCGAGCCGCGGCTGCCGACGGCCGGGGAGGTGCGGGCGTTCCCCGAGCCGTTCGGGACACTGATGCTGGAACTGCCGCTGCGGGACGCCGGGTTCGTGCTGCCGACCTGGCGGGAGCTGACCGAGCTGGTGGAGGCGGCCCGGGAGCGGGACGCGGTGGTCCACTTCGACGGGGCGCGGCTGTGGGAGACCACCGTCCACTTCGGGCGCCCGCTGCCCGAGATCGCGGACCTCGCGGACAGCGTCTACGTGTCGTTCTACAAGTCCCTCGACGGCTTCGGCGGCGCCGCCCTGGCCGGTCCCGCGTCGCTGGTCGAGGAGGCGCGGACCTGGCGCCACCGGTACGGCGGCCAGATCTTCCAGCAGTTCCCGACCGCCCTGTCGGCGCTCGCGGGACTCGAACACGAGCTGCCGAGGCTGCCCGGGTACGTGGCGCAGGCGCGGCTGGTCGCCGAGGCGCTGCGGGAGGGGTTCGCGGCGGCCGGGGTGCCCTGGTCGCGGATCCACCCCGAGCGCCCGCACACCCACGAGTTCCAGGTCTGGCTGCCGTACGACGCCGACGTGCTCGCGGAGGCCGCGGTCCGGCAGGCCGAGGAGACGGGGACGCTGCTGTTCGACGGCCACTGGGGCGAGCGCGGTCCCGGGCTCGCCGTGACGGAGGTCGGCGTGCGGGGCGAGGGCCTGGAGTGGAGCGGCGAGGACGTGCGGGCGGCCGTCGCGGACTTCGTCGCCCGCGTCGCCGAGGAGGCGGCGGGCCGCTCCGATTGACGGGCGCCGTCGACCGGGGACGGCGTTGTCGGTGGCGGGGTGCACCATGAGGGCATGAGCGTGCACATCGACATCGCGGGGCTGCGGCCGGAGCGGGTCGCCGTCGTGCCCTCGCCGCTGGCCGAGCTGGGCATGGCGCTGCACGCCCTGTCGGAGCCCGCCCACCACCCGGGCCTGCAGGCGTGGGCGACGGGCGTGACGGCCCGCCTCGACCCGCACCTGGCCGACCGGATGACCGAGGCGGACTTCCTCTGGCGGACGACGTTCGCGGACCTGTTCCTGCCGTTCGCGGGCGTGCCGGGGCGCACCACGCTCCCCGGGGCGACGATCGCCGAGGACCTCGACCTGCTGGACAAGCTGAGCGACGAGCAGTTCGTCGAGGCGGCCCTGGAGTTCACCTGCGCGCTGACGTACGGCTCGCCGGGTCCGATGCTGCTCGGTGACCCCGGGCTGCGGCGGCGGGCGCTGGAGCTGGCCGCCGCGCGCGGGCCGCGCCAGGTCCGCTTCAGCGAGCGGCTGCTCACCGACCCCCCGCGCATCAGGGCGTGGTTCCGCCAGTTCGTGGAGGACTGCGACGAGGCGTTCTACGCCCAGACCTGGGCCCGGCTGGGCCACCAGCTCGCGGCGGACGCCCGGCACAAGACGGACCTGCTGCGCCGCAGGGGGATCGCGGAGGCGCTGGCGGCGGTCTCCCCGGCCGCCGCGGTGGACGAGTGCGGGACCCGCATCACCGTCGACAAGCTCGGCGGGGGCCGCACCAGCACGGGGGACGGCGGGCTGCTGCTGATCCCGACCAGCATGGGGTGGCCGCATCTGAGCGTGCTGCACCGCTACGGCTGGCAGCCGGTGCTGCACTACCCGGTCGGCTCCCCCGAGCTGACGTCGCCGCCGTCGGTCGATCAGCTGGCGCTGCGGATGACGGCGCTGTCCCACCCGGTGCGGATGCGGATCTGCCGTCACCTGGCCCGCAGCGCGTACACGACGAGCGAGCTGGCCAGGGCGCACGGCATGACGGCGCCCGAGATATCCCGGCACCTGGGCGTGCTGAAGAGGGCGGGCCTGCTGACCACCCGGCGCCGTGGCCGGTACGTCCTGCACCAGCTCGACGTGACGGTGGTGGCGAGGCTGGGCAGCGACTTCCTGGAGGGCATCCTGCGCTGAGGGCGCCCCCTCAGCCGTGTCCCCCGGCGCGCACCAGGCCGGTCTCGTAGGCGAGGACCACCACCTGGACGCGGTCGCGCAGGCCCAGCTTGGTGAGGATGCGGCCCACGTGGGTCTTCACGGTGGCCTCGGAGAGGACGAGGTGCGCGGCGATCTCGCCGTTGGACAGGCCCTGCGCGACGAGGACCATCACCTCGCGCTCCCGCTCGGTGAGCCGCTCCAGGCCCTTGTGCCGGGGCTCCTTGCCCGCGCTGGGCAGCATCGGGGCGAAGCGGTCGAGCAGCCGCCGGGTGGTCGAGGGCGCCACCACGGCGTCGCCGCTGTGCACGGAGCGGATCGCGGTGAGGAGTTCGCCGGGCGGCACATCCTTGAGCATGAACCCGGAGGCGCCCGCCTTGAGCCCGGAGAACGCGTACTCGTCGAGGTCGAAGGTGGTGAGGATGAGCACCTTGGGCGGCTCCGGCTGCTGGCAGATGCGCCGGGTGGTCTCCACGCCGTCGAGCTTCGGCATCCGGACGTCCATGAGGACGACGTCGACGGCGGTGGCCGCCAGCACCTGGAGGGCCTCGACGCCGTCCCCGGCCTCGGCGACGACCTCCATGTCCGGCTGCGCGGCGAGCACCATCCGGAATCCGGTGCGCAGCAGCACCTGGTCGTCCACGAGCATCACGCGGATCGTCATCGCGGCTTCTTCCGTTCTCTTGCGGGGGCGTCGGCGGTGGTCGCCGGGTCCGTGGCGGACGCGGCCGGGGCGGGCGACCGGGTCAGTGCGCGGGTTTGAGCGGCAGCAGGGCGCTGATCCGGAATCCTCCGCCCGGTCGCGGGCCCGCGTCCAGCGTGCCGCCGACCATACCGACCCGCTCGCGCATGCCGATCAGGCCGTGGCCCTGCCCGTCGGGGCCGCCCTCCTCGTACAGCTCGTGCGGGGCGCCCTTGCCGTCGTCCTCGACGAGCAGCCCGAGGCCGTCGTCGAAGTAGACCAGCCGGACGCTCGCGCCGGTGTTCGGGCCGCCGTGCTTGCGGGTGTTGGTGAGCGCCTCCTGCACGATGCGGTACGCGGTCAGCTCGACGCCGCTGGGCAGCGGGCGCGGGGTGCCCTCGACCCGGAAGTCGACGGGCAGGCCCGAGGTGCGGCACTGCTCGATCAGCTCGCCCATCTGCTCGACGTCGGGCTGCGGCACGTACTCGCCCGCCTCCTGGTGCTCGCCGGTGCGCAGCACGCCCAGCAGGCGGCGCATCTCGGCGAGGGCCTGCCTGCCGGTGGACGAGATCGTCTCCAGGGCCTTCTTCGCCTGGTCGGGGGCGGCGTCCAGGACGTAGGCGGCGCCGTCGGCCTGGACCACCATCACGGAGACGTTGTGGGCGACGACGTCGTGCAGCTCCCGGGCGATACGGGCGCGTTCGGCGGCGACGGCGACCTTGGCCTGCGCCTCGCGCTCCTTCTCCAGGCGGGCGGCGCGCTCCTCAAGCTGGGCGAAGTAGGCGCGGCGGGTGCGGATGGAGTCGCCGAGCACCCAGGCGAGCGCGAACGGCACGGCCTGGAAGACCATGATCGCCACGTTGCCGAGGAAGCTCGTCTGCTCGTTGGGCCAGCGCAGTTGGGCGAGGGGCGCGGCGAACAGACCGAGGGCGAGCGCCGTGCGCGAGGCCCAGCGGGCGCCGGTCGCCGCGACGGTGTAGGTGATGACCAGCAGCGCGAAGTCGGCGGGCCCCGGCGCGACGTCCGTCACGACCTGCGCCGCGCCGATCGCGATCGACAGCAGCAGCATCTTCTCGGGGGCACGGCGCCGCAGCGCGATGACCAGGCAGAGCAGCAGCGAGACCGGCACGACGAGGAGCGGCAGGTCGGTGCCCCGCCCCTCCACCCGCACGGCCTCCCCCGCGACCGACAGCCCGAACAGGACGACGGCCCAGAAGGTGTCGACCCCGGTCGGGTGTCTGCGGAGGTAGTCATAGAGGCGCTGCACGTGACCCAGCGTAGGGAAGCGGAATGCGTGCAGGGGTCAACCGGAGGGTCGATCCGCATCCCGCGCGCGTACTCCCCAAGGTGGAGGCGCCGTTCCCCGCGACCCGGCCGTCAGGTGGCGCGGGGGCTTCCGGGGTGCGGCGCGCAGGGGCCGTCGAGGCCGTTCAGCACGGCGGGCAGGCCCGTGGTGAGCATCCTGGTGCGGACGGAACCGAGGATCTTGGCCATGAGGAAGCCCCCGAGGCCGTGGAAACCGGTGTGGTCGTAGGTGAAGCGCGTTCCATCGCCGTGCGGTTCGAGCCGGTAGGCGACCTCGGTCACCTCGCCGCCCCCTTCGTCCTGCCACGAGTAGCGCAGCAGCGAAGGCTCGCGCACCTCCAGCACCTCGCACACCACGACGCCGCTCCAGCCGGGCTTCGGCTTCGCGACGAACCTGAACGTGGTGCCGACCGCGGTGGCGAAGCCCTCCGGCCGAGCGCCGGCGCCGGTGGCCGTCCACAGCGGGATCAGCTCCGGGTCGGTGACCGCGCGCCAGACCTTCTGCGGCGGGTGCGGGTACGCGCGGACGATGTGGATGGCGCTCATGGAGGGCTCCTCGGGAGTGGGCGCGTCCGAACCTGACTTTTCAGTCACTGTAAATTTACAGTAGCAGAAAAACGCAGGCCGGCCGGACTATGCTTCGGTGATGAGCACGCGCACCGTGGACTGGACGGCCTTGCGGCACCGCGAGGAGGAGCCTGCGGCCGAGGGGCTGCGGGAGCGCAAGAAGCGGCTCCTGCGGCAGCGGCTGTCCGACACGGCCACCGAGCTGTTCATGGATCGGGGCTTCGACGCGGTGCGTGTCTCCGAGATCGCCGACGCCTGCGGGGTGTCGGAGAAGACCGTGTTCAACTACTTCCCCACCAAGGAATCCCTCGTCCTGGACCTGGGCGAGACCACGTTGGACTCCCTGCGGACCACACTGGCCGATCCGGACCTGTCGCCGGTCGAGGCGACGCGGGAGATCCTGTCCGGCCAACTGGCGGGCCTCACGTCCTGGCTGGCGGCGCAGGACGACTGGACCCAGGCCAAGGCCGTTCTCCTCCGTTTCGGCAGGCTGATCGGATCCACCCCGTCCCTGCGGGCCTATCAGCGCGACATGACCGACCGACAGGTCGCCGCGGCCGCCGAGATCCTGGCAAGGCGCACCGGGACGAGCCCGGACGATCCTGAACCGCAGATCGCTGCGGCCGCCCTGCTGGCGCTGTGGCCCGTCCAGTTCCAGGCGCTGCGCAGGCACCTGCGGGGAGCCCGGACCTCCGAGGAACTGCACGACGCGGTCAGCGCCGACGTCGAACGCGCGGCCCGGCTCATCGGCGCCGGACTCGACTCACTCGCCCCCGCCCGGCGCAGCCGGTGAGCCGGCCGACAGGACCGGGGCGGCGGCCAGGGACATCACCGATCCACCCGCCCGTCCGTCGACCGGGTTCCGTCACCCACGTGGATGGAGAGACCACCTGGCCCGGCCCCGTGACCGACGGGACGGTGGAACCCGGTGACGACGGGACGGCCGGGTCCGTGACCGACGGGACGGTGCAGCCCGGCGACGACGGGACGGCGGAGCCGGTGACCGGCGGGACGGCCGCGTCGCGTGGTCCGTGGCGGGGCTGGCGGGTCGCGGCCGAGGAGGCGCTGTACGGGCCCGGCGGTTTCTACCACCGGGCCGAGGGGCCCGCCGGGCACTTCCGTACGTCGGTGCACGCGTCGCCGCTCTTCGCCGGGGCCGTGGCGAGGCTGCTGTGCCGGGTCGACGGCGTCCTCGGCAACCCCCCGGTCCTGGACTTCGTCGACATGGCGGCGGGCCGGGGCGAACTCGCCGCCGGGGTGCTGGCCGCGCTGCCCGCCGAGGTCGCCGCCCGCACCCGGGTGCACGCGGTGGAACGGGCCGCCCGGCCGCCCGATCTGGACACCCGGATCCACTGGCGCGCCGAGCCGCCCCCCGGCGCCACCGGGCTCCTCTTCGCCAACGAATGGCTGGACAACGTCCCCGTCGACGTCGCCGAGACCGACGCGGCGGGCGTCCCCCGGCGGGTGCTGGTGCGCGCGGACGGCGCCGAACGCCTCGGGGAGCCGGTCGCGGGCGACGACGCCCGGTGGCTGGCGCGCTGGTGGCCGCCGGCGCCGGAGGCCGGGCTGCGGGCGGAGATCGGGCTGCCGAGGGACCTGGCCTGGGCGTCCGCGGTCGGCACCCTGGAGCGCGGTCTCGCGGTCGCCGTCGACTACGCGCACGCCCTGGACGCGCGCCCCCCGTTCGGCACCCTGACCGGCTTCCGCGACGGCCGCGGGACGGCGCCGGTGCCGGACGGGTCCTGCGACCTCACCGCCCATGTGGCCCTGGACGCCTGCGCCGCTGCCCCGGCCGGGACCTCGTCCCGGCCGCTCCCCGCGCCCCGGCTCCTGCGCCAGCGCGACGCGCTCCGCGCCCTCGGCGTGGACGGCGCGCGCCCCCCGCTCGCGCTCGCCTTGGAACACCCCGCCGCGTACGTCCGCGCCCTCGCGTCCGCCGGGGCCGCGGCCGAGCTGACCGCCCCCGGCGGCCTGGGCGACTTCGGCTGGCTGCTGCAACCCGTCGCCGTCCCGGCCGCGCCCCTCCTGCTCGACCCGGAACCCTGACGACCCGCCGCCCGCCCGACCGCCTGCCGACGTCCCCGCCGCCCTGCGACCCCGGTCCCTGACGACCCGCCGCACGCCCGCCCGACCGACCGCCGACGCCCCGCCCCGGCCCGCGGCCGATCACGGTCGGCGCCCCGGCTACTTGTCGATGTCGCCGACCACGAAGAACAGCGACCCGAGGATCGCCACCATGTCCGACACCAGCGTCCCCGGCAGCAGCTCCGCGAGCGCCTGGATGTTGTTGTACGACGCCGAGCGCAGCTTCAGCCGGTACGGGGTCTTCTCGCCCCGGCTGACGAGGTAGTAGCCGTTGATGCCGAGCGGGTTCTCGGTCCACGCGTAGGTGTGGCCCTCGGGTGCCTTCAGGACCTTCGGCAGCCGCTGGTTGATCGGCCCCGGCGGGAGGTCCGCGATCCGGTCGAGACAGGCGTCGGCGAGGTCGAGCGCGGTGTGGGTCTGCTCCAGGAGCACCTCGAAGCGGGCCAGGCAGTCGCCCTCGGTCCGCCCGGCGACCCGCAGGGTGTCCCCCAGCTGCGGATAGGCGAGGTACGGCTCGTCGCGGCGCAGGTCGAGGTCGACGCCGGAGGCGCGCGCGATGGGCCCGCTCACCCCGTAGGCGTGCACGGCCTGCGGGGAGAGGACGCCCACGCCCCGCGTGCGCCCCCGGAAGATCTCGTTGCCGAGCACCAGGTCGTCGTAGACGTCCATGCGCGAGCGGACGTCGGCGACGGCGGCACGCGCGCGGGACGTCCAGCCCAGCGGCAGGTCCTCCTTGAGGCCGCCGACCCGGTTGAACATGTAGTGCATCCGGCCGCCCGACACCTCCTCCATGACGTTCTGGAGGACCTCCCGCTCCCGGAAGGCGTGGAAGACCGGGGTGATCCCGCCGAGTTCCAGCGGGTAGGAGCCGAGGAACATCAGGTGGTTGAGGACCCGGTTCAGCTCGGCGAGCAGCGTGCGCGTCCACACCGCGCGCGGCGGCACCTCCATGCCGAGCATCCGCTCCACGGCGAGGACCACGCCCAGCTCGTTGGAGAAGGCCGACAGCCAGTCGTGGCGGTTGGCGAGCATGATGATCTGCCGGTAGTCGCGGGCCTCGAACAGCTTCTCCGCGCCCCGGTGCATGTACCCGATCACCGGCTCCGCGCGCGCGATGCGCTCGCCGTCGAGCACCAGCCGCAGCCGCAGCACACCGTGCGTGGAGGGGTGCTGGGGGCCGATGTTGAGCACCATGTCGGTGCTCTCCGCGGCGCCGCCGATGCCGACCGTCGTCTCCGTCGTAGGAGTCATGGAACCAGTCTCCCCTACGTACGCTGGCCCCATGGAGACGGGGAGCGCGCGGGACACGGGCGGGGCGCGGGCGGGGACGGACGCGCCGGGCTGGACGGGACTGCCGCCGGGGCTGCTGCGCATGCGGCGGCTGCTGCTGGTGGTGTGGCTGGGGCTCCTCGCCGTCGCCGCGGGGCTGCTGCCCGGTCTGCTCGCCGGACCCGGCTGGGCCGCGTTCGCGCTGCTCCCGCTGGCGCTGATGGCCTGGGGGTGGACGCTGCTCGGCCGCAACTGGCGGTCCTGGCGGTACGCCGAGCGCGCCGACGACCTGCTGATCAGCCGGGGGGTGCTGTGGCGCTCCGAGACGGTGGTGCCCTACGGCCGGATGCAGCTCGTCGAGGTGACGTCGGGCCCGGTGGAACGGCACTTCGGGCTGGCCAGCGTGCAGTTGCACACCGCCGCCGCGGCGACCGACGCGACCATCCCCGGCCTGGACCCGCGGGAGGCGGAGCGGCTGCGCGACCGGCTCACCGAGCTGGGCGAGGCCCGATCGGCGGGGCTGTGACGACGCCGGGGGTCGCGGACACCGTCACCGGCGGGCAGCGCGCGGGCGAGCGCAGGCTGCACCCGGTGACCCCGCTGCGGCGGGCCTGGGCGCCGGTGGCCGTGCTCATCGGCTGGGCGCTGCACGACCCGGACCAGGCGCAGCGCCAGCTGACCCGGCTGACCACCACCACGCTGTTGACGGCGCTCGCCGTGCTGGTCCCGGCCGCCGCCCTGTACGGCTTCCTGAGCTGGTGGTTCACCCACTTCGCGGTGACCGAGTCCGAACTGCGCATCAGGACGGGGCTGTTCTTCCGGCGCACCGCGCACATCCGTCTCGAACGCGTCCAGGCCATCGACGTCACGCAGCCGCTCCTCGCGCGCGTGGCGGGCGTCGCCAAGCTGAAGCTGGACGTCATAGGCGCCGCCAAGAAGGACGAGCTGGCCTTCCTGGGGGCGGACGAGGCGCGGGCCCTGCGCGCCGAACTCCTGGCGCGCGCCGCCGGTTTCGCGCCCGAGACGGCGCACGAGGTCGGCGAGGCGCCCGCGCGCGAGATCCTTCGCACGCCCCCGCGTGACCTCGCGGTCTCCCTGCTGCTGACCGGCGCCACCTGGGCGTCGCTGGCCGCCGCGCTGGTCGTGCCGCCGCTGCTGTGGCTGGCGACCGGGAACGTGTGGACGGTCCTGGCGACCGCGCTGCCGCTGCTGGGCACGGCGGGCGCGAGCAGCGTGGGCCGGTTCGTCGCCGAGTACGACTGGACGGTCGGCGAGTCGCCCGACGGGCTGCGCATCGACCGCGGGCTCCTGGACCGCGTCCACGAGACCGTGCCGCCCGGCCGGGTGCAGACCGTGCGGATCGTGGAGCCGCTGCTGTGGCGCAGGCTCGGCTGGGTGCGGGTGGAGCTGGACGTGGCCGGGTCGTCCAACCCGGTGCTGGTGCCGGTCGCCCCGCGCGAGGTCGCCGTGGCCGTCGTCGCGCGGGTGCTGCCGGGGGTGGCGGTGCCCGCGCGCGCGGAGCTGTCCCGGCCGCCGCGCCGGGCCGGGCGGAACGTTCCGCTGTGGTGGCGTGGGCAGGGGATCGCGGTCTCCGACGCGGTGTTCGCCACCCGGCACGGGCTGCTGCGCGGCAGCCTGGCACTGGTGCCGCACGCGAAGGTGCAGAGCGTACGGGTCACCCAGGGGCCCTGGCGGCGGCTGTGGCGGCTCGCGGACGTCCACATGGACACCGGGGCGGGCAAGACCCTCACCGCCCGCCTGCGGGACGCCGACGAGGCCGCGGAACTCCTCCGCACCCAGGCGGAACGATCCCGCACCGGCCGCCGCGACGCCCGCCCCGACCGCTGGATGTCCGCCTAGCGCGCCGGACCGCACGCACCGTCCCGCCCGGATCGGCGAAGCCCACGGCGACGGCGGCGGGCGTGCCCGAGGAGTCCGCCCGGCCGTCAGCCCTGCGCGGTGGGGCGGACGACGATGTCGCCGACGTCGACGTTCGGCGGCTGCTCGATCGCGAAGGCGACGGCGCGGGCGATGTCGTCCGGGGAGAGGGCGAAGTCGACCGCCCGGACCTGCGACCTGATGTCGGGGCTGGTGATCGAGTCGGCGAACTCCGTCGCCACGTAGCCGGGCGAGACGACGGTGACCCGCAGGTCGGGCCCGGCCTCCTGGCGCAGCCCCTCCGAGACGGTGCGGACCGCGTTCTTGGTCGCCGCGTAGACGGCCTGGTTCGGCACGATGCGCAGCCCGGCGGTCGAGACGACGTTGACGAACTGCCCCCTGCCCTGTGCGCGGAAGACGGGGAGCGCCGCCGCGATCCCGTGCAGCACACCGCGGAAGTTGACGTCGATCATCTGGTCCCAGTCCTCGACCCGCAGCTCGTCGAACGGCGAGATGGGGCCGACCCCGGCGTTGCTGACCAGGACGTCGAGCGCGCCGTACCGGTCGCGGGCGCACGCCACGAGGTCCGCGAGGTCCTCGCGGCGGCGCACGTCCGTCGTCGTCCAGGCGGCCGTGCCGCCCGCGGCCTCGATGCGGGCGGCGAGCGCCTCCAGCCGGTCGCCCCGGCGCGCTCCGAGGACGAGCTTCGCGCCGCGCGACGCGAGGAGCAGCGCGCTCGCCTCGCCGATCCCGCTGCCCGCGCCCGTGATGGCCACCACCTTGCCGTCGATCCCTGTCACGCCCGGCCTCCGGGGGTAGAAGTAAGAGGGCTATCACTTCTAAAGTAAGTGGCCTCTTACTTGTGGTCAAGGACGGTGAACCGCGTGACGGAGGCAGCAGCCGGGACGAGGAGCGGGCGCCCCGCCCGGGGGCAGCTCCGGCCGGCGCTGATCGCCGAGAGCTTCGTGCTGCTCTCCGAGGCGGGCCTGGCCGGTTTCTCCGTCGCCGAACTCGCCCGCAGGCTCGGGGTGAGCACGGCCGCCCCGTACCGCCACTTCGCCAGCCGCGACGCGCTGCTCGCCGTCGTCGCGGCACAGGCCGCCGACGAACTCACCCGGTCCATGGAGAGCGCCGCCCGCTCGGCGGGCCCCGACCCGGTCGACAGGCTCGCGGCCACCGCGGGGGCCTACGTGCGCCACGTGTCCGACCGCGGCGCCGGCCTCGACGTGATCTTCGCCCCCGAGCTGCGGCCGCTGCGCGACGCCGACGTCGCCCGCGCGGGCCGGAACCTGATGACGCTGCTGCTCGACCTCGCCCGGCAGGCGGGCCACCCCGACCCGTCCCGGGCGCTGCCCCTGCTCGAACAGCTCTTCGTCCTGGCCCACGGCTACGTCACCCTGGACACGGACGGCTTCCTGACCCGCTCCCGCCTCTCGTCCGAGGACGTCGCCACCCGTGCCACCCGCGCGGCGACGGCGCTGCTGCGCGGCAACACGCCGTGAGCACCGGCCGGGAGCGCCCGTCAGGCGGCCACCGGCGCACCCCGCGCACGCCGGAGGGGCGCGCACGGACCCTTCCGTGCGCGCCCCTCCGGTGACCCGTACGACGCCCCGTCAGGAGACGGCGCTGCGCAGCCCGTCGAGATCGATGTGCTCCGTCTCGTCGTGCGCGGTCAGGTCGATGACCTGGCCGACACCGCGCGCCTTCTCGTCGGCGGGCTTGAACGCGGACTCCGCCTCGGCCTTGTGCAGCGCGAGCGCCTCCGGCCCGACGACATCGGCGAGGTCCTCGTTGCGCGCCACCGCCGCGCGCTCCCCGGCGCCCTCGGCGTGCCCGGCGGCCTCGCCGTCCCCGGCGGTCCCGGCGGCCTCGGCACCCTCGGCGTCCTCGGCCTTCGTACCGAAGAAGTCGAACCCGCCCTCGACCGACGGGCGCCGCGCGGGGCTGCCCGGGACGACGGCCACGGCGGTCGGCGCCACGAAGTGACCGGCCGACTTCCTGGCCGGGGCCGCGCCGGTCGCGCGCGCGTGTCCCTCGGCCGCCGGGGGCTTCTCCCCGGTCCCGTCCGCCCGGTCGGCGTCGTCGGCCGGGTCGGTCCCGTCGGCCGGTGCCG
>NZ_FMCI01000010.1 GCF_900091845.1 Streptomyces sp. SolWspMP-5a-2
TTGTGTTAACCGTTGTTATCGGTGCGGGCCAGGAGATCGCCACAGCTGCTGCCGTTGCCGCCCGTACCGGTACACGACAGGGGGTGGGCCCCTTCGGGCAGTCCCCCGACGGCCGGTCGCCGAACGCCCCCGGCCCGCCTGCGGATTCCGCCTCCCCGCAGCATGAAAGCGCCCTTCAAGGCCGGCCTGCCGCGGCGCCGCCAACTCCGCAGTCAGGCAACCCAGATGCCGCTGCGGGATCCCCGTAAAGAGCTGATGTGCCATGTTGCAGCGGCGGCTCCAGACATACCCACAGCTCATCCGGTCCGATCCATAGCAATATATGCACAGCGGAACAAACGCTTAAATTCTGCCCTGGATGCGATAGATGGTAACTATCTACCTCATTCTTTCAGTCGCCGCTAGTCCCCAATTTGGTGGCATTCACCGACATGCAGATACGCCTGCCTATGATTCTGTAGTAACATCCACCAGTTGACCGTCCAAGCGATCCGTCGAATTCAAACATTCAAGAGAGTTGTTCAGCTTTGAGCATAGGGCTACTGGCGGAGTTTCATAAATTGCCAATCCGCGTCTTCGATCCCCGGAGGGCCGAAGAGAATTTGATTTGCCCTAATGAAGTGGCATGGAGACTCGAAGCGGAAATCATCCCCTGGGACGACCTATCGGCAGAGGAAGTATGGGAGGCATTTATCAGGTATGTGGACGTGAGTAAAGTTTATGCACTCTCCTTGGGGTACGGATTCTATTTCCCTGACGACCTTCGCGGTATAGGTCCAGATGGGGTGGCTGAACTGCTCTCAGGGCACGCAGATCGACTCCCTAATCTACGGGCACTCTATCTTGCGGATGTGGAACCTGCCCTCGCAGAGCTGTCGTGGATAGAGCAAGGTAACATCAGCCCGATCCTGTCAGCCTTTCCTCGATTGCAGGAGTTGGGCGTAAGGGGTGCGGCCGGCTTGGAGGCGATCGATAACCGTGGTGGCTCTAGCCTTAAAATAACCCCGATTCGCCATGACGGTCTCAAGGTACTTCGCCTGGAAAACGGAGGGATGCCGCGCGAGGTGCTAGATGGCCTCTTTCGGTGCGAATTTCCTAATTTGAATTATCTTGATCTATGGATGGGGAGCGAGTTTTACGGCCGCACCGCCACGGAAGTCGACCTCGAGCCCTTGCTGAACGGGACAGCCTTCCCTTCTTTGCGTCACATGGGAATATTGAATTCAGACAAGCAGGATGATATCGCTAAAGCGGTTTCAAGCTCTGCTGTAGTTGCCCGCCTGGATTCACTTGGCCTAGGTCTCGGAAATTTGAGTGATGAAGGCGCATTTTCACTGTTGTCCGGCCAGCCCTTGGCTCACCTCCGGGAAATAGATTTGCGTCACCACTTCCTCTCCGCTTCGATGATGTGCCGCTTGAGGGAGGCCCTTGAGCCTTTTGGTGTAAGTGTGAATCTTGATGAACGGCAGAGCGAAGATCCCAAGTGGCCAGGCAGGTATATAAGCGCTAGTGAGTAAAACTTCTTCGCCGATTAATTCGAACTCGAAGGGTACTATTCGAGGCTGTAGCGGGCATGTGGGCCGCCGCAGTAGCCGCAGGGTGTGCGGCTGGCTTTGACGGCGGTGGAAGAAACGGCGGGTCCCGGCGGCGAGCTGATTCAGGCCGCGGTACGGCTGTGTATGGGCAGGCTCCGTCTGATGTCGGCGTTGACCAGCTCGTCGGGGTCAGCTCGGGCGGAGTAGGAGGTGCGGATGCAGAAGAGGTGCTCAGGCGCCGGGTGATCGGTCTGGAGCAGTATCGGGAGGGGTTGGCTGAGGAGGAAGCGCCTGCGGTGGTGGCTGTCGGAATGTTGCGGAGGAAGCCGGTCGGGCCGCGACGTGCGGTGCCGCACCGGGAGAGCGCGGTCGGTGCCGAGGATCTGTCGGCGGACTACCAAGCGTTGATGGCCGCCGTCCTGGAGGCGGGAGCCGATGGGCTGGGTGCCCGGCGGGTAGCGGTGGTGCCGGGCTGGGACGGCGCGTCCGTCTCCCGCGTCGAAGGAGCACGGGCCTGGCTGAAACGGCTGGTGGAACGGGGCTGGCTGGTCGAGACGAAGCCGGGCAGATTCATGCTGTCTGTGCTGGGGCAGGGCGCTGCCGATGGTGGGCGGCCAGGTGGCGGCTCATGAGGGTGGTCATCGACCACCGGATGACGGCTTTGCTGGTGTTGATGCGCCGGGTGCGCTCAAGGCTTGAACCAGCTTCTCCAGAGGCTCGCCGACCGCAGCGACACCGCAGGAACCCCGTCCCGGTGGCCATGGAGACCTCGCACGGTCTGCTGGTCGCCGCACTTGCGTGAGACCGTCCGCCCTGTGTATGCGATCAACCTCATGGCCACGGCCCGCTGCTGCGATCGCCGGACCGTCGCGCGCAAGAAGTCGGACCATCTGGACGCCCTGGTGCTGGCGAACATTCTTCCTGGTCGCTGTGGGCCACCGACGCGGAGGGATCTTCCACCTGATCGCCCACGTTCTCCTCTGCCGCGGCACCGACCGCGCAGCAGACCGCCAAGCTCACCTGTGTTCAGCTGCGAACCCTGCTGACCACTTCGCATCACTCATTCCCGAGTCGTAGCGAGAAAGTCACACCTACGAGTGGCCGGAATGGACTCGGTAACCGCGACCACGCGAGGCTTTGGTAACACGGACACGCGCACCAGAACCCAGTTGATCCAGGGCATCCGAGCCCTCGGTGAACGCGCCGACGCCGAGCCCAATCATTGGCCGGCTCATCCTGCAGTGTGTCACCAGTAGCTCGAGCCAGATCGGCGACATCGCCCGCGTCGTCCTAGTCCTCAATGGAATCTGGAAATGAACACTACGGAGAAAACGTCATTGATTGTTCCAAATCCGGCTCCTCTCTTGCCTGGGGTTGTGGCGATTACCCATGGAAGTCGGTCGCCATCCAGGCCGCGTCGAAGTTGCGGGCGGTGAGATCGTCTCGTGCGGCTCCGTAGAAAACTGTGGTGTAGTCAGTTTCGAAGTCCTCGCCGACCTCGTTCTCCTGTAGGAAGAACTCGGCCAGCAGTTCCTCATGCTCTCCTATGGGCACACCGAGACCTCCGGTGTTCGAAACGCCGAAGCCGCCGAGGATCAGCAAGCTGTTCGGGCCCTCAAGCTCCCACACGATCTCTTCGAAGAGGTCTTCGTCGTCCCGCTGGCCGTCTTCCAGGTAGCGCGGACTGCGGTAGGCGGACTCTGGCATACTCCAGTCCGGGACACCATGGAGGGGAGTGCGGGCGTACTCCGAGACACCGTCACCGGGCGGCTCTGCCTCGGTGAGCGCCACGCCTGTCGGTGCATAAATCACGCGCCCCGCACCGGAAGCTAAACCCGGCACAGCCATGAACACCAATGTGCCCTCCGCCGGAAGATCGAGGTCAGTAGCCCCCTTCGGGATGGAAGCGAGGTCGAGCGAAGCCAGGTGAGCGTGGCCCGCAGGCCATGCGACCGACTTCGGCAGTGCCGGCCTACCGCCGAAATACCCGACGACTGGGCCCTCCCCGTCGGTTCTCAGGCAGAGGCAGGGGCGCGCGATTCCCACCCAGTATTCGATTGATTTATCCGGCATATTGCACTCACCGGCACGCTTCCGGAACTCTTCAAGCATATTCATGAGTGCCATGATTTCAAGGCCGCACGAGCTCGAGACCTGAACATTCAAATCGTGATTGATCTGAAATCAATCGCATTCCTTCGAGTGGAAGCTGGATCAAAATCGTTCGACTGGAGACCGTGTGGATACTTTCGTCCTGCTTGACAGCGGATCCGGCTATTACGCAGATGAAAGGATGAATCGCAGGAATATGCCGCCTTTCCGCCACCCGCCGTCCTGACATCTGAACCCGTCGGCCGTGCTCGGCGCGCGCGGCGGATGCCTTCGGCGGAATCCGGCTCGTCGTACCGCCGATCACAGAGCCGGTCCGAGGGGCCCCGGCCGGCAGTAACACGTTGCGCAAGCCGACGGACCACGCCGGGACCACCCCCGCCATCGAGCCGCATCAACTGCTTTTCCTTGGTCGGCTTGGGTGTGACTGCGTGCCACAGCAGACGAAGATCCTCCTCATCTCGCACTCGGCACAGAGGCTCGGGTTCTCCTAGGTGCACAGCCAGGCGCCTGATGTGAGCTTCTCCGGTCGGGCGCCTTGCTTGCGGGATGGCGGCATCGAGACCGGTGCGTGAGCCCCTCCCTGCATCGGACACAGTCGTTTCGACCCTGTCCTGCTCTTCCGGACCCGCCACGGGCCGGCATCCGCCTCGGTGACCCACAGGCTTCGCCCTCTGACTGCCACGGTCGCCCTTGGGACACGGTGGACGCCGCAGCGGACCTCAGCGGAGGCGACTGAGGAGGGCACTTCGGGCCTTCGTGGTGAAGGCGATCGCCTCGATCCGGCAGGGCTTGCTGATGCGGCTGCTGATCCAGGCGCGGTCCGTGCGTGCTTCCGGCGCTGCTGCGATCCCACAGCCATAGCAGCGGAGTGAGCGGGATGTCCTTGTCCGTGGCCTTCGTCACCCTGCAGGTGATACCCCAGCAGGGGCAGCGGCGGTTGCCGCGCAGGAGTTCGGAGACGTAGGTCTTGAAGTAGACCGACAGCACGACGAGTTCGTCGAGGGCCAGCCCGGTCGCGTTGTGATGGTCGGGTCGCCCCGGGGTGCGATTAGCTCGGCGCCCCGACCATTAGTTGAGTCGGGGCGCGGACGGGCGCCAGCCATGTCGGGTGTACCGGGCGTGCCGCGTCACTGATCGGCTTGGACGGTACTCCGGGCCAGCTTACAACGCCTAACATAATGAGTCGAGTTGTCGGTGGGTGATCAGGCAGCAGGCGAGTTTGAGGAACGCTTCGTGTATGTCCT